>JBNMMV010000358.1:0-4279 GCA_051270205.1 Limisphaerales bacterium
TCTTAGACAATAAGCAAAGAATAACGCTCGTCAGCTTTCTGGGGTATTTCGTCATGTCGGGAATGCTGGCACCGATTGGAATAATTTCAGGTCCGATGGCGGAGTTGTTTGAGCGGCCAATAACTGATGTCACCGCTCAGTTTGGCTGGCTCACATTCGGCAACATGACTGGAGCGGCGTTAGCGCTGGTTATTTTCGACGTTCTTAAGGTTCGCACCGTCTTCCTTCTGGTCTACGCGCTGATTGTTGCGAGTCTGATATCGCTTAACTTCAACGACGACCTAATGAAAGTTGGTCTGGCACTGGGCTTGGTGGGCGTTTGTTGTGGTCTTGGTCTCGCTTCAGCCGCATTGGTCATCTCGAAGACTTACGATGCCGCACGTCGCGCTTCTATGCTGGTTATCACAGACGCCTCTTTCAGTGTTGCTGGTTTTTCCGGCGCCGCACTTGCAACGACCTTGGTTGCCGCAGGTGTTCACTGGACTGGCACTTACCAGTTTGTTGCTGCCGTTGCTGGGCTTATCCTGCTGTTAACTTTTTTCTCTCGATTCCCGGATACAGGGACGGCCGATTCGCTTGAGGCTTCCGCCGAGCCGTGGTCGGTGTCGATTTGGCTGTGTATAGGCGCGTTATTTCTCTACACCCTGGGGCAGTTCTCAATGTTGTGGTGGCTACCCAACTATGCGCAAGAACAATTGGGCGCGAACGTTGAACAGGCCGGCCGTCTGGTGACATTGTTTTGGCTGGGGTTGTTTGTGTCTCAGCTTGTGGTTGCTTGGTGGGTCGTAAGAATCGGCGTTAGAAAGCTGGTACTGATTGCAGCAATCCTCACTTGTCTGTGCTCAATTCCACCGTGGGCATTTAGTAACTTGTCGATATTGCCTCTGCTGACGTTTATTTGGGGTGTTGCGAACTTCAGTCTTCTGAAAGTTGTGCTCTCGTACGGGACACAGATGGTGAAAGTTCCAACGCCACGCCTGGTTTCCACCCTGTTATTGGGCGCGACACTCGGCACAGCGGTAAGCCCGTGGGTTACCAGTCAGATTGTTGCTGCCACCAACAACCATTTCATTTTGCAGTTCAGCACGTTGTGCTATGCGATGTTGGCGATCCTGTTGATCAGCGCGACGCGGCTACACGATTCGCGCTAGCCGCTAACGACTCTGCTTTCGCTGCTAAGCTCCGACCCATCAGATAGCCGGTGCAGCATATAGATCGGCCGATTCTTCGCTATCGCCTCGTCAACTTCCTTACGCAGGTCAACCGCAACACTTGGCATCACAATTGCGCGCGACCCCGCCCATGCCCGATCAACGGAGCGGTGAACATGGCCGCACAACAATGCTTTCACTTGTGGGTGTCGTTGTACGATATTGGTGAGTGCAACAGCCTCTTCCTGGCGTCTGTAACCACCGATATAGTGATCACCTATATCAAATGGCGGGTGATGAATGAACAAGATCGTCGACTGCTGCGGTTTCTCACTTAGCGCAGCCTCAAGCCACGATTGACGTTCGCTGCCAAAGACTCCTTTGCGCTCCCCAACATCCGTCGAATCAATCGCAATCAATCGTACCGCGTGTTGGTCGACAACATATTGGAGAATATCGGTGTTCTCGGGAAGGCTTGCAGTGCCCTTTAGCACAGTTCGCAGCATGCGATTGTCATCACGATTACCGGGTACGACATACAGCGGCGCCTTTAACGGAGCCAAAAGCTCCCGCAAGTACTCATACTCCTCCGCTTGCCCTGTTTGCACAGTATCGCCGGTAAAAATAACGACGTCAGGCCGCTGCTCGTTGATTTCGGCAACACACTGCCGCAACCAGCCTGCACGCAATTCCACGGATGGATGATCCGCAGTTGGTGCCAGGATATGCGTATCGCTAATCTGGGCAATTAGCACTAATGCTAATCGATGATGTGATAAACGGGCGCTTTTTCCATGCTCCACTTGTCAGATTCGCGATCGTACTGTGACAAAGTAAAGCAATGCCAATCTTCGTCATCAAGCTTGGGATGATCCGCTCGATAGTAGTACCCCGGCCAACGGGTTTCCTTGCGGAACATGGTGTGATGCGTGACGGACTCGGATGCCAATACTCGATGCTGCAATTCCCAGGCGCGTTGTAGTTGGTGCAAATCTTCGGCGCCAAGGCAGGCGAGGTCTTCCTTGAGCATTTCCAACAATTCCAGACCACGTGTGAGCAAAGGTTCGTTGGTGGTGTAGTGCGAACTGATACCACCAACGTACTCATCCATGATTTTCTCAAGTCGTTGCAGGCCCTGGATAGGCAGAATGTAACTCGGTGAAACGGTTCCGCCGACAATTTCGTTGCGGTACTCTTCGTAGTGCGCCATCGGTTTAAAGACCGTTTCCTTAAGGCTCTCCCACTCTTCTTCACTAGCCTTGGGCTGATCCTTACCGAGGTCATTGATGTAGTTGACGGCCGCTTTCGCTGCGATCCGCCCTTCAGCAAATGACCCGGACGAGAATTTATGCGCGGTACCACCAATGGTATCGCCGGCACCGAACAAGCCGTCAACCGTCATCATACGATTGTAGCCCCACTGATACTCAGCCGGAGCGTAGTCCTCCGGTCCACTCGCCCATGCACCAGAACAGGTTGCGTGCGAGCCCATGACGTAAGGCTCAGATGTCGTCAGCTCTGGGTTGGTGTGTTTCGGATCAATGTTCTGTGATGCCCAGACAACGGCCTGACCGATCGTCATGCCGAGGAAGTTCTCCCAGCCGATGGTCTCGAGGTGCGGATCTTTAAATGCCTCTTTGGTCACCATCCGAATCGGGCCTCTACCGGCCTTAACTTCTTCCAGCATCGCGTGATTTCTTAGACACGTCGGTGTTGGGTGTCGGTCGATATAGTCACCCACCATCTCTTTAGTGTTGTCGTACCAAGTCGACTCATATTCGTTGCCGTAGGCGTTTTCCGTATAGGTCTTAAGATGCAGGAAGTACGCGCCCACCGGCCCGTAGCCATCCTTGAATCGCGTCAATACAATGCGATTTTCCATCTGCATCATCTTGGCGCCTGCCAGAATGGGTAGCGCGTATGCAGATGCACTACTCCACGGCGCATACCACGTCCTGCCCATGCCTTCACCAGACGCGCGCGGCTTATAAATATGCGAAGCACCACCAGCTGCGACGACTACCGCCTTGGCGTGAAAGACATAGAAGTCCCCGGTGCGCACATTGAAGCCAACCGCGCCAGCGACCCGCTTAGGCTTGGTCTTATCCATTAGCAGGTGAGTGACCATGATGCGGTTATAAATCTTGGTAGCGGCTTTGCGTGCAGCCTCAGCAACAATTGGCTTGTAGCTTTCGCCGTGAATCATGATCTGCCATTTGCCTTCGCGCTGATAGCGGCCGGTTTCCGGATCTTTCATGATCGGCAGGCCCCACTCCTCAAACTTGTGCACAGTGGAGTCAACGTGTCGAGCGATGTCGTAGCCTAGATCTTCACGTACCAGGCCCATAAGATCGTTACGTGCGTAGCGAACATGGTCTTCGGGCTGATTCTCATCCCACTGCATACCCATATAGCAATTGATGGCATACAGGCCTTGTGCCACCGCGCCGCTGCGTTCGATATTGGCTTTTTCGACGCAGACGACCTTCATGTCGCGTCCCCAATAGCGTGACTCGTAAGTCGCGCCGCAACCCGCCATGCCGCCGCCGATAACCAGTACATCGGAATCTACATGGATGGTTTTCTTTCCACCTAACAAACCCATCAGACCAACACCTGCTTGAGTTGATCCGGGTTCAGGGCTGGCAACTTGTCAATATTGAGCGCCTCCGGTTCATGCGCCAATTCCTGCGATTTGAAAGATTCTGCGCTGGGCGCATCATAATCGGCCGGCGACTTGATGGAGCCCCATGGAGTTGTTCTGATCGGCGACTCGAAATTTTTCTCCCGACCATCACGAAATTTAACCTTCCAGGAAATTGTGCCCTTGGCCTCTTCACGAAGCACACGAACACTGTGGCCTAAGGGCGCGAAATCAGCATAGCCTCTGACATCAATTGCATTCTGCGGACAGGCTTTCACACAGGAGTAACACTCCCAGCAGAAATTAGGTTCGATGTTAATCGCACGCCGATGCGTTGGATCTATGTGCATGATGTCCGATGGGCAGATATCGACGCAATGTCCACAGCCATCGCAACTCGTCATATATACAAAAGTAGGCATTAAATCTCGTTCCTTGTCGTGCTAATAGGTCGTGCTAATAGGTCTTATTAGTAGTTTCGCGG
>JBNMMV010000359.1:0-4276 GCA_051270205.1 Limisphaerales bacterium
CTTTGTTTTCGTTGACGGCCATGCCCCAATGGACGCCACCAATAATGCCGCCACGACCGACCTTTTGGTGCCAAACCACATCGCCGGAATCTGGGTTTAGGGCGTACACGTCGGCTGATTTTTGACCGGCAATGAGGATGCCTGAACCAGTAAGCGTGGTGGCAAGAATAGTTGCCGCACCAAAATCTACGTCCGGTCCCATAGGGTCGGGACAGTTGGGGTGGTTCAGAGCGACAATATTGCACGCAGCGGTGTAAGCATCGTTAGCCGTGAATTGGCGATGCCAACGGACTGTTCCGTCATTCGCGTTGACGGCGAAAATTGCGTCGCTGGTGTCAGTTGTAGGGTGGGAGTAATTTTGGCCAGTGCCGAAGTAAATCGTGTTGGTTTCTTGGTTGAAACTAGGCGCACCCCATACTGTCGCGCCACTCGGACCGTATTTCTGCACAAAGCCCCAATGGGTACCGGTTTTTTGAGGTGCCTCGGCAATGGTGGGTAAATACCAAACTTTGTTGCCAGTTGCCAAATCAAAGGCTGCCAAACCACCGCTAGTGGTGCAGCATCCATAGAAAGGATTGAATGCCAATGCCACTTCGAAAGATGAAATGGGGGCATATACCCGATTACCTTGAATAATCGGTGTGCCTGAATACCAAGCCAGAGGATCTTCATCGACTTCAGCGTGCCAGATTAAAGTGCCAGTGTCCGCAGCTATGGCGTAAATGCCGGTGGTACGATCGTTGAACAGAAGCGCAGGCTGGCCAGCGATTTCTGTTGGTATGACTGCGGTGCTAATTTCACCCTCGTGAGGAAATACCCAACGCTCACAGCCAGTCTCGCGGTCTAGCGCCACAAGACCGCGATTGCCATCGCCAACGTAGATGGTCTCTTCGGTAATCAATGGATAGGAGCGAGGGGTGTTGTTCGCAAGTCCGTAAACCCATTTAAGACTCAGTTTGTCGATGCTAGTGCTGTCTAACATCGATTTGGGTTGGTAGCGTGTATTGCGTTCGTCTATGCCCCAGCCAGTCGAATAGTTCGCTAGTTGGCTGGTAGACGGCGCAGTAGGTGACTCGCAGGTTGAGTTTGCCCAAGCTGCGGCAGGCATGAGGAAACTGGCTGCCAGGAGCAGCTGTTGAGGTATTCGGGTCAAATTGTGTTTAAAACGAGTCTGCACGTTAACGAGGCGCTGGTGGATACTTTATCTCCAATGGTGGGCAAGCTTCGGGTTGGGGTAAGGCCGGTCGTGGCGCGATGCCGCCAACCAACTCAATAAACACGCCATCTGGGTCGATGGCGTGGACAATGGCCGTTTTGTCGTCACCGGTGCCTGAACAGCAAGGTGCGAGTTCTGACAGAAAAGGTACGTTTTGGGATTTCAATATGTCCACGGCGCGGTCTAAATCGGCCACCAGTACCGCTACTCGGTTAAGACCAATGTGGTTGATTGGAGCGGGGTAGGCGGGTTTATCGTCAAACGGTGCAAGCCACTGAGACAATCGCAGGCGGTGGTTGTCGCCACGAGAAATTGCGATATCGACACTGCGGACTTTAATGGGCTGGTCTAGGCCATACGCTTGTCCTTCTTCGAGAGAGCCGTCTTGGAGTGCGGGAGCGGCTAACGGTTGATAGCCAAATTGTGCGTAGAACGCAAGCGAGGCATCAAGGTCGGAGACATTGATGGCGATATAGGGCATGTCGAAAATGTTCATAGCGGTTTGCGCAATGCCAGCATCAGCATGCTCCGCATCCGACTCGAGGGTTTCTGACAGTTTATACAAGACGCCATCGGGATCACGGAAGAATACGAATCGTTCGCCTCGAGAGCCATAAGGCTGTGCTAAGAATTCTGTATCTAGCTCTTTGAGGTGGGCGGTGTCGGCGTCGAAATCGGATGTAGCGTAAACAGCGTAAGCCATGCCAAGGTGGTTGGGAAATTCGTAAGGAGGGGCATCGTTAAAAGGTGTCTTGAATTGTAACAAGTCTATGCTTGCTGGATTTGGGCTGCCTGGCAATGCCATGACTTCGCCTTTGGCAAGCTCGTACTGGCAAATATCAAACATACCTAACGCGCGTGCCATCTGATGCGTGTTTGTTAGCGGAAAGCCTGTGATCCCTTCTGTATAACCTAGTTCTCGGTAAAACGCCCTGGCCCGATCAAAATCAGCTGTATGGGTGGCAAAGTGAATACGCGCTAAGAGACCAATATCGTTTCCGGCTAGGTCGGCGATGGGTGGTGCAGACAACGTCAGCGCCGAACCGTCCGTGTCGGCGATATTTTCGGCAGCACAGCCGGTAAGAAGAAGTGCAGACAATAGAATGCTGAGCGTTGTTTCACGCATGGATGTTGATTCCTATGAGTAGATTGTAGCGTTAGCGCAATTTTGGAAGCACATGCTCCGCGATATATTTAAGGCGTTGACTACCGGATTCAATCGACTCGCCGGGAAACTGAGCCCAAAAATGAATGTCGCTGATCATTGGGTAGTCACTTTGCAACTTTTTAAGATTGGAGACTGCCGTATCTGCATCCCATAGCTCGTATAAACCGTTTTCTACAGCATCACTTGCGGTTTCGAACAGTGGCGTTTCATCTGGTGGACCAAATGCACCCCAGCGAATGTATTCGTTGGTTTGGTAGAGCACGTGTTCACCAATGCGGGCAGCTTCGGCTTCCGGGTCCTCAGCGATGATCGCCCAACAGCCCAATACTGCTTTTCCGTCGGTAGGAGATTTACCAATCGCGGTTAGTGCCTCGCTGTAGAGATCCAAACCGATACCACCGGTGCACAGAAACCCATCGCCAATGCGAGCAGCACGCGCGATGGCGGGTTCGGCCATGCCACCCAGGAGCAGGTCAGGTTTCAGTACAGGCGCTGGGGTGATTCGCAGGTCGCCTACACTAAAGCGTTTGCCTTCGAAATTAACTGGTTCGCCAGACCAAGCACGGCGAATAATCTCAACCCCTTCTTCCATCATCGAGGGTCGGTGGGAAAGCTTGCGTCCAAACTGATCGAACTCGAGTTGGCGGTAGCCAATACCTAGCCCAAGATCGAATCGGCCATTGGTTGTTAAAGATAAGGTTGCAGCGTCCTCTGCGAGGCGTATGGGGTCGTGCAGCGGTAACAACATCAAGTTGGTGCCAATGCGCATATTCTGAGTTGCCGCCCCTATTGCCGCGGCCAGCACCAGGGGAGAGGGCGTGTACCCATCTTCACAAAAATGGTGTTCTGTTAACCAAACAGAGTTGAATCCGAGGTTCTCCGCTTCGCTTATTTGGCTGAGCGTGCTTGCATAGAACTCGTCGAATGGCCGCTGCCATGGTGCGGGGTTGCGAAAGTCATACCAAAGGCCGTAGTTCATTGTGCTTCTCCAAGGAATTTGAATAGTGCGGCTAAGTAGCCCTTTCGTTCCTCAATAAATGGCGCGTGCCCCACGCCCGGGAACTCGGCTAACTGCGCTCGTGGATGATGTTCACCCACCCACCGGCAAATGGGCGGTGCAACAAAGCCGTCTTCACTACCAAAAAGGGAAATAATAGGCATGTCGAGCGCCATCAACATTTCTCGTTGGTCAAGTTGCGCAAGTCCTGCCAGTGTGGCACCGGCTCTTGGCGATGCTTCTAGAAAGATTCGATACATCCAATCTTCGATGTGGGCGCCTACGTCTTTGACACAGATGATGGTGCTCAAACCTTGAAGAAAGTTCAGGCGGTCGTTCTCATAGGCTTGCAACGTACCGGCTACGTCTTCATCAGTACCGCCGAATTCGAAATCGTCTTTTTGCGTATACAGCGGTGTTGCGCCTCCTGTTAGCACAAGAGCGACGCAAGACTCGCCTAACAAGCTTGCGGCTTCAACCACAACCGCACCACCAAGGGACCAGCCGTTTAACACGACCTTCTCCAAGGCTAAGTGCTCTACTAGGGCTACCACGTCACCGGCGATGGCGCTGATGCTCATGTCATCGAAATCTTTGTCAGATAGCCCACAACCACGATGGTCTATTGAGACCACCCTATATCCGCCCCCTACCAGCGCCGGCAATATTGGGTCCCAACACCTAACACTCATACCCCAGCCATGCACCAATAGGAGCGTACCCTGCTCTGTTGTACCTTTGATGCGGGGGTGATCTTCAAAATAGACATGCCCAGTACCTGTTTCCAAATAACTCATGCTGCTGCCATTAATTTTGTAACAAAGTTCAAGTTTGACAGTATGGTCTGAAATCAACCGAAATAGAATCGAAAACGCATCCACTATGGTGTCAAAGG
>JBNMMV010000360.1:0-4261 GCA_051270205.1 Limisphaerales bacterium
CAGTACCGCGATTTCGGCTTAGATCATTCGCTACATGGGACGCAGTGACAGCCTCTTAGATTAAGTGTTAGTTGATAACTTGTTGAAACCGAGGTTTTAACTTGTCAATACCCAAATATAGCCCATACCCGTGATGATCATAAGTGCCGCGCTCACCCGCGAAAGCCCATAGGAAACCGGCAGTAGCTTTTCGAGTAACACAAACCCAGTAATCAATGCGATCCAAAGTAGATTCATCACGCCACCGACAAATAGTAGGCACATCAACAACCAACAACAGCCTAGACAATAGCCACCATGGCCTGCGCCTAGCCTCAGGCCGTCAATTGCTCGGGGACCGAACCGACCCGCCAGATACTGGGCCGGGGATTGACAGTGTTTGAGACACACATCTTTCCAAGGACTCAATTGATAGATACCGGCGGCAATCAGCAAACCAGCGCCCAAATTGTCGCTGGAACTCACCATCGCCATCGACAACAGGCCAAGATTCTCCAGCACGGCCTGCAACAAGGTAGCGCCCGCACTGAAGCCGGTCCATATCGCGACGTAGCCAACCACGAACCATGCTGTGGAAGCCACAACATAGTTGTCTCTGCTCGAATGGGCTATGCGCGCATAGATCATTACCGCTCGCAAGGCAGTGGGCACCATCATGCCCACCATCATGATGCTCCACATAGCGAACATGAGCCAATAGTCGGTAAAGTCCCACGCTCGCATGCTGGCCATCGACATGTCCATGCCAGACGCTTCCATTGCCGCCATTCCGTCGGCGAGGACAAACAAGTAAAGCCACGCAAGCAGGACGACTAGCAGCAGAGAAGTAGTGAGTAGAATCTGGTCCCACCTGCGCAGTGGGATCGCAGACATATCAATCACGCAGCTAAAACGAGCCCATCTTGATTGTAATGGTGTTCACAGTACTGCGCATACGTGGTATCTAGGTCCATTGCCATCTCGCCCTGTACCGTTGACGTACCGGCGCCGATCTCCGCATAGGTAAACTCGAAGCTGCCGGATGGGCGGGTGATCGCAATATGGAAAGGCGCACCGCTGAACTCGTCGATGATTGGCGCACCGCTACCATCAATAAGACCAGGTACCACGAGGCGAGAAGTGCGCCCGGCGATGTCGATCTCGAAATTAATCGGTAAAAACAGTGTGTCGGCAAACTCGGTGCATGTGCTACCAAAAACCGAAAAGTGATTACTCCCTGGCGCACCTACCTGACCTGCTACGATCCTCTCCAGCGCTTCACGTTGAGCTGCGTCTGCACGCTCGTCTATGATCACCTGGCGCTTGCCGCTGCCTTCGGCAATTTCCCCTGGCCAAATCATCGTAAACGCCCAATTCAAACCGGTTAGAGGCGTGTCGTTGTAGTGGCCGTTGACGATATGGCCACCTTCGACAAATTGACAAAACCCATGTGTGCTAGGCACGTTAAATTGGCACCCGCAGTTAGACGCGCAATTGCAGTTGCCAAAAGTCTCACTTTGAAAAACCCACTGATCGACCACAAATTTTCTCCCTTCTTCTATTTCGTACCGATCATATACCACCCGTCCATAAGTTTCTGCGAGTGGGCAGCAGCAATGGCTCCTATGGGCTATAACGCGAAGTCGAATACCCAGTCTGGCGCGTCCGCTTTCCCCTACGGCGCGAAGTAGATCACGAAAACCTGCGTTCGATATCCTGCGCGACAAACTCGAGAGATTGCCATAACTTTTGGCCAGTCGGGTTCGTCGCTTTGACGCAAAAGCTAACGGTTTTCGAATCGGTTAGAATTACGAGTTAAGCATTTAGGTGGGGGAAAGTATTAGTGAATTGGGATGCAATCGGGGCGGTTGGCGAAATACTAGGCGCGTCAGCTGTGATCGTGACGCTCGCGTATTTAGCCGTCCAGGTAAGCTTCGCGAAAAAGGTTGCGGCTGAGACTAATCGGCTTAACCGATCAGCTGGTGTAGGCGAGGCGTTGTTGGCAACAGCCTTGAACGATGATATGCGTGACAGTTTGATGAGAACGAACGGGCTGGAGAGTTGGTACCAGGAATACGCCGATGAATTGGGGGTCAGCTTTGATGACGCAGCCCGCGCCGACTCAATGAACGTGTATTGGTTCTGGCTGCATTGGGGGCAATGGTCCGCGACAAACGACGACCAGGGTCTCGCCGAATTGACCAACCTAATCCGAACAATGTATTCAAAACAACCAATCCTCTACTCATGGATTCACTCACCAATGAGTGGCAGAACAATATTGGAACCCCAATTTGTGAAGTTTGTGGATGACGTATTAGCAAGCTCTCCAAGTAACTAATTGAAAAGGTCGGATGTTTGGGTAGCCGCAATCCTTCCTCATGATCAAACAAGGAGACGGGATTAGTCATCCATCTAAGGGGCAGCAATGGGTGAAAAGGCGACCCCACCAGATCGAATCTGAACGGCAGCTTTACTCTGCCGCGTGAAGTAGATAACAAGAAACCATCGATTGCCTCATAGCTGACGTACAGCACCGCGATCTGGCCGTCGCCAAACGGCCTCAAAGCAGAAGTCTGTTGGCACAACGGCCACCTGACAAGGCTGCACATCCTTCCGTTTTATTAATCTGTAGTAACAGCCCTCCAACAAACGAGGCAATCAGAATATACGGTCGACACCGCATACCCCCTACTCAACGTGTTTTAAATTCTTTTGTACCCAATCCATCATCTCGACATCGTAGGACGACTCTTCCTGATTTTCGGTTTGCCTTAGCCAGTAGTTCTTGGTGTACGGGTAGCGACGCCAATAACTTTCTACAAGGCGTAGTCTTCTAATCAGGAGTTCCTCCGGAACCAAACCAAGCTTGTACTGCCGGTGCTGGTTTGATAGGTCACTGACATGTGCAGCCACCCACATGATTACCTGGACTTTCTGAGTATCGCTTAGATTCCCCGCATTTTCGACCTGAGTTCCTATCGCCTCAGCTAACGATTCATTTGTAGCCACCGCCAGTACACGATCTTGGGCTCTATCAGCCAAATTTTGGAGCACTAGTGCAGAGGTTGCCGCGGTATAGCCCAGAATGAGCCCCAACGGTGTATGTAGAGCTGCGAGGCGGTATCAGATTAACAGCAGTAGATCGATAGTCCAATTGTCCGCTGTGGGTTGCCGTTTCAACCGGTCGACGCAACACCCCGCTCAAACCAACAGTGAGTGGACTTGTCGTTAGGCGAGGCTAACCAACCTTGGGTAAGACTTTGCGTATCTCTTCCCCTAATCAACCTCCGCGTTTCTACTGGCTTGGAAGATGTTGAGAGTTCGCAACCAGGACAAGCCCACACGGCGTCGATTGCTCGTTTCTTGTCGTTCCTTTAGGCAACTTCTACCAGGTGTTACGTCGGCCCATTGAGCTCACACGCAATAGCGGACAAGTCAGTGTGCAGTGCAATAGACAGTACTCGGCCAACTATGGGCAAAGCCAGCCCTAATCTTCAATCTATTGCGCATCCCTTACGCGCGTTTCCATATAGTCTTTAAACTCCGGCAAAAGAGGAGCTCCATTGAATGACTCTCGCCAGATGGGGCTGTCTAACAGCATAGAGACCGACGGAACCATTTTTGCTTCGAATAGGTCATCGTCCATGGTTCCAGCTCGATGGTGCAAATAATTGGACTCCATAATCGTGAAGGACTTGAACATCAATCCCTGCCAAAAGACGCGCTCCTCCGGCGTCATTTCATCTAAGCTGGCGTAACCTTGAATCTTCGCCACCATCGCTGCATTTTCGATCTGAGAATCGGCCCAAGAAAAGCTACTTTCGTTGAAAGCCACATACGTTGCTGACCGCACGGCGTTGGTATTCGCCTGGATCTCGTAAGCCAAAAAGAAGATGCCTGCAATCACGCCGAGGTTCCCAATGATCGTTACCCATTGATTGAACTTTTCCACGACTCGCCCCTTACCTGATCAAAGGACAGAGCCTACATTGGTGCAAGCGTTCTGTCTGTTGTGGGCACTTCTCGGAAATAGCGTTGCGCATTGCAGGTATTGACAAGTTAAAACCTCGGTTTCAACAAGTTATCAACTAACACTTAATCTAAGAGGCTGTCACTGCGTCCCATGTAGCGAATGATCTAAGCCGAAATAGCTTGAAAAACCTCCGACACAGAGAATGTCGGTGAAGATTGAACAGGTTGTAGACAGCGGTATGGCTTTCTAGAAATCGCTGCGCCTGCTTGATTGATTCGAAACGACGCATGCCTCGCTCACGAACCC
>JBNMMV010000361.1:0-4249 GCA_051270205.1 Limisphaerales bacterium
CCTCCGCTGTTGCAATGTCTCCGCTTAGCTCTGCGATTTGTCCCAAGAGCTGGCTGATATCGAACGTTGAATCGCCCTTAAAGTAATTTAGCCAAAGCGTCTGAAGTGAATCCCAACGGACGAAGCCATCTACGTCGTGCAATGCGAGAAAGCCCATCTTTTCTTCCGCGCGCGGATAGACCACCCTTACCGGTGCAGAGAACTCGCGTAAAAAACTGACGTGAGGCTGCTCATCCAAATAGCTAAATTCAAGCGTCGTTTGTTCTTCTGTTAGTTCAACCAATACCGATAGGCCATTTTTAATCGGCCTTACAGCAGCATTTGAGTCAATTTGTAAATCAAAAACCGGCAAGGCTTCGCCTTGGGCATCTAACAAACCTATTTCAACAGGCATGTGGAATGGGAGCTTCTCCGCCTGATTGGGCGTGCTGGGGCAAGATTGTTTGATGGTCAGCGAGAGCGTATTACTGTCAAAGGCCTCGGTAACTTCTAATATCGGTGTACCGGCTTGGTCATACCAACGCTTAAACTGAGAGAGATCACAGCCCCCAACCTCTTCCATCACTCGGGTGAAATCATCGGTGGTTGCCGCCTGTCCATCATGACGATCGAAATATAGGTCTGTCGCCGCTCTAAACTTCTCCGGCCCTAACAAGGTTCTGTACATACGCACAACCTCTGCACCTTTCTCATAGATCGTCGTCGTATAGAAATTGGATATTTCAATATACGACTGAGGCCGTACGGGATGAGCCAAAGGACCGCTGTCTTCTGCAAACTGCACTGAGCGAAGGAAGCTAACGTCTTCTATGCGTTTTACTGCGTGAGAATTCATGTCCCCTGAAAAATCAGCATCTCGAAGCACCGTAAAGCCTTCTTTCAGACTCAACTGAAACCAGTCTCGGCAGGTAACACGATTACCTGACCAGTTATGGAAGTATTCATGGGCAACCACGGCTTCAACTCTGAGGTGGGCAGCATCGGTGGCGGTGTTGGGACTCGCCAACACACATGAAGTATTGAATATGTTCAGCCCTTTGTTTTCCATCGCACCCATATTGAAGTCTTCAACCGCGACGATCATAAAAATATCCAAATCGTACTCACGGCCATACTGTTTCTCATCCCACCGCATGGAGCGCTTCAGCACATCCATGGCGTAGCCACACTGACCAATGTTGTGGGGTTCCGAAAAAATCTGCAGCGTTACAGTACGACCACTCATGGTTACAAATTGGTCTTCCACCATTTCAAGGTCACCCGCCACCAGTGCAAACAAGTACGAGGGTTTTGGAAATGGATCCTGCCAGCTGACTTCGCGCCGGCCATCATCAATGGTCGTCGAGGCGATCAGGTTGCCATTTGAAAGGAGGGTCGGATAGCTTGCGTCCGCTCGGATGGTGGTCTTGAATCGAGCCAACACGTCGGGACGATCCTGATAATAGGTAATCTTACGAAAACCCTGTGCTTCGCACTGAGTACAGTACATGCGGCTAGAACGATACAAGCCTTCAAGCGCGGTATTTTTTTCTGGAAAAATTTTCGTCGTAATAGATATCTCGTGCGCTTCACCCAGCCCAAACACGGTCATGCCATCTGCAGTCACTTGATATTCATTGTCGGCCAGTTCCCGACCATCAACTTCCAAACCAAGCAACTCTAACCCTTCGCCATCTAAATAGAGGGCACTGCCCTCTTCCTGGCGGCGAATTTTTAAAACACTCCTGACAATGGTCTCACCTTCAGCAATATCAAAAGTCAGATCAACTTCTTCCGTCGTGTAGACAGGCCGCTGATACTCGCTTAACTTAACTTCTTGTGGTGCGGCTAAATTCACAGCATCTCCTTAAAACAATTTCATTTGTGGCGCTGAAGGCAGTGCGCCAAGTGGCTCTCCAATGGTGACCATAACGTTACCGGCGGAAAGCGCGCTGAATGGTAATACGCCGCTGCGCAATAAAACATACCCCCCCATAAATCCGAGCAAATTGTCATGCACAATTGGGTTCGAATCGTCGAGTTTGAGCATCTGCGCAGGTGCATAGGATTGAACCGGATAACGTACCGCGACAACCTGTTTTTGATCAACCCAAGTCATCTCATCAGCTTCTGTTGCATCAACGAACTCAGGGGCGAGATTATCAAATTGCGGGACGATGCCTCGAAGTTGCCGCTCAAGCTCCAGAAGATCTGCCTTAACTGGGTTGCCGGTCACCATTTTGCGCCAATCCGTTCGGTCGCTAACGTAGTTTCGAAGCTTGGCTTCTATAAATCCGGCTGTTCGTCGACTGCCGACATAGGCAATCGCCATGCCCTGAACCGCGCCTTGATCGACCCAGCGCCGGTAAAGGCGATTTTGACGCGTAATACCTACTTTGGGCCCACTTGAAATCGCCAAGTAAACGACGTGCGCTTGCTGGCAAAATTCATCTGCCCAAGTTTCATCGCGGCAGGTACCTAGATGCAGATGACAACGCTCTGGGCTGACGATACACAGGTCACATCGAGCGAGTGTGGAGAAGCAATCGTAGCAGTAACCACCCCCGTAAGACCGCACTAGAGCCGATTCACAGTGTTGGCAGAACCCAGCCCCAATCCGCTCGAACTTCAAGCTGATTGGCGCTTCAGGCAGAATGGGTAACGGCACGTCATCCACCACCAGGGCGTAGCTTGGCACGACCACCGTTTGACCTTGGTCTTCACGCTCTTCAATGGTGGTTTCGACTCGAGTTAATTTGCCTTGCATGACAATAGTGTAAGATATGCAGCCTGTTAGGCCCAGAGAGATACCGTGCAAGCTGTAGATAAAGAGGTATTAGGACAAATTCTAACCTGGCTCAAAGCTGGCCAACCTTGCTGGATAGCCACGGTCGTACAAACGTGGGGTTCTTCTCCACGCCCGGTGGGTTCACTCTTAGCGTGCAATCCGCAGGGCCAAATTACCGGGTCACTCTCAGGGGGCTGTGTCGAAGACGACTTACTAGAAAAGCTCACAAGTGGCGAGTTGGCTGCCGATGGCGCGCAGTTTTTTCAGTACGGTATTACCGCCGAGGAGACCGAGAAATTGGGGCTGCCTTGCGGCGGTCACCTATACATAGTTGTAGAACCACAACACCCTAACGCAGAGACAATCGCCCATTTTACCGAACTGAACGACGCCTTAGGCGAGCGACGCCGTATCCGCCGAACCATAGATCTGAAAGCTCAGAAAACCAGCATTACCGCCACCGACGAATTAGCCGGGCTGGTGTGGGACGAAGACAGTCAAGTCCTCACCCATACCTACGGACCTAGACACCAGCTCTTCATCATCGGCGCCGGTATGGTCAGTCACTATCTCGCTGACATGGCAACGCTACTCGACTACGAAGTAACGGTCTGTGATCCGCGCGAAGACTTACTAAACGACTTCCCTGTCACCAATGTTCGCAAAATCAACGATATGCCGGATGATGCGATCCGCGCCCACGCTAAAGACCCAGCGACAGCCATCGTTGCGCTGACCCATGACCCTCGCATTGATGACATGGGACTCATGGAAGCATTGACCACGGAAGCCTTCTATATTGGCGCAATGGGTTCAAGCCGTACATCGGCTTCCCGACGAGAGCGCTTGTTAGCTTTGGACATTTCACCAAGTGACATCGACAAACTACATGCCCCAATCGGTTTGTCCATTGGCAGCAAAACTCCGCCTGAAATTGCCATTGCGATATTGGCAGAAATTACGGCGGTGCGTAAGAATCAGCTGTCGAAGGTCTCAGAGGAATTGCTCGCGGTCAGCGCCGGTTGAACCAAGACGTTGGCGCCGTCGTATTAGGCGCTGGATTCGCCCGCCGTTTCGGCTCTGACAAACGCCTTCACCCATTCGGCGGCCAGACTGTCGCGCACGCCACACTGACAAAGTTCATATCCGTGTTCGATCACGTCCGACTTGTGTTGCGAGAAGACGATGTGGCATTGCGCCAACATGTTGAAGGTTTAGCCATTGAACTCGTCACCACAGACGAGGCGCACCTGGGACTTGGCCACTCTCTGCGAGCGGGCTTTCAAGGGTTACCTTGGTCTTTCGCATTCGTCGGCTTGCTTGATATGCCATTCATTGCAACCCAAACCCTCAGCGAACTTCGCCAGGAGGCTGCAGAACAGAGCTACTCAAAAATAGTTCGACCCAGCTTTCGCCCCGGCTTTGGCAGCAATGATACGAGTGCCCCCTGGGGTCACCCCATCGGTTTTCCACACTCACTAT
>JBNMMV010000362.1:0-4224 GCA_051270205.1 Limisphaerales bacterium
TACTGCCGTGAGCCTGCGAAACAGAGGCGGCGAGTTGCAGGTTTCTGATGGGCCGTTCGCGGAAACCAAGGAACAGCTTGCCGGTTTCTATTTGATTGACGTTGATTCGATGGAACAGGCCACGGCGTATGCGGCACAAATCCCGAATGTCGAAACTGGCACAATCGAAGTTCGTCCGGTGGACGATCATTCTGACCTTGAATGACACGTGATTTATGGCCCATGATTTAGGTCCAATTCTCAGTGCCGCATACCCACAGGTGGTTGCGACGCTAATCCGTGTACTGGGCGACATGGATCGAGCCACCGATGCAACTCAAGATGCCTTGGTAAAGGCGTTGCAGGTGTGGGGTAGTGATGGAATTCCAGATAACCCCGTGGCTTGGTTGGTAACAGTAGGACGAAACAAAGCCGTCGACCAAATTCGACGGGACCAGCGCTCGGTCAGTTACGAAGGTAACGTGGTTGCGTTGGTTAGTGATGACAAGCCGTTTGAGTCTATCGACTATGATGATGTAGATTGGCAAAGCGTCGATGACGACATGCTGCGATTGTTGTTCACTTGTTGCCACCCAGCTTTACCGCCAGCTGCACAAATCGTGTTGATGTTGATGTTGAAGGTGGTGCTCGGCTTTTCGATCGAAGAAATCTCCCGAGGACTTCTGGCTTCCTCGGCCAGGGTTGAAAAGCGAGTTACCCGAGCTAAGGCAAAGTTGCGCGCAGCTGAAGTGCCCTATGAGGTGCCGAGTGCCAGCGAAATTCCTGTGCGGTTAGATGCGGTGTTAAGGGCCATTTACCTGATTTTCAATGAAGGCTACACCCGCATTCAAGATGGCTCCCTAAGTCGTGGTTCGTTGATAGATACCGCCATTCGCTTAGGGAGAATTGCCAGCCGCCTATTCCGTCATGATCCCCAGCCTCGTGCTTTGGTGGCCTTAATGTTGCTCAGTGCCGCCCGACAGCCTGCACGGGTAGATGGTCATGGTGTGTTTGTACCCCTGCATGAACAAGATCGTGAGCAATGGAACAAGGGCATGATTCAAGAAGGCGTGGCGGTCATTGATGCGGTATATGCCGCTCGTCACCTACCGGGTGGATACCAAATTCAAGCCGCCAAATCGAAAGCCTCCCCTCCCGCCTAAAAAATAGGGTCAGACTCTACTTTGAGGCCTCAAAAACCAAACAGACGAGCTTTTCGACAACTTCGTTGACTGTCGCGGTGGTTTGTAAACAGCCAATTACATAACGAGATCATTTCGCTACTTATGGCTACTTTAGAAGGCTAAAATCAAAGGCAGCAGAAAAGGAAGTGAACATGGCAGAGCCAATACAAAATTGGATAGGTGCCGATGCAAAAGTGCTTTCGCGAACTGACGTTACTACCCAGCTCCTAAAGCTTGAAGCAATTCAACAGGTATCCGCCAACGAATTTATCACCAACAATAGAGACTTCATCGAGTCTTCCCTGCACTCTTATGGTGGCGTCTTGTTGCGTGGCTTCGAAACCATTGAAAGTGGCCTGGCCCACTCAGCCGACGCGTTACTCAGCGCCCCCATGACCTATCGTGATCGAGCGACACCTCGCTCGGTGGTGTCGGGATCCGTAATGACATCAACAAATGCACCGTCAAGCATGCACATTCGCATGCACTGCGAAAGTTCTTTTACCGATCGCTGGCCAGCAAAAATTCTATTCCAATGTGTCACGCCAAGCGCAGCCGGAGGATGCACCCCAATCGCCGACGTACGGGCAGTCTATCAGCGCATAGATGCAGACATTCGCGAGCACTTCGAGGACAACGGCGTGACTTACCTGCGTCACTTTGGCAAGGGGCCAGGAATGGATTACCGAGAGGTATTCCAAGTCAAAGACGAGCAAGAGCTGAGAGACTATTGTCAATCAACCGGAATTAGCATAGAACGCCTAGACTCGAACAAACTACGCCTTTGGCAAACCAGACCTGCTGCTGCCATTCACCCGGTTACCCATGAGCCAGTTTGGTTCAATCACGCATGCACATTACACGTCAGTCTTCTGGAAGCGACATTACGCGATACTTTTCGCGCGCAATACGGAAACCAACAATTGCCACACAACACCTACTTTGGCGAAGGGGGTGACATCAGTGATGACGTAATACGCGAAATCTATAGTGCCTACGAAGCAGAGACGTTGAGATTCGATTGGCACCGCGGCGACTTGCTGCTGCTCGACAATATGCTCATGGCGCACGGACGTGACCCCTATGAGGGTGAACGTGAGATCATTGTCACCATGGGTGATCCACTAACTTGGCAAGATATAGATCATTCTGCCACTGTCGCATTCAACGCCACCTCGATCGACAGTAAGGCGCAGGCCAAACAACCAATCCAGAGCCAAATCGATGACACAGATGCTGTCAATCAGTCGATATTGCAGATAGTCCGATCTGTGTTAGAGGATGACACAATCGAGCTTGCTGATGACTTCTTTGACGTCGGCGGAGATTCTATATCTGCGACTAAAATTGTTCAGGAAATTGACGAACAACTGAGCATAGAAATGCCACTTGATTCGCTTTTCGACGAGGAAGAGATAGGCCATTGGCTCAACACAATCGCATGAGTGAGCCATCGCTGGCGCAACAAAGACTCTGGTTCCTGGACCAACTAAACCCCGACGGCAATGCCTACAACGTTGCCAATGTCATTCGGCTAACAGGGTCAGTCACAGACAATGCCATCCGCGGCGCCGTCGCCGCCATCGTTGAGCGCCATGAGCCTCTTCGAAGTCACTTCGCAACTGTCGCCGGGCAGCCGAAAATCCAAGTAGCTGAGGCGATCAATATCGTCGTTGATAGCGAGGTGATTCCGGGGGAAGGCACCGAACAGTTGACCGTAGCTATGGAACGCGCGCGACAATTTGCCCTGGCACCTATCACCTTGAACGAAGCCCCTTTAGCGCGCTGGAAAATCCTGCGACTCAGCCACCATGAGCAGTTGTTGGTCTACGCCGTGCATCACACTATTTCTGATCGGTGGTCACTAGGGTTATTCGTTAAGGAGCTCATCAGTTTTCTCCAAGGCTCAACCCCAACGCCACTGACAACCCGCTACCAAGAGTATTCAGATAACCAACGCCAACAGTTCGAAAATGGGCTGGGCGAACAATCACTCACTTATTTCGAGTCACTAATCGGTCCAGGTCCACACGATATAAAACTGCCTATGCGGGGTAGTCGACCAGCTCAACGACGCGAATTAGGGGCGAAAATACCGGTCGATTTAAGCGCGCTACTGCCGGGTATCCGCAAACTTGCAAAAGCCACACGTGCCACGCCCTACATCATCACTATGACTGCATTTCAAGCTTGGCTTGGGCACATAACCGGATCATGGTCGCCTATTCTGACCACTTATAGCGCCGGGCGCATTGACAAATCCCACGATGCCCTCATTGGACTTTTCGTCAATAGTTTAGCCCTACGTTTCGAACTGATAGATAACCCCACGTTTGAAGACAGTGTTGTTCGAACTAGAAACACCTGGCGTAACACAAGTCCACACGTGAACTTGCCGTTCGAGTTATTGGTAGATCGTATCGCGCCACAAAGAGATTTGAGCCGAACGCCTATTGCACAAGTTGCATTCAATTTTCACAACA
The DNA here is from genome assembly GCA_051270205.1 of Limisphaerales bacterium. GTDB lineage: Bacteria > Pseudomonadota > Gammaproteobacteria > Pseudomonadales > Azotimanducaceae > UBA4421. Next base: position 3,647 of record JBNMMV010000362.1, read on the forward strand.
CCCCAATTGCCACAGAATCGAATGCCACACTGTCAGCAGAGATCTTAGAAATCGACCTGGGTAGTTCTCGATACGATCTGACTCTAACATTAAGGCCGACACGCGATTCGTTGACCGGAGAGCTTGAATACGACACCGACTTGTTTGATCGAGAAACGGCTCGACGGTTTACCGAGCAATATCAACACTTACTATCAGACGCCCTATCGCAACCAACAAAGTCGGTCCGGGCCCTCGCTGTGACGCCAGCCGAACAACACACAAGCCCGATTAGCGGCACGGTCTGCGCCTCAGACTTTGAAGAAACTCTACAGACTCGGATCGCACGTCACTATCGCTCGAATCCAGACAATCCAGCAGTAACGTGCAATGGTCGCACCTATTCTTATCTGCAGCTGCAAGATGCCGTCACTTGGCTGGTGACATTCTATCGTGAACAGAGCATTGGCCCTGATGACTGCGTCGGGCTACTCATCAATCGGACTGAGCAAATTGTCATCAACGTTCTCGCCCTGTTCGAACTCGGTGCAGCCTACCTGCCATTGGATCCAGCCCATCCCTCTTCACGCCTGAGCACC
>JBNMMV010000363.1:0-4205 GCA_051270205.1 Limisphaerales bacterium
CTCTGTGTCGGAGGTTTTTCAAGCTATTTCGGCTTAGATCATTCGCTACATGGGACGCAGTGACAGCCTCTTAGATTAAGTGTTAGTTGATAACTTGTTGAAACCGAGGTTTTAACTTGTCAATACCCCACCAGAAACTTCCTTGGCGAGATCGTCTTTGCCGAGATTGCGCGCCCGCTTTTTCGCAGCGGCACTGTTGGCTTCCCAAAGCATACCTACAAACCGCCTCTGGTTGCACTCAGGCATTTGAGTTACAGTCTTTCGGTTATTGTTTGATTGATCCTGGGGAGGACAAGTGGTTGCATCATCTGAAGTAAGTGGGTTAGGCGCGCAAACTGATCTCGACGTCGCCGTGGTGGGTGCCGGTTTCTCGGGTTTGTACATGTTGCACAAACTACGTGATCACTTGAATCTGAACGTGCGAGTGTTCGAGGCAGGCGATGGGGTTGGTGGTACGTGGTACTGGAATCGCTATCCGGGTGCCCGCTGTGATTCTGAAAGTTACTACTACTCTTACTCTTTTTCCCCCGAACTGGAACAGGAGTGGACCTGGTCAAGTCGCTATCCAGCGCAACCTGAGATACTCGACTACCTGAATCACGTAGCGGACCGTTTTGAACTTCGCCCTGACATTCAGTTTGAGACTCGCATCGTAGCTGCGACCTTCGATGATCAGGCTAATCTATGGCGTCTTGAGACCGCCGCAGGTGCCACAACCACCTCACGCTATGTGGTTGCCGCGAGTGGATGCCTGTCGACTGGTAATACCCCAGGCTTTCCAGGTTTAGACAAATTTTCGGGTGATCACTACCACACGGGTAGCTGGCCACACGATGGCGTCGATTTCACCGGCAAGCGAGTGGGATTGATTGGCACCGGGTCGACGGGTATCCAGGCGACACCTGTTATTGCGGCTGATGCCGACCATCTGCATGTTTTTCAGCGTACCCCAAATTTCAGCATCCCAGCCCGCAACGCGCCGCTTTCAGCCGAAGAAAGTGCTGAGATAAAACAGACCTATGCCGAGATCAGGGAAAAATGCCGAACGTCGGACGGTGGCTTTCCGTTTGATCCGACAGAGCGTCAGGCACGGGATTACAGTGCGGCAGAGCGTGATGCTGTTTATGAAGAACTTTGGCAGTTAGGTGGTTTCAGGCTCCTTGCCTGCTCCTTCGCGGAACTGACAAAAGATGAGTTCACCAACGAGACTGCAGCAGATTTCATTCGCGCAAAGATTCGCGGAATGGTGGACGACCCGAAGGTCGCAGAACAGTTGTTACCATTTGATCATCCATACGGGACTAAGCGCCCCCCGATCGACACGGACTATTACAAGACGTTTAACCGTGACAATGTCACGCTTGTTGACGTCCGCGAGGCACCGATCGTTGAAATTACGCCATCTGGGTTGCTAACCGAAGACGGAGAATACGAACTGGATGTCATTGTGTTTGCCACAGGGTTCGATGCCATGACGGGGACGCTATTAAACATGGGCGTAACGGGCGCGGACGGGCAAAGCCTCACGAGCGCCTGGGAAGCTGGACCACGCACATACCTTGGGCTGCAAATCGCGGGGTTTCCGAACTTCTTCACAGTGACCGGACCGGGCAGTCCCTCGGTTCTGACCAACATGCCGGTTGCAATTGAACAGCACGTCGAATGGATTTCCGATTGCATTGAATACCTCAATGAACATGGACTAAGTCGCATTGAGGCGACAGATCAAGCACAGGAAGCCTGGGTCGATCATGTTCGTGAAACTGGTGAAGCCACGCTTTATCCGAAGGCGAACTCTTGGTACGTCGGGGCTAATGTGCCCGGTAAATCACGGGTCTTCATGCCCTATGTTGACGGCATGGTCGCCTACCGCGAGAAATGTGACGAGGTAGCAGCGCAAAACTACGATGGTTTCGCGCTTGGAAATTAGACGTTAGGTTGCAGTCCCTTTTTGGGACAGTATTCTAGCCGTTTGTTCGAACTACCACTTGCTGTTGTTGTCTCCGCAATCTTGTTACCACGTGTCTACCCATGCGTGTGCGTGGCGAATTGGTAGTCACCGCAACATATCAAACAAAATGGCAGTCTTGTAGTACTCAAAGACTTATCTAAGATGAGGGTACTGACAAGTTAACCGCTCCTCTGGCAACATACCAGGATGCAAAACATCTACAAACGACATCGCTTCCCGCCTTCTATCATTCAACACGCAGTTTGGCTCTACTACCGCTTCAATCTCAGTACTCGAGATATTGAAGATTTACTGGCCGAACGTAATATCAACGTCAGCTATGAAGCCATTCGACTCTGGGTGAACAAATTCGGTCCAGAGTTTGCGCGGCGGTTGAAAAAAAGGCATCAAGGTTTTGGTGACACCTACTTTCTGGACGAAGTGTTCGTCAAGATTGGAGGCAAACAACACTACCTTTGGCGTGCGGTTGATCAATCTACACAGGCACTCCCTAAGCAGAAAGCTCTTCAAGCTATTCCGAATTCGATCCTTCGCGACCTGGGATGTGGTAACAGCACCTTAAGTGAGAAGTTGGTCCGCCATTGACCCATCCGAATTTTTAGCTTGTCAGTACCCTTTCTTATTTGGCAATGCAATTCAGGAGTATGCACGCTTCGTCTACATGACTCGCTTGCAGGCATTTAGCGAGGCGAGCCAGCGCTCTACATAGGTCCTACTCTGATCCCATATCTGCTCATCCAATATCTGCGCCTCAACCTATATCTGAGAGGGGACTGTGTTCGCTGTCCTTCTCCAGCCCAATACGATCAGCCAGCCGCTTGAGGTTATTGTTGTGCAGCTCTCGGTCGATTTTATATTTGGAAACCATATACAGACCCAGCAAATAAAGGCCGCAATACAGCGGCAGGAAGAAAGTAGCCAAGTCAAAACGAATCTGGTCTGTAACTGCCTCCAAGCCAGTGATGCCATCGAGGCCAACCAGGGTAACAATCGTCCCGGCACCAATAATGCCTCCGGCTGACACCGCCTTTAATGAAAACCCGCGAGCGGCATAGAATAATCCTTCCGAGCGCCGGGCAGTTGAGATTTCACTATCTTCGACAACGTCGGCCATCATCGAGTCGAGCAATACATTGCCAATGATGCTGCAAGCAACCTCCAATACGATGAAAGCTGAATAAATATACACAGCAACCCAACTGCCTAATTCCGGCCAGTAGCCTGCTAACAACAGTACATAGGGGATCGGATAAAGAATGACGTTGATAAATATTGCACCTATGGCAGCATGTTTTTTGCCGTGCTTCTTACCCAGGTGAGGGATCACGGCATAGGCAAAAACCGGCGCAATAAACACACACAGGCCAGTAAATGCGATCTGTTTACCGCTGAAACCGAAAAAGTAGGTTGTGTTGTATATGTACAACGCCATGCCGAGACCGCTGGCGATGCCAATAAACAGACCATAGAAAAATAGTGCGGAAAAATTCTTGTTCTTGATGGATTGCAATATTTGCGAGAACTCACGGCCGATTGCTTTGAGCTTAAATGTCTCATTCGGGCGAGGAATTGCTGCGGCTGCCTTCTGCGTACCGAACGCCGATATCAAAATAACTGAGGCGATAACCACGGCACCAACGGTGCCATAGATCGAATAGCCCTGTTGAACAGCAACGCCGTAGGCGCCGACCCAGAATGCAAAGTTGATGGTATGAATGCCATTGCCGCCATACCAACCAAATGAATAACGCAGAGCAAGCCACTTATTGCGCCTGTCGTAGTCGGATTCCAAGTCTGGCAACAAGGCCGTGCTGGGTACTTCGAATAATGTCGTACCAGTGCGGATCAGGATCGCCAATACCAATACGTACCAGAAGGTATTGCCCTCATTGAGTTCAATGAAAGGGTTGAATAGCCCATAGAAGGTGAGCGGCAGGAGAAAGAAAGAGGCATACATGAAAGGATGCCGCCGACCGAGCCGTGAACTGGTCTTATCGGACCAATGTCCCAGCAACAGGTCTGAGATCGCGTCCCAAATCATGGCGCAGGCCAGTGCCAGGGAGGCGAGATACCCGGCTAAGCCCAGAACCTGGTTGGCATATATCAACAACAAGTAGCTGAACGCGTTGTTCTTGATCCCATAGGCCATAGAAGCCGAGCCATAAAACCAGAATATCGGCTTTTTCTCTAAAGTATCTGTACTGATGCTCCAAGCCTTTCAAAGGATAGCGAA
>JBNMMV010000364.1:0-4181 GCA_051270205.1 Limisphaerales bacterium
AGCCGAGACACCCCGCCCGGGGGAGTTTATTTTACTACCCCTCCCCAGTCTATTTGGCAGTGAAGAGCTATCCGCCCAGGCTGCACCAATTCAAGCCCGCATGCCACATCCACGTATTGTTCTGCACCCGAATGACGCTAATTTGCTAGGCGTGGCCGCCGGAGAAGGCATTCGTCTTGGCGACCATAGTTTGCAGGTTCAAACGGACCCCAACCTGCAGCCAGGCAACGCGGCCGTTTCTGTAGGTTTGCCAAACGCGCCCAGTCGACTGCCCGATAGCCCCACCGCCTTAGTTCGAGACCCGGACTTTGTGCCGCCACCTACCATCATCGCGAGGGGTTAGGCGTGGCTACCGAATTTCTCATGATCCTGCCGGTACTGTTCGGTTCAATGGTGGCCGCCGTGGTATTGGTCTGGTGGGAGCGAAGACTACTTGGTTTTTGGCAGGATCGACTCGGCCCTAATCGGCTAGGTCCGTTCGGAATCGGCCAAATCTTTGCAGACATGATAAAGCTCTTCACCAAGGACGATTGGATTCCACCATTTGCTGATCGTGTCGTTTTCGTGCTTGCGCCGTTGGCCATCGTGGCAGGCATGCTAATGGGATTCAGCGTTGTACCTTTTGGACCAGAGCTCTACATCATCGATCTGAACATCGGCTTATTGTTTTTCCTCGCCATGACCTCGTTGGCGGTGTATGGCGTACTCCTCTCGGGTCTGGCCAGCAATAATAAATACTCTCTACTCGGCGGCTTACGCAGTGCCGCTCAAATGGTGACTTACGAAGTATTCATGGGTCTATCATTAATGGGTGTCGTCATTCAAACCGGTAGCTTCAACCTTAACGACATCGTCGAGGCGCAACGAGATTTGTGGTACTGCGTCCCTCAGTTTATCGGTCTGATCATTTTCCTCATTGCCGGTATTGCCGAGGCACACAGACTGCCTTTCGATTTGCCAGAAGCTGAGCACGAGCTAACGGCAGGCTTTCATACCGAGTATGGCGGTATGAAGTTTGCGCTGATTATGGTCGGCGAATACCTGTCGGTGATCCTCACCTCAGCCATGTTGGTTACGCTTTTCTTCGGCGGTTGGCTGGGACCTGATTTTCTGCCGCCATTGTTTTGGTTCAGCTTGAAAACGTCATTGGTGATCTGCTTTTTTATCTTGCTGCGTGCCGCAATGCCACGACCTCGCTATGACCAATTGATGTCACTGGGCTGGAAGATTTTGCTACCACTCACCTTGTTCAACATATTGCTCACCGGTGCAATCCTACTCTGGATGGAGGGTTAAAATGTTTAGCCAACTACAGACCTTGTGGACAGTTCTAACCCACACTTTTTCGCGCAACGAAACTGTTCAGTACCCCGAAGAAATGCCTTACATGGCGCCGCGCTACCGCGGTCGTATCGTGCTGACTCGAGATCCAGACGGCGAGGAACGCTGCGTTGCGTGCAACCTTTGCGCAGTAGCCTGCCCAGTAGACTGTATCGCGTTGCAGAAAACTGAGACAGAAGACGGTCGTTGGTATCCGGAGTTTTTCCGTATCAATTTTTCGCGCTGCATCATGTGTGGCATGTGCGAAGAGGCTTGTCCCACTTACGCCATCCAACTCACACCAGATTTCGAAATGGCCGAGTACCAGCGACACAACATGGTCTACGAGAAAGAACATCTGTTGATCGATGGTCCTGGCAAGTACCCGGAATACAGTTTTTGGAACGTTGCTGGCAAGGCCATTACAGGCAAAAGCAAAGGACAAGCAGAGCGCGAAGCTCCCCCAACAGACGTATACAGTTTACTGCCATGACAGAGAGAGACTGAGAACTCACTATGGAACTGACTCTATTTTACATTGCTGCAGCTGTATCGCTGGTAAGTACCACGGTGGTAGTTACCCGCACCAACGCCTCCCACGCGCTGATCTATCTCATCGTGTCGCTCCTTTCGATCGCCGTAATTTTCTACCTTTTGGGTGCACCGTTTGCTGCAGCCCTCGAAGTGGTGATTTACGCCGGGGCGATCATGGTGTTATTCCTCTTTGTTGTGATGATGTTGAACCTTGGTCAAAGTTCCGTCGCGCAAGAACGATCATGGCTCGATCCCAAAAGTTGGATTGGTCCAGGCATCCTCACTTTTATCCTGCTTCTAGAACTCGGGTATCTATTGTTGGGGACCGGCATTTCTACGTCTGGCACACCGGTACCCCCAAAAGCGGTTGGCTTGGCACTATACGGGCCCTACTTGCTCGCCGTAGAACTGGCTTCGGTGCTACTGCTGGCGGCGTTGGTTGGCGCTTATCACTTAGGTCGCCGCTATCTGCACGCTCGACGTGAGGAGCTGGGCTCATGACTGGTGTAGCCATCCCCCTCGATCACGTGCTAATTCTAGCTGCAACCCTATTCCTTATTGGCTTAACCGGTGTACTCGTTCGGCGCAACGTTATTTTCCTTGTTATGTCCTTGGAAATCATGTTGAACGCCTGTGGTCTCGCTTTTGTAGTGGCCGGGGCTCGATGGGCGCAAGCGGACGGTCAGGTGATGTACATGCTGGTGCTCTCGCTTGCGGCTGCCGAGGCGGCACTCGCGTTGGGACTTATTCTGCAAATGGAAAGGCGCTTTCGTACGCTCGACATCGATACTTTGAGTGAGCTCAGCGGATGAGTGGTGCAGCCAACCTCGCACTTCTTGGCTGGATTCCAGCATTGCCCTTACTGGGCTTCTTATTGCTCGTTGTTACAGAGGGACGCCTGCCTCGGGCAGTTGTTGCTGCAATTGGCGCGGGCTCTATGGCAGGTGCCGCGATACTCACCGCTATTGTGGCAATTACATATACCAACGGCGAGGCTGAGGTCTATGTACATACCCTGTGGCAATGGATGAACGTGGGCGGTTTTGATCCTGCCATTCGTCTTTATCTCGATGGGCTGTCATTGGTGATGATCGGTGTCATTACGGGGGTCGGCTTTCTAATTCACCTCTATGCCACAGGCTACATGGCTGAAGAAGCCGACTACAGTCGCTTCTTCGCCTATATGAATTTGTTTGTTTTTGCCATGCTGATGTTGGTCCTGGGAGACAACTTACTGGTGTTGTATCTGGGCTGGGAAGGCGTCGGCCTTTGCAGCTATTTGCTCATCGGTTATTTCCACAACGATCCTGCTAACGGCTACGCCGCGCGCAAGGCTTTTGTGGTCACACGTGTAGGCGACACTGCCATGGTCTTTGGATTATTTTTGTTATTCCGAGAACTTGGCACCATTGAGATTCAAGCAGTCCTTACCGGCGCCCGTGAAGCGTGGCCCGATGGCGCGACTATCAATACGGTGATCGCCTTATTGTTGCTTGGCGGTGCAGTGGGTAAGTCGGCACAAGTGCCTCTACAAACTTGGCTGCCCGATGCTATGGCTGGACCGACGCCAGTCAGCGCGCTAATTCACGCTGCAACCATGGTGACAGCCGGTGTCTACTTAATCGCGCGCACCCACGATCTATATCTGCTTTCATCCACCGCTCAGTTCACCGTCGCCTGTGTCGGTTTGCTCACTCTTTTTATCGCTGCAATAAGTGCCTTAACTCAGCGTGATCTAAAGCGAATTCTGGCATATTCAACGATGAGTCAGATTGGCTATATGTTTTTTGCCTTGGGAGTCGGCGCTTGGTCAGCGGCTATTTTCCATTTGATGACCCACGCTTTCTTCAAGGCGTTACTTTTCCTTGCCGCAGGTTCGGTGATTTTATCGCTGCATCACGAGCAGGACATTTTCAAGATGGGCGGCCTTCGCAAGCATCTTCCGATTCCGTTCGCTTGCATGTTAATTGGGGCTGCCGCGTTAGCGGCGCTGCCTCTGACTTCCGGTTTTTATAGTAAAGATGTCATTCTACTGACGGCCTACGATGCAGGCAGCGCGGGACCCTGGTTTTGGGGCGTAGCTGCGCTCGCCGCATTAATCACCGCGATTTACAGCACCCGTATGATCTGTATTGTCTTTTTTGGCGAGGTACGCACCCAGGCCCATGATCACTCCGGTTGGAAGATGAACCTGCCGCTGCTGGTGCTGGCAGCGCTTGCCCTCGGTGGAGGCTGGTTCGGCTTGTCGACAGTGGCGCAGGTGCTACCTGACGGCGGATTGACAGGTGCTAAGCACGCCCCCTGGCTGGCTTGGCTCACGGCGGCCA
>JBNMMV010000365.1:0-4167 GCA_051270205.1 Limisphaerales bacterium
CTTACTCGGTGTGGGAAGTAAGTGACTTATTTGCAGGTGATCGTGATCCGTGGCGACATGGATTGCGCGCTGGTGTCGACGAGGTAGGCATTGGACCATTAGCTGGCCCAGTAATGGCAGCCGCTGTTTTATTGAACCCGCTCGATCCAATCGAGGGTTTAGATGACTCTAAAGTGCTAACTCACAAGCGCCGAGAGACGCTTGCCGCAGCCATTAAGATTCACGCTTTGAGCTGGGCTGTTGGCTCGGCCGAAATTGAAGAAATCGACAGCTTGAACATCCTTCAGGCAAGCCATTTGGCAATGAAAAGAGCAATAGACCAGCTGCGACCACGCCCGAAAATGGCCTATGTCGATGGCAATAAGAAACCAAATTTGGGCATGCCTGTAGTTGCCATTGTTCAAGGGGATAAGAAAATTGCTCAGATCAGCGCCGCATCTATCATTGCCAAAGTCGCGCGCGACAAACTCATGATTGAGTTTGATCAAACCTACCCAGGTTACGGGTTTGCCAGGCACAAAGGTTACCCAACTAAAGCGCACTTTGCCGCATTGCAGACACTAGGTGCTTGTCCTATTCACAGGCGAAGCTTCGCGCCTGTAAAAGCGGTACTTAAACAGAACACCACAGGTGCTCAAACACAGGGCCGCATGGAATCTACCGCATGAGTGAATTCGTTCATCTACATGTGCACAGCGAGTTCTCACTGGCGGATGGTCTCTTAAAAATTAAAGATCTGGTTAGCCACTGTAAGGCACTCGATATGTCTGCTGTAGCACTCACGGATATCAACAACTTGTTCGCTTTGGTTAAATTCTACCAAGCAGCCAAGAGTGCCGGCATAAAACCGATTCTAGGTAGCGAGCTGAAGGTTGGCTCCGATGCTGACAGTAATAAGAAAAACAGTGCGAGTAGGGTTGTTGTCCTGGCAATGAATGGCAAAGGTTATGCCAACCTGATCACCTTGGTGTCGTCAGGCTATGTAGATTCGCCACAACGTGGGGTAGCTAGCGAAGCGAAGCTCTTTGCCCATGAGGAGGGCTTAATTGTACTTTCCGGCGGGGTCGGGGGGCACCTTTGGGATGCTGCTGTACAAGAGGATGAAGAGACGCTACGGGCTTGCATGCTCAGGTGGCAGGCTGTTTTCGGTGATCGTTACTATGTCGAGGTAACGCGCTGTGGGAGGCCTGGTGAGGAGCAAGCAAACCTCCTGTTAGCAACGCTTGCGAGTTCTTTGGGCATCGGTGTGGTCGCCACCAATGACGCTTGTTTTAAACGGCCGGATGATTACGAAGCACACGAAACACGCGTTTGTATTCATGAAGGCCGCGCCTTGGATGACCCACGTCGCGAACGTCGTCACACAGAACAACAATATCTACGTACTGGCGAAGAAATGTACAGTTTGTTTGCTGACGCTGAAGTTGCGTTAGCAAACACGAATGAAATCGCTAAACGATGTAACGTGGAAGTAGAGCTAGGCACCTATTACTTGCCTGATTACCCCGTTCCAGATACAGAAACCCTAGACTCTTTTTTGAATAAGGTTGCACACGAAGGCCTATCCGATCGCCTGCAAACCATCGACACCGCTAAAATTAGCGAGGTTGAATACCGTGCGAGACTGGACTTTGAGCTCGACGTAATTAACCAAATGGGTTTTGCCGGTTACTTCCTGATTGTCATGGAATTCATTGCCTGGGCAAAGCAAGAGTCCATCCCAGTTGGGCCGGGTCGAGGCTCAGGTGCTGGGTCATTGGTGGCCTATAGCCTAAGTATTACTGACCTAGATCCTTTGGCTTACGACTTATTGTTCGAACGATTCCTCAACCCCGAACGCGTATCAATGCCTGACTTTGACGTCGACTTTTGTATGGAAGGTCGCGATCGAGTCATTCAACACGTCAGCGAGCGATATGGCACCGATGCTGTAAGTCAGATCATCACCTTCGGAACGATGGCTGCGAAAGCTGTAGTGCGTGACGTTGCACGGGTGCAGGGAAAACCCTACGGCTTGGCTGACAAGCTGTCTAAACTCATTCCGTTTGAAGTTGGTATGACCTTGGCCCGTGCCATGGACGAAGCGCCCGATTTGGTTGAGTTTGTTAACTCGAACGAAGAAGTTGGCGAAATAATGGACATGGCTTATCAGCTTGAAGGCATTGTCCGTAATGTTGGGCGACATGCTGGTGGCGTGGTAATTGCGCCCAGTTCGCTGACAGATTTTGTGCCGCTATACACGGAAAATTTAGGCGGCAGCCTGGTTTCTCAATATGACAAGGATGATGTAGAAAGCGCCGGTTTGGTGAAGTTTGACTTTTTGGGTCTAAAAACTTTGACCATTATTGATTGGACAATTGCAGCAATCAATCGAGACGAACCGGGAAAGCTAGAGATTGAAGACATCCCCCTGAACGACCCGACTACCTTCACTTTACTAAGAAACGCCAACACCACCGCGGTTTTTCAGCTTGAATCCAGGGGAATGAAAGACCTGATCAAGCGCCTGCTGCCAGACAATATCGACGACATTATTGCCTTGGTCGCTCTGTTTCGGCCCGGGCCTCTCCAATCTGGTGCGGTGGACGACTATATTAATCGGAAGCATGCACGTGAACCCGTGACATTCCCGCATCCTTCGCTTGAACCCGTGCTTGATGCCACCTACGGCGTGGTGTTGTACCAAGAGCAAGTCATGCAGATTGCTCAAGAGCTTGCTGGGTTTTCACTTGGCCAGGCGGACCTTTTACGCCGAGCGATGGGTAAGAAGAAGCAAGAGGAAATGCAGCGCGTGCGGACTGACTTTTTGGTTGGCACAGATGCTCGCGAAATTGATCACAAACTGTCTAACGAGATTTTCGATCTCATGGAGAAGTTTGCCGGATACGCGTTCAACAAATCTCACTCTGCCACTTACGCGGTAATTAGCTTTCAGACCGCTTGGTTGAAGACCCACTATCCTGCGGAATTTATGGCGGCCAACTTATCTGCCGAAATGCAAAACATCGATCGCATCGTCATCCTAGTAGATGAAGTGCGTAACATGGAAGTGCCGTTGATGCCTCCATCGGTGAATTTGAGTGAATACAAGTTTTCTGTTCAAAACGATACTGTCATCTACGGCCTAGGTGCGGTTCGGGGCGTGGGCGAGGGTCCTGTTGAGGCCATCATTGATGCTAGAACTACTGCTGCATTTACTGACTTGTTTGACTTCTGTCAGAAACTTGATTCGAAGAGGGTTAATAAGCGCGTTCACGAAGCGTTGATATCAGCGGGTGCGATGGACGAATTCGCAATTGCTGGAGAAGGGGTAAACGATACGCGTGCACGACTTCGTGCAGAACTTCCTAGTGCCTTAAAGACGGCAGAGCAAAAAAGCAGGAATACAGAAGCGGGCATGACGGATATGTTTGGTGAGGTAACGTCCCAGCCAGACGATCTCTCCCAAGGTCCCAACCAGGCTCGGGTCGCTTACGTTGCACTTAACTCACGTGAACGGCTAGCAGGCGAGAAAGACGCGCTAGGAATTTATCTAACAGGCCACCCTATCGATGAATACCGCTCAGAACTCAAACAGATCTGTCGGCGCAAGATCAGTGACCTTCGAGCTGAAAAAAAGTCCCAGTGGGTTGCTGGATTGGTTGTCAGTAGTCGGGTAATGAAGAGCCGCCGCGGTGCACCAATGTGTTTTCTTGTGTTAGACGATCGAAGCGCCAGATTGGAAGTGGCGCTATTGCCAGAATGTTACGAAAAGTTTGGCAGCAAGGTCGCCAAGGATGAATTACTTGTGGTTGAAGGCGAGGTGCAGACTGATGAGTTTAATGGCGGTGTTTCGCTTCGAGCTGAAAAGGTTCTAACAATTGCTGAAGCCAGAGAAAAGTTCAGCGATGGTTTCGTTATCGACTTTACAGCCACTGATATGCCCGCTGACTTCAATTCTAGGTTAAAAGCTAGCCTGACACCGTATCGGCAACCTGAAGCGGGTTGTCCGGTTATGGTCGTTTATAGCGGGCCGACCGCTCAAGCTAAGATATCCTTGGGGCGTGACTGGCGAGTCCAACCCAGCGACGATTTACTGCATGAATTACAGCACGAATTTGGTGCCTGTGTGGCGCTAGCCTACGCCTCTTCAGGCTAGCGAGTTGTCTTCCGCATCGGCATCTTTCA
>JBNMMV010000366.1:0-4141 GCA_051270205.1 Limisphaerales bacterium
AATGGCTGCCACGGTGATTGCGGCGATCATCCAGGAAAGCCTTGGAAGCCCATAAATGCAAGACTCATGAGCCCAGCACTTATTAGTGCGATTGGCGGACCTCTGAATGCAACAGGCACGGCTTCGTGGTCTAGTCGTTCACGCATGGCGCCGAAGAGCACCATAACCAAGGTAAATCCAGCGGCCGCACCGAGGCTGAATATGGTTGTTTCCAACAGCGAGAAGTCTTTATCGACCGCAATTAGAGCGACCCCTAACACGGCACAGTTGCTGGTAATCAAGGGTAAATAAATACCCAGAACTTGATGCAGCAGCGGTGAGGTTGCCTTCAGGTAATACTGAATAAACTGCACAACTCCGGCGATTAGCGTAATGAAAACGATGATCTTCAGGTAGGCGAGATCCAGTGGTACGAGCACTGCGTGGTAAACTAGGTAAGACAGTACAGCCGCGAGGGTAAGAACAAAGGTGGTAGCAAGGCCTGTTGCCAGGGCGGTGTCGTAGCCTTTGGTAATGCCCATGAATGGGCACAGTCCAAGGAACTGAGCCAGCACGAAATTGTTGACGAGAAGGGCACCGATGAGAATGAGGAACAGTTCAGACATAGGCGCCGATCCTTTTTAGGTGACATCCATACCCGGTACTGCACCACTGTCAGGGCTGATCAGAAAGATGTCTGCACCCCCAGGACCTGCGGCGAGCACCATACCCTCGGAAACACCAAAGCGCATCTTACGTGGAGCCAAGTTTGCAACCACCACGGTTAACTTGCCGACAAGTTCTGCAGCCCCGTTTTCAGTGCCATAGGCAGCTTTGATGCCTGAGAACACATGTCGATGTTCAGCCTCGCCCACATCCAATGTTAACTCGAGTAATTTGTCTGCGCCTTCGACCGGTTGTGCGTCGATGATCTTGGCGACTTTAAGGCTGATTTTGTTGAAATCTTCGATTTGAATGTAGCCCTCGTCGTCCGAGTTCTCAGTCGGTGTGGGTGCCGAAGCTGAAGTTGGCTCTGCAGAAGTTGGCTCAGCTGAGGTGTTAACAAGCTTGTCTACAGTTTTCTTCTCCATGCGTGAAAGCATTGCTTTGAATTTGTTGATTTTATGGTCAAGCAAAGGTTGTTGAGAATCGGCCCAAGTCATCGGTGCGACGCCAAGAAATTCTTCAGCTTTCTCTGTCATGCCTGGCAGGATCGGTTTTAAGTAGATAGCCAACAAACGAAACATATTTATCGCTTGGCTACATACCAGTTGGACCTCTTCGCGTTTGTCTTCCTCTTTGATCTTTTGCCAAGGCTCGTGGGTCGCAATGTACTGATTGGCAAGGTCTGCCAATGCAGTAATTTCCCGCACGGCTTTGCTGGAATCGTCATTTTCATAAAGGGAGGCTATGTTCTCGCTGGCATCGGCCAATGTGCGCCATAGTGGTTCGTCGTGCAGATTTGCCGATAGTTGACCATCGAATTGCTTGGTCAGGAAGCCCGCGCAGCGGCTGGCAATGTTAACGACCTTACCCACCAGGTCTGCGTTAACGCGTACCACGAAATCGTCCAGATTGATGTCCATATCGTCGGACGAACCGTTCAGCTTAGTGGCGTAGTAGTAGCGCAGGTACTCCGGATCTAAAAATTTCAAATAGTCCGATGCCAATATGAAAGTGCCACGTGACTTCGACATTTTGGTGCCGTTAACAGTGATAAACCCGTGGGTGTGAATGCGTGTTGGCTTACGGAAGTTTGCGCCGTCGAGCACGGCAGGCCAAAACAAGGCGTGGAAATTAATAATGTCCTTGCCAATAAAGTGGTGTACTTCCGACGTGTTGGAAGGCCCCCAGAAATCGTCAAAGGCAACTTGATTAGTGTTATCGCAGAAATTCTTAAAGGACGCCATATAACCGATGGGTGCGTCGAGCCAGACGTAGAAGTACTTGTCTTCAGTGCCCGGAACCAAGAATCCAAAGTATGGCGCGTCCCGAGATATGTCCCAGGCACGCAAGCCACTGTCGAGCCACTCGGCCAGTTTATTGGCAACCTCTGGCTGTACTGCACCTGACGTCGTCCATTCCTTAAGAAAGTCGGTGTACTTTGGCAGGTCAAAGAAGTAGTGCACTGAGGATCGTAATTCTGGGGTTGCACCGGAATACACTGATTGAGGATTTTTCAGGTCGGTGGCGTCATAGGTGGCGGCGCAATTTTCACAGTTGTCCCCATACTGGTCCGGTGCATCGCAACGTGGACAATTTCCCACCACAAAACGGTCTGCTAGGAACAGCGATTTCTCTGGATCGTAGAGTTGCTCTACTTCCTTTTCGAAGATTAGTTCACGTTCTTTTAAGCGGGTGTAGATGAGCTCGGAATAGAACTTGTTTTCATCCGAGTGAGTCGAATGATAGTTGTCGTAACGTACGCCAAAGCCGTTGAAGTCTCGCAAGTGACTTTCCCGAACCTCTGCAATAAGCTTTTCGGGTGATTTGTTCTCTTCCTCGGCACGTATCATGGTGGCGGTGCCGTGCGTGTCGTCAGCGCAGACATAGTAAACTTCGTTGCCACGCATGCGTTGGAACCTCACCCAAATATCCGTTTGGATGTGCTCAAGCATGTGCCCAAGATGAATTGGACCATTCGCATTAGGTAATGCGCTGGTGACAAGGATACGACGAGACATTGGACTCCTAGTAAACAAAAAGTAAACAAACCGAAGGGCTGATTGGCATGTGCCCCGACGAAGGCGGTAAGTTTAACGTTATCTTATGCACCGGGTCAGGTGTATTTGTGGTTATGCATGCATATACTTCCGCCCCCCGATAGCGTGGCCATAATTTCGCCACGCGTGTGAGACATATTGAAACGGTATGAAAGTAGAAGAATTTAAGGACCCCTATTTGGGCAAAACTTGGGCCGATCTCGGTGCGCGAGTATTGTCGAGTGGCAAACAGGTATCTGTGACGTTAGGTTACCCGGCGCTTGGTTATAAGGCAGAGCTGACGAAGCTGCTGAGTGCGCATTTAGGGGGTGCGGAGATCGAACTAGATGTGCAATTTTCGCCACCGCGTGCGCGCGGCTTCGATCACGTTAAACATGTCATCGCTGTTGCTTCCGGCAAGGGTGGCGTAGGAAAATCTACAACCGCGGTTAATCTTGCATTAGCGTTGGATGCGGAAGGTGCCAAAGTAGGTCTTTTAGATGCTGATATTTATGGTCCAAGCCTGGGCATGATGTTGGGGGTCGACCCCGGTAAAAGACCTAGCATTAAAGACGGAAAGTTCTTCGAACCCATCCGTGCTCACGGTGTAAAAGCTATGTCGATGAGCTTTATGGTGACGGAAAATACGCCGATGGTGTGGCGTGGTCCTATGGCATCGGGTGCGTTGCAGCAAATCCTCACTCAAACCCAGTGGGAAGACCTGGATTACCTAATTGTAGATATGCCTCCGGGCACCGGCGATATCCAACTGACGCTGAGTCAAAAAGTTCCAGTATCTGGCGCGGTTATTGTCACCACGCCCCAGGACATTGCATTGCTGGATGCAAAAAAAGGCATCGAAATGTTCAACAAGGTAGACATACCGGTGCTCGGTATTCTTGAGAACATGAGTGTCTACGTATGCCCTGATTGCGGTAGTGAGCATCATCTTTTTGGAGAAGGCGGCGGCGCTCGGGTTGCAGCAGAACTGGGTGTACCGCTGCTCGCCCAACTTCCGTTGGCGCGATCTATCCGCGAACAGGCAGATGGTGGTAACCCAACCGTCAAGGCTGAGCCCGAAAGTGCCGCAGCTGAGAGCTATCGCAATGCCGCAAGATTCATGGCTGCACGGCTGTGGGACACCGAGCCCCAAGCTACCACCATAAGTATGGTGGATGATTAATGAACCCCTGTTTATGAAGCGAACGAAAAACAAACACAGAGTTAGAGTATGACAATTAAATCAGATCGTTGGATAATTGAGCAGGCCGAGCAAGGCATGATTGAACCGTACGAGGCCGGACAGGTCCGTTCGTCGAACGGTGAGAAAGTGATCTCTTACGGCACATCGAGTTATGGCTACGATGTTCGCTGCGCACCTGAATTTAAGGTGTTCACCAACATCCACTCTGCGACCGTCGACCCCAAGGCTTTTGACGAACGCAGCTTTGTCGATGTGG
>JBNMMV010000367.1:0-4132 GCA_051270205.1 Limisphaerales bacterium
GGTTCCCGGTCTATTGACCGGCGAGTGTGTTGAGCACGATGGTTTTTCCTATCTTTCCGTCACCGTCAATGCTGATCCGAATGACGCTCGCACGGATGAGATTGGCGGCGATGTAGTGATCAACGATAAAGTGGCGAAAGATTGGGGACTGCACTTAATCGATATGCATCTAGCGATGGGCAATTTGGTTGAGTTGGCGAAGGCGCAGGGTGAAGCGTATGTGCGGGGGGCTTCGTCAGAGCCGCCTCGGCCGCCGGTGTTGCAGTAAGGGAAACGGAAGAGAAAGAAGGGACAGAACTAAGGTTCTGTCCCTAGTCTGGCAGCGGCGTCCCTAGTCTGGCAACAGTGTTCCCAGACTAGCAGCGGAACTGACCCTACGGTTGTTATGGCTGCGGTTTCGGTATTTCTTCGCTAGAAGATTGCTGCGCGATGCGAGTTGTCCGTCACCCAACTGCTCCGCCGTGGCTGCGCGCAGCGAATAGAAATCTGCATCAGATTTGCGTAGGTTAATGGCAGCTTCTACAAAACCAAGTGCACCCGGATAGTCGTGCTTGCCGAAGGCGGCTTCGGCCAAGGCAAAATGATAGTACGGATTTCGTCGCTGGTAGCGCTCTACTTTTTTACCGTATCGAGCGGCTTCTTCGAGCCTACCCTGCGCGGTCAGCGCAACAGTTAGACCCACCCAGGCAGTTTTGTCGTGCCTGTCTATGCGCACCACTTCTTCGTAAGCCAGCTGTGCCAAACTAGGTCTCTGTAGCTTGGACAGCAGAACGCCAAGGTTATTCCAGACAGTCTTGTTCTCCGGGGCCAATTGAGCCGCACGCTTGAGTTCCGCAAACGCTTGCTCGAGCTTTCCTTCATGCAAGTACGAGACACCTAAGTTGGCGTGCAGCAGAGAAGTTGCATAAGCGTCGCTCACCAACTTTGGACGCGTGTCATCGGCATTAGGGGTCACCATATTAAAGTCGACAATCACTTCGCTACTGGCCAAGTGTGGCATTCGTACGCCTTCCACCAACACATTGATGTGGTTGTTTTTGATCAGGTAGCCGCTTTCGACGTTCCAAACCGGGTGCGATTCAATGAGTTGATATCTAGCGTCTAAGCCCACCTCACGGGCGAGCGCGATGAACATATTGGTGTAACCCAAGCAGTTGCCTTTGCGCTGAGCGAAAGTCTCGGCAGCTGAGTAGGTGCCGTCGAACTGATAATTATTGGCGAAAAAGCCACCTAACACCAAACCACCCATGAGCTTACGAAAACGCGCGTACTCAACATCACGGCGCGACACCGTGTCGGCTAAGAACGCTTCCATTTCGGGAGAGAGTGAAAGTACATCTGATACTGGTGCAGCCTCAACTGTGTGGCCAAATATCTCAGCGCCATCGAACAAATCCAACCGCTGTACGGACGATGTCAGCGGCGGAAAATTATTAGCGCAACCTAGGTTTAAGACTGCGAGTGCCATAAGAACGAATATGCGGCCGTGGGTGTTCATGCTTTGACTATAGGCTTGAGCAATACTCTGCTCAAACAAGCATCCTGACTTTGTCCGACACTTTCATCCGACTCACGGCCCACCTACTCTCTGACAAATTTATACACGAAGCGACTCGTTTTACGCCGAATCGCAGGGTCGAATACGCCTTTGGTGAGGTCGTCATCGAGATTTTCCAAAATATCTGATCCACCGACAAACGTAAAGCCGCGCCCGGCGATGTCTGCTTTGGCGAATTCAGCATCAATGCGATGCAGTTGCTGAACTTGCGCGATACCCGTTCCGGGTTGACCGTGGTGGTCAACAATCGCCAACACGCCACCCGGCTTCAGCACACGACGAAGCGTCGCAAACAAAGGGTCTGGGGTGAGTGTCCAGCCAGTCGAGGTGAAGTAAGCATCGTGATAGGTCATGACCAAAATGGCCATATCTAGACTACCCGCGGCAATGCTCATGGCATCCACCTCTTCAACTATGGCCTCAACATTGGGCAAACGATCATCGGCGACACGCGCGTCCAGCCCTTGGGCGAAGCGAATGTAGGCGCCGTTGTTGTGCAAATACACTTTGCCCTCGCTTCCCACCACCTGGGACATCACCTCGCTGTAGTAACCGGTCCCAGCAAGTACGTCCAGTACTTTCCAGCCAGGTTGTACGCCAAAGAACTTCAATACCTCATAGGGCTTACTGGTGACGTCTCGCGCGGCATCTGCTTCACTGCGTTCACTCTCGGCCCCGATATCGGCAGCAGAAACAATGCTCGCGAGAATGGACAGCATTAGAACTAAAATGGGTTTAGACGCGACTTTTAGATTGGCCATGATTGATCCTTAACAGATTGGTCCTTAACAGATTGGTCCTTAACATTAGGCGGAAACTTGAACCACCCTACCGTATATGATGAACCATGAATAACAAACCGGCACGCTTCGACAGCTTTACAAAAAAGGCGGAGGCGCTTATTCAGTCGCCTGCCCGTGTACAGAAACTCACCGGACAAGCGGTGCGCAAACTCGCTGGGCGCGGTACTGACGGTTTCCAAGAAGCCAAGTCACAGTTACACACTGCCATTGCCATGATCAACGCGTGGCGGGGTGGAGACTACGAAGGTGTTTCCACCAAGACCATGGTCATTCTGGTGGCTGCGGTGCTCTATTTCGTGGTGCCCATGGACGTCATCCCGGACTTTTTCTTAGGCTGGGGATTCATTGATGACATGGCGGTGATGGGTTACGTATTCAGCCAACTCACTGACGAGGTGGAAGCATTTAAATCCTGGCAAGATGCCAGCGCAAACCAAATGGATACTGAGACCAACGATCACGGCTAGCCAATTATCTGCGAGAAGTACATTTTCTGTCAAAAAAAAACGCCTCCGGGTGGAAGCGCTCTTACATCTACCAGTAATCTCTAAGGCAATATGACCCTATCAATTACGTGAATCACGCCATTACTCGCCATGATATCGGCTTGTACTACGGCTGCACCACCCACTGAGACACCATTACTGGTATCAATATCCAGCGAAGACCCCTGTAGAGTAGCAACACTGCTCAACTGCACAACGTCTGCCGCGGTTACTCTTCCAGACGCCACATGCAATGTGAGAACACTGGCAAGTGCCTTTGGGTCAGCCAGTAATCCGTCTAAAGCACCCTCAGGCAATGCAGCAAATGCTTCGTCAGTTGGCGCAAAAACAGTGAACGGACCTTCACCGCTGAGCGTGTCCACCAGATCAGCGGCTTTCAACGCAGTGACCAGCGTAGTGAAGCTACCCGCTTCAATCGCTACATCAACGATTGTTGACTCGGCTTCTTCGTGGTGTGCGGCAAAGGCGCTAGACGTAATGAACATCAAGGCGGCAAGACCTGAAGCAATCTTGAGGGAGAGTTTTTTGTAAGTTGTCATTTCATTTTCCTATTAACTGTTAAAGAAGTAGTAGCGTGGTGCTCTGGCACGGTAGTTTTGAATCACTTGTTACCGCTCCATTGAGGCCTGCTAACTTATTGTTCGCTGGCACTGCTCAATCGGATCACTCAGAAAAGCATTTCTATCTTTTTCGTTTAGCAGCCGACCAGACTCCTAGCAGTTGAAGTGATCCAGTTTTTGGTCTCAGCCGTATATAAAGGCAGAAATCAAATCAACTTAAAAACATGACGCATCCCCATCTAACAACGAATGAAAAAAACCCTATGGTGCAGTCCAAGGTCTGGAACAGTTACTTAACTAGCGTGGGTGAAACGCAGGATAAGTCAGCATTCGCCGCTCTGTTCCAACACTTTTCTCCATTGTTAAAATCCTTCCTGCTAAAAACCGGCAACTTAAACCCGGAAAGTGCAGAAGAGTTGGTTCAGGAAACAATGATCAAAGTCTGGCAAAGAGCACCATCGTTTTCAGCGGCACGTGCGTCTGCTAGCACGTGGATCTACACCATCGCAAGAAACACTCGAATCGATTCCTTCAGGAAGCAGCAAAGGCAAGACCCTAACGCGATTAGTGCAGACGACATCTATGAAGATCAGACAAAAGATTCGCCCTATGCAGACCTCTTGCAGATGCGCAGAAAAGTCGATGTTGGTCAATTGCTCCTCGAACTTCCCCAAGAACAGTCCGACGTTTTGAAGATGATGTATT
>JBNMMV010000368.1:0-4114 GCA_051270205.1 Limisphaerales bacterium
TTTCAGCACCGACACTACGCCGCAGATTTGCGCCGACAAAGGCGTTGTATTCAAACAGCATTCTTTCCTTGGCTATGGAAGGCAAAAGCAACGAGCGCTCGAACACACTACCAGCGACTGGGTGCTATTCCTTGATGCTGACGAGATGTTGTCTGACGAACTAATCCAAGAAATAAAATCTCTGCGCGAGCGTGGTTTTGGTGCAGATGGACATACCGGATTTTCTATCCCGAGGAACGAACAGGTGTTTTGGCGCATGTCAGCCGATGGGACTCGCAAGAATTTGTATGTCCGCTTGTTTAATCGAAAACACGCCAGGTTCACCGAAATGCCGATTCATGCGACGGTGGACGTGTCGGGAAAAATTGGTGACCTCACTGCTCCGTTCTACCATTTTGGTGAAACTGACATTCACACCAAGGTGCACAAGGTAAACAGCTATTCCACCGGATTGGTACGCGACAAAATTGCAAAGGGGCGCCGCCCCAACCCGTGGATAATGGTGGTCTACCCACCGTTTTTCTTCATTCGTAGTTACGTTTTCAAACGAGGTTTTCTAAACGGCTGGGCAGGTTTCGTGGCGTCAGTGGTAGGTTCGTTCTACGCGTTTCTTAAATACGCAAAGCTTTACGAACACTCACGATTCAAAAATGGCATCAAGCAAAATCTACCGGACCGAGCGCCACTTCTAAAAACCCCAGCTGAACGATTCAACAGCCCCGTCTAGTGGGTTGATTCCGGATGCCTGCTTGGGCTTGAGAACCAGTCATAGAAGTTCGCTAATTACGAGAGATGGCTTTAACAACACCATGCATGATTGATGCGAGCAGTGTTTGGCGTAGCAGTTACGGCACGGAATGTCGAGCTGGACGGTGCGAACTTCGTCCCCGGCAGGCTTAACTCTGCGTGGGTCGGTAGCGCCACAAACAATCACCATTCTCTTTTTGGCTGCGGCAGCCAAATGCGCCGTACCAGTATCATTGCCAACAATGAATGTTGCATGATTTGCGATTAGCGGTACGTCCGCGAGATCGGTTACACCTGCCAGATTGATAATGCGGTCATCACCCACCAACGCAGTAATGTTCGCGCATTCATCCATTTCGTCGGGTCCGCCAAGAATGACGATCCGCGAAACATCTTGTACCAATAGCTGTCGGGCAAGCTCTGCATAACGCGGCGCACCCCAGCGTTTGAGGTAGCCCGCTGCCTGGCATCCAGGTAAGAAAATTGCAAAAATTTTATCCCTCAGCTCGTACTCGTCAACCAATGCTTCCGCGTGTTCCCGCTGAGCGATGGTGAAGTGAAGAACCGGGTGATTGGTTCGGCGGTGTACACCAAAGCTACTTAAGTTCGAACGAGCGAGATCCAGGGCGTGCCGAGCACCTTCAATATGAGGACCCGCGAGATTGTAGGGCCACGCAGGTTTATTGCCGGCCCGGTGCCGAATGGCTGCGCCGAGCAAACCCAGCGCACCTATCATTGCACGCGAGCGATCGGTGGTCTGAAGGTCGACCACTAAATCGTATCGGCGCCTGGAAACCGCGCGAAGCCAACCCCAGCTCGCGCGTAGTCGTTTAATCAAACCTTTTGCTCGCAGTGGATAGGCCTGGATTCGATCGAAGCGAGGATCGTTAGCGTAAAGTTGATCCCAGGGCGGGAGCGTATCGAGGACGAGTCTCGCGTTCGGGAAAGCCTGGTGGATATCTTCTATCGCGGCACTGGCAAGCGTTACGTCACCCATTGCACTCCACTTCATGATCAGGATTCGTCGAATACTCGGATCCTGAGTAAGGTCGATACTGCCAGGCTTAATCATTGGTGTTCGCTTCCAACGCTCGGAGCATGTCGTCTAGCTGTGTCTTCCAGGGAGGGAGGGACAAACCAAATTTCTCTTTCAAACGACCCGAGTCCAACACCGACCATTTTGGTCTTCTGGCTCGGGTAGGAAAGGACGCGGTGTCGACTGGGACTACTGCATCCGCTCGTTGTTGACTAACGGTTTTCGCGATGACCGCGCGGGCGAAGTCAAACCAGGTGGTGTAGTCCGGCGCGGTGACATGATAGATACCGTTACTCTGATGCCACCACTGGTCGCTTTGGTTTTCTTGCAGCACTGCTATGGCAGAGGTAACTTCAGCTAACGCTCCAGTCCAGGTAGGTGCCCCAAACTGATCGTTTACTACTCGCAAGGGCGCTTGTGTTTCACCTGCTCTTTTCATACTGAGTGCAAAATTCTTGCCATACTCCCCAAAAACCCAACTGGTTCGTAAAACAATGTGGCGGTAGGTAGCGTTGGCCAATTGTTGTTCTCCCAGCAACTTGGTAACACCGTAGGCGTTAACGGGTTCGACTGGGTCGTTTTCATGGTACGGTCGTGCGTGATCGCCACTGAATACGTAGTCGGTAGAATAATGGATAACTCCAACGCCATGACGGCGTGCCGCCTGCCCGATAACACCTACCGCGGTAGCATTGATTTTTGTCGCCGTAGGTACATTTGATTCAGCTTGGTCTACTGCTGTGTAAGCGGCAGCATTGATGATTAAGTCAGGCTGGACGTCATCGACTACAGCATTAATAGTGTCGGGTTCAGTGAGATCAAGTCCGATCGTATCTTCCATGCCGGTACGAGTCGTTACCGTTATTTCGGCTATGGAGCGTATCTTCTGGTCAAGGGATCGCCCAAGCTGACCTGAGCCACCGATGAGAAGGATATGCATGTTAACGCCCCAACAAGATCAGTATGGCTGTGCAAACGAACATTTGATTCATATTGGATAATGTCTTTTTACAAAGACCGTGCTTAATCAAATATCTCTGCACCTGTTAGCGTCGTACCCAACGCGTCCTTTTTGGAAAGAAAAGGTTCGATCCCGACGGGCCATCTGATATTAAGCTGTGGATCGTTCCACGCAATGGTCCGCTCGTGCTCCGGCGCGTAATAGTTGGTGACCTTGTAGATAACCTCCGCGCCATTCTCGAATGCAACGAAACCGTGGGCGAATCCTTCGGGCACCCATATTTGAGTTCTATTTTCGGCGTCTAAACGTCTTGCGATCCATTGTCCAAAGCGGGGTGAAGAGCGTCGGATATCTACGGCGACGTCGAGGATGGCACCCTTTACGACTCGAACCAATTTCCCCTGAGGCTGCTTAATTTGATAATGCAGACCTCGCAATACCCACGGCGCCGAAATGCTGTGATTATCCTGGACAAAGGTGACGTGGTACCCAATAGCGTCGGTGAATGTTTTAGCATTGAATGTTTCGCTAAAGGTTCCGCGGGCATCACCAAACACTGCAGGCGTTAGTGCTAATACTTCGGGTAGTTCCGTTGGGTCGATAGTCATGGCTCGGGGTCCTTTGTCGCGCGGAGGCTGCACTACTTGCCTATACAAAACGATGAGAATATGGCCCCGAGCAGGTCTTCTGAAGTAAATCGCCCGGTAATCTGACCCAATCGATCATGGGCAATTCTAAGCTCTTCTGCGATCAATACTGTATCGGGTACATCATGCAAGAGGGCGGCGGCGTCAGCTAAGGCTTCGCTGGTATTATCCAGCGCTGTCAAATGTCGACGACGGGCGGCAAATACACCTTCTGTCTCCTGATAGCCCACCCTATTGGCCAGTGTGGCTCGCAGGGCATCAAGACCGGCTCCCGTTAGCGCACTGATACCAATGACACCAGATGGTCCCTGGTTCCCCGTGGCTCTGCCAGTCAAGTCAACCTTGTTGTGAACAACAACAGTTGGTACGCCAGAGGGAATTTCGCTTCTGAGTTCGGCAATATCTTCACTGGTGAAATTTGTGTCGTCAACCACCACAATAACTACGTCAGCATCGGCAATAGCTTGTCGCGCTCGCTCGGTCCCGATCTTTTCTACTGTCTCGGTGGTTTCACGCAGACCCGCGGTGTCCATGAGGCGAACCGGCATACCTTTTATGGTTATGGTTTCGCGCAGTACATCCCGAGTGGTGCCCGGAACGTCCGTCACAATGGCGGCGGCATGTCCAACCATCGCGTTTAACAGACTGGATTTGCCGGCATTAGGTCGACCGCAAATAGCGATTCTTATGCCATCGCTCAGCAACACTCCTTGATGGGCCTGG
>JBNMMV010000369.1:0-4112 GCA_051270205.1 Limisphaerales bacterium
TACATGTTTCTGCACGCCAATTCGGTGTTGCACAAGGTAGACCCGAATCTGCCGCCAGCACTTGCAGTGATGTTTAATCCATTGGGTGCAGGTTTTCGTTGGGCGGTGGAAATTCCACAAACCCAACCGGGCGATACCGTAGTGATTCAAGGTCCTGGCCAGCGCGGTTTGGCCAGTGTAGTGGCCTGTCGAGCAGTTGGGGCGGGGGACATTATTGTCACCGGCATTGCCGCCGACAAAGATAAACTCGCCCTTGCCAAACAGTTTGGTGCAACCCATACCATAGATGTTGATAACGAAGACCCTGTGCACAAAGTAAAAGAATTGACCCAAGGGCGCGGTGCAGATGTGGTCATCGATGTCTCGGCCTACGCCACCAAACCCGTGTGGGATGCCATACGCATGGTAAAACCTGGTGGCCGTGTCGTGTTGGCCGGCATGAAAGGTTTTAAGCCGGTTGCGGACTTTATTTCCGATTACGTGGTCACAAAAGAAATACAGATAAACGGTGCCATGGGTGTTACAAGCACCGGTTATAAGGCAGCGATTAAGTTTATTGAATCGCAGCAGGTAGATTTACTGAAAATGCACACTCACGACTTCAAGTTGGCCGACGCTGAACTTGCCATAAAAACGCTGGCGCGCGAAATACCTAACGATGAGTCGATACATTCTTGTTTGATTCCGGAGCACTGACATGGCGGAAATTGCCTTCAACCCAGACATCGCAGAGCGATTCAAAGGTCCAGCAACCGGCCAGGGCGGCATTGTTGAATTTCTGGGTTTTGAGATTCTGGACGCCAGTCCCGGCGTTATGACTGCGCAGTTTGTGGTGCGGGACGAGCTCATTACCCATATTGGCAACATGCACGGTGGTGTTTTGTCGGCTTTTTGCGATCACATGCTGGGCTGTGTCTGTTATCCGGCCATGAAGAAAGGCCAATGGGCTGCAACTACGGAATTCAAAATCAACCTCACTGCACCCGTGTCAAAAGGCGTAGTCACTGCGCGTGCCGAGATCATTAACATGACCCGCACCATGGCTGTGGTGCGCATCGATCTAGAAAACGAAGGCCGGGTATGCGCTATGGCGCAAGGCACCTGCACTATTCGTGATCCCAAGTAAGGCGGGTTAATGCGTTGCTTCGAATCAGTCATCGGTTTGATCTTGATCGCTTGCCTGACCAGTTGTACAGGCATTGAGCTTGTTGAGGAAAACCCGCTCAATCTCAAATTAAGCGGTACCTGGGTGTTGGATGTTGAAACGTCTGACGCGAGTCCCGATTTGAAGCATGGGCTTAGAGAACGCAGGACGCGACAGCGTGCATCGCGAGATCAACGCGATATGCAACAGCATGAAATTCGTGGTGCACTAGGTTCTGGGCTTGCTTTCATTGTGCACGATTTCCAAGTACTAAATGCCGATGAAATTGAAATTGAACTGAACCACGACTCTATGGGTATTCGCTATGAGCCAGGCGTCTATCGCGATGTGAGCTGGGGTAAGCGAGAGCGGCCGCTATGGGAAGTACATGCCGGTTGGGAAGAAGATCAACTGGTGATTATTTCAACCGCAGATCGCATGCAAGTGATTGAGCGTCACCAGCGCCGTGGCGATGAATTGTGGGTGAACGTGGTGATTACCGCGGATAGGGAAGAGCGAACATTACAGCGCGTGTTCAAACGCGAGCATTAGAAATTGGAAATTATGAAGCTAAATGACATCGAAAAGTACGGCACATGGACGGGCGCTAAAATAAGGCAATGGCTGACTACGACCCGTGTGCCTTTGCGTGTTTCATGCACAACAGATAAAGGGCCACTGATTGTACCGATATGGTTTCAGTATAGTGACGGGCACATATGGTGCTGTAGTCCGCAGGACTCGATACTGGTCAAGGCGTTGCAAAAACATGGCGAAGTGGCGTTTGATATCTCCACCAATGAAGTGCCTTATCAAGGCGTTAGAGGTCGCGGGCTTGTGACGTGTCTGCCTGCTGAGAATGCCGAGACATTGGAAACGTTGCTCGAAAAGTACTTAGGCAGCATGGACAACCAATTGTCCAAGTGGCTCTTGTCACGGGTCGACAATGAAGCGGTGTTGCAGCTAGAGGTTTCTTGGCTTACCAGTTGGGACTTTAGTCCTCGGATGCGGGATATCAAGCCGCTTGGCTAATAGTGTCGAGGCCTAGATAACTGAGCAAGCCCCGAGGGTTTATTGTAAGGACTCGGCTGACATCGTATGTGACAGAGTGATTGCACGCTCTAAAAGTTGGTCAATGAGCAACGCAGTGGTTGGGCTATAGTGGAACCCAAGGAACGCGCATCTTGAAAGTTCGAGAACCGCGAGTAAGACTTGGTCTTCTCGATTTTCATCCTCTAGTAGCGGGATGATGGCCGCAAAAAATGCGAATTGTCCAAATTCTTCCTCAGCAGCCAGAATCCCACACAAAGAGATTAATGGAAGCTTAAGTTCGTCTTCGATAATTTGATTGAATTCCATTGCCTCAACTCATTGTGAATAAACTACGTTAACGATCCGGGCCAAAAAGACGCGTCTCGCCAATCTTTAGAATCCAAGCCGCATCTACCGTAAATTGCAGGTCACTCGCCGCCTGTTTAAAGCGCTCCGGGGGTTCGTGAAGTGGTTCATCTGAAAGATCGAAGGTGCCAAAGTGCATGGCCATGGCTTTCCTGGCTCCTAGATCAAGAGCGGCTTGAACAGCCTCTTCTGGATTCATGTGACTGGCATGCATCATCTTAAGAGGCTCGTATGCTCCGATGGGCAGTGCCGCTAAATCGAAAGGACCGAGACGTTTTCCGATCTCCTTAAAGCCATCGAAGTAACCCGTATCACCGGCGAAAAAAAATCGCCCCTTCTCGCTAGTCACCGCCCAAGAAGACCACAGTGATTTACGATCGTCATTCAGAGAACGCTTGCTCCAGTGTTGCGAGGGGAGGCAGTGAACTAAGACGTCTCCATGAATAATCGAATCACCCCAATCTAGTTCCACAACGTTGGTGATTCCTGCATCTTTGAGTAATGCGCCATTGCCTAGCGGCACGTAAAACGTGATTGCGGCGTCTCGCTCATACAGGGACTTAAGCGTAGGAACATCTAGGTGGTCGAAGTGATTATGGGAAATGAACACGAAATCTATGGGTGGTAGGTCTTTCAAGGCTATGCCCGGTTGGACAAAGCGTTGTGGCCCGACGAAAGGGATAGGACTGGGTCGGTCAGACCATATAGGGTCCGTTAGAAAATTAACGCCTCCCAACTGTATGAGTAAGGTTGCGTGGCCAACCCAAGTAACGGTGGGGTGCACGCTGTCGCCGAGAAGGGAGCCATCGTTGCCAATGCGTTGCGGTGCGCCCTCGGCGCTGCGGAAGTATGTGCCAAATCGCCTAAGCATAAAGGCAACTCGGGTACCTACACCACCGTGATCGATGGCGCCCACCAGGTTAGTAAAACGCCCACCTTCATCGCGAGGCGCGCCTTCAAAACCGTTTTTTGAATTGCTTGCGGCGTGAAATGAGAACAACGTCAGCAGACCGAATAATAGTCCTCTAAATACGTGCTTTAGCCTCTGTAGCATTCTGCTAATTGTCCTCTGCCGTTATTGACTTGGCCGACCCTGTATCAAGGATATTGAACAGAGTCGGCTGACGTAAAATTATGCCTTTTTTGCGTGTTGTTCTTCAAAGGCGGGTGGCTCGCTTGTTTTAGTGGCCGTATTGGCACCCATTCGTTTGAACTCCAAGAAGGTGCCCACCGCCATCAACCCGTAGACCAACATTGCGAACACAAAGATCGTATCTGTGCTCATGATTTTGCTCCTAGAATTGCCACTAACTTGAAATAAATGCCGAAGCAGAGAATTGACGGTACCCATAGCGCTGTAAAAATACCCTCCTCCCGCTGTCCTGAAAACCAGAGGAAGGCGGACAGGGCAAAA
This sequence comes from Limisphaerales bacterium, assembly GCA_051270205.1. Taxonomy (GTDB): domain Bacteria; phylum Pseudomonadota; class Gammaproteobacteria; order Pseudomonadales; family Azotimanducaceae; genus UBA4421. The sequence goes on from JBNMMV010000369.1 coordinate 3,957, forward strand.
GAGATGGAAACGGCTAAGAGAAAGAAAATATCGGATTGTTTGATCACCTTGTTACTCCAAGTAGTGGTAGGAAAAAATTCACTCTAAACTGCCCAGTGCACAAAGCATGCAGCCGAGCACAACCAACCGAACGAAAGTGTGAGTTAACGATTCACC
>JBNMMV010000370.1:0-4096 GCA_051270205.1 Limisphaerales bacterium
AAAGGTCTCAGCCGTGCTACTAAGTGTGTGTGCCTCGCTGACTGGCCGTATTAAATCTCGCAAGACCAATCCTGGGTTGGGGTCCAGTTCAATGGTTACTGCGACAGAGCCTTCTGGTGCAGGGCTGGCATAAATGTGTCGACCCTTTGGTACAACAAATCTTGCGACCAACTCACGCTGCACGCTGATAGCTAATGATTCACCGTCTAAGTAGACGCTCGCAGATGCTTGGTCTAGCGATTCTTCTTCGGTAGATGACAATTGTTCCTGCAAAACCTCGCCGCGGACCGCCCGCAGCAGTTGTTCAGGACCAACACGAACCGCCAAGTTATTTTCGAAGAACTTGTGTGTGATAGTGCCTGACGAGTCCAATATGTAGGTCCCAGGATATGGGATGCCAAACCAAGGGTGGTCATCTTCGGGAATGATGGTGTTCAAGATACCAAAGTCACGAATCACCGCTGAATCAGGGTCAGACAAAAATTTGTACGTAATGCTTTGCGCGCTCTGAAAATCAACCAGCGGCTCGGGTTCGTCATAACTGAGCGCGTAGACTCGAACGCCTTCGTCGGCAAACGCCTGCATACTCTTTTGCAACTGCACGAGTTGCGAACGACAAGGAGGTCACCATACAACGGAGCGAAAGAACATAAATACAGCCGGCGCTTCGCCCCGATTGGCGTGGAGATCGAATGCCTGACCATTGGCATCCAAACACCTTACGTCTGGCATACGTTGGCCCACTTCCGGTCCGGTGGGAAAATCGCCGCGCGGATCGTTGCGAGGACCATTGCCTGGCCGAAAAGGACCCACGAATCCGTCGTGGTCAGCCCAACCGTTCTTTCTTTCTTCAGTCCGAGTTTCTACCTCGATTGAGATGGGATTGCCTATTTGTAAAAGGGGTAAAACCACTCTAAGTCATTTGCCGAGACGGGCCAATGGCTGCGTACATTTCACGGTGATTTGGGTAGACTCATGAAAAGCGCTGATCCCACAAGTAGCGAATATTTACGGAGTAGAACATTTGAACACTAACGAGAAATATGTCTTGTATGGCGCCGATATTTCCTATTTTACCGGCAAGGTGCGTGCTTATTTACGTTACAAGAACGTGCCGTATGAAGAGCGATCGGCAACTCGCGACGTCTACAAAGACGTGATCATGCCACGTGTTGGTTGGCCAGTGATTCCGGTGATCGTGACGCCGGAAGGTGACACTTTGCAAGACACCAGTGACATGATTGATGCGCTTGAACAACGGTTTCCTCATGCACCAGTGATACCCACTACGCCACGACAAAAAGTGGTGGCGCTTATGCTCGAAGTCTATGGCGATCAGTGGCTTGGATTACCGGCTATGCATTATCGTTGGAACCACAACACCGATTGGATAATTGGTGAATTCGGTCGATTGACCGAACCCGACCTTGATGAGGCTGCGCAACGCGAAGCCGGTGAGCGAACGTGTAAACCTTTTCGTGGTTCCTTGCCATTTATTGGGGTCACCCCCGACACAGAGGCTGCGGTTGAGACGAGTTATGAAGGCTTGCTGTTTGAGCTGGACAAACATTTTTCGGAACACGATTTTTTACTCGGTTCGCGGCCCTCTATTGGTGACTATGGTTTGATTGGACCGCTCTATGCGCACCAATATCGAGATCCTTTTTCAGGTGCGCTGATGCAGCGCCTGGCGCCTAACGTGGTGTCTTGGGTGCATCGTATGATTGACCCACAGCCGGGGCTGGGTGAATTTTTGGCCGATGATCAAGTGCCAGAAACACTGTTGCCTATATTACAGCGGATGGTTGATGAGCAGCTGCCGGTGATTCATTCGACTTTAACGGCGGTAGATCAGTGGCTCACGGAGAATCCTGAACAACACGAGATGCCCAGATCGATAGGCAACCATGCATTTAAGATTGCAGTGGGTACGCCTGAGGAAGTCACCGGCGAACGTATGATTTTTCCGTTTGACCAGTGGATGTGGCAGCGTCCGTATGATTGTTATCATGCGCTGCCGACGGCAGAACAGGCGCAAGTGGGCGCGCTGTTGGAACAAGTTGGGGCGGCGGATGCATTTCAGACATCGATCAATCAACGCGTGGAGCGCCGTAATTTCAAGCTGATGCGTGGCGCGTAGGTCGGGCCATGGGATGGGATCAAAGTTATTTATTTAACCAACCAATGAGCCCGCTGAAAAATTTGATTTCTGTCTTCGGCGCACCTAAGGGCGCATTAATCCTCGCACTTTCTTTGACACTGTGCGCGTGCGCCGCAACGGGTCCTACATCCGAAGTTGAGTCTTCCCAGCCAACCGTACAGGTCGATGTCAAATTTATCGGACAATCAATCGGTTCAGCTGTCGATAGAAAGTTGCAGGACAGAATGCGCACCAACGTGCTCGCTTTTCTAAAAATCTATACCCAAACCCGCAAGGGAGGACGGCTAGATCGGTTAAAGGCTTTGGCAGATCCTAGCCAGGTGCAAAAGAGATCAAATCCAAATGTTTCGCAGTTGCACAAACTCGCACAAGCAGAGATTTCCCAAGCCCTACAACCTTTTGGATTCTATAAGCCAGTGATCACCGGGTTTCTCGAAAATCCGCTGCCGAAGCGTTGGCAGGCGACTTATACCATCGACCCTGGCCCACGCGTAGCGGTCAAGTCACTGAACATATCAATGAGTGGTTTAGGCGCACAGCTACTTGTCGTCAAAAGCGGTCGAGCCAACTTGCGATTGAAGGTCGGCGATCCACTGGATCACCAAATCTACGAAACGAGCAAAACTGCTCTGCAATCACTCATGTACGACGAGGGCTTTCTAGATGCCACTTATACAGCCGCGAAACTGGGAGTCGATGTCGATGGACAAATCGCAGAGGTTGATTGGCAGCTAGACAGCGGGCCTCAATTCTACTTTGATCGCGTGCTCATCGAACAAAACATTCTGCACGAACAACTGGTGAATCGTTACCACGATATCCAACCCGGCGAACCGTTTAACTTCCAGCGCTTAATCGATCTACAAATTGCGTTAAACAACACCAACTACTTTGACGGTGTAGCGCTCAACGTCGATCGGTCCGCAACCGTCAATAGCCGTATTCCAGTGTCGGTAAAGACGATTCCTCGAAGTCCGAGAAAGTATAGTGCTGGCGTTGGTTTCGGCACGGATACCGGTCCACGGGTAAGCGCCGGAGTTGACTTCAAGCGGGTCAACAAGCGTGGGCACCGTTCTCGCATAGACGCTCGGTTGTCAGGTATAGGGGCCGGCGCTCAATTCGAATACATCGTTCCGATCAAAAGAGTACAACAAGACAAGTGGCTTTTTTACGCGAGTGCCGAAAGAGCCGACGTGGCAGACGCAGAAACGGATCTATTCGCAATTGGTAGCGCTCGGGAAGACAGTTGGGGACCCTTCCGCCGGCGCATGTTCGTGAACATCGAGCAAGAGAATTTCACTATCGGCGACCAGTCATCACAGCAGTCATTGTTGATCTACCCAGGGCTTACACTATCTTACGATAAATTGGACAACCCTCAGTTTGTACGACGCGGCTTCAGCATTGCATCGACGTTAATTTCTGGCCAAGAGGGGCTGGGGTCGGATGTCGATTTTACCAAGCTCAGTGTTAGCGGGCGCATCATATTACCGCTAGGACCGCGAATGCGGGTATTGACTGGAGTAGAACTCGGCCATGTTGATACCAGTAGCTTTGAGGATTTACCACCGTCACAAAGACTGTATGCGGGTGGGGACCGGAGCGTGCGTGGCTATGGATATCAGCAGATATCGCCGATGAATAGTTTTGGCGATGACATCGGCGGCACTTACCTCATGAGCGCGAACATGGAAGTGGATTATAGCTTCACCGACACCTGGGGAGTCGCTGCGTTCATCGACATCGGCGAAGCCAGCATGAATTGGCCGAAGCAATTTCAAAAAGGGATTGGATTGGGCGTGCGCTATCGATCTCCCGTTGGCATGATTCGCATTGATCTCGCCCACCCGCTCGATGATCCGGACAACAGCCTTCGCTTGCACCTTAGTATAGGACCCGACCTTTAATGCGACGCTGGACACTTCGCTCGCTGAT
>JBNMMV010000371.1:0-4068 GCA_051270205.1 Limisphaerales bacterium
AAGGATACCGCAAGCAGTGCCGGGTCCCCAACTGCGGGCGTCACGCATATACTGGGTGGATGGGAACTGTGGATGAGCAGAGGGAGATCGACGAAAAGTGGGAAAAACTGAAACTAGAAAACTACCGGAAGCGGACGCACCGTTTGATATCGTTTGGGACCAACACGGTATAGCGCATGTCTATGCAAGCACCGTCGCCGATGCATATCGTGGTATGGGCTACGCGGCAGGCAGCGAGCGCCTCTGGCAGATCCACCTGAGCTGTGCATATGCCAATGGTGAAGCAGCCGCCCTGTTGGGACCAAGATTTGTCGCCCAGGATGCTTTTCAACGTGCCTGCAATGTAGATGGACGGCAAACTGGACTCATCGACAGCGAAGGCGATTGGATAGTCGATGCCTATCTCGAAGGTTTAAACGCATCTGTCGATCACCTTGAACAAATACCGCCAGAATTTCTTCACGCTGGCGCCAAGCCGAGGCACTTCAATCGCGCCGATGTGGCAGCTCGATATCGGTTTACCTGCTGGTTCCAGCACAAGAGTTGGACCGAAAAAATGCTCCTCGGCAAGCTCATGGCCACTCACGGTGCGGAGTATTTCAAGGGCCACGTCACCCACTTCAGCGACGAAGATGCAGAACTGATCGAACGGCTGAAGTCACCCCTCCGCGACCTACAGACCGAATCGTTCTCGTTGGCCTATGCTGACTTCAACCATACCCGCCTGTCAGGCAGCAACAACTGGGTGGTGAATGGCACCCGCTCTGAGTCGGGCAAACCCATGCTCGCGATGGACCCACATCAAGCCCACTCAATTCCCAATACATTTTTCTATGTGCATCTGCACGCGGGCGATTGGGATGCATTCGGTACCGCTTTCCCGGGAGTACCCTACTTCATGATGGGCTACAACCGTGACATTGCGTGGGGTCTGACCACGGGCATGGTCGACTGCTACGATGTCTATGTCGAAAAAATTCGGGAGCACCAACACCTGGTCGATGAAAATACGCAGCAGTGGACTGAGATCGGCACGCGTACTGAAACAATAGCGGTGAAAGGCGCGCAAGCAGTTGAGATTCGTATCGATTCCACCACCCACGGTCCGTTGCTTGAGTCGCTAACGGTTCAGTTAGGTCTTGCTGAAGCCACCCACAGTGACTACGCAACCGCGCTCAATTGGTCTTTGGCACATGTACCGACATCAGCCGGCGCGCTAGCCCAGTTACCACTCGCGACCAGCGCGGAAGAGTTTGGTGACAAGCTATTCGAAAATGATGTTTGCCCGCTTGTTAACAACATTATCTGTGTAGACAAAGACGATCATATTCGCCGATTCATAGCGACGACAATGTCAGCCCGTCTTTCAGCTCATCAAGGGGCGACGGGCACGGTGCCAATGGCCGGGTGGGATGCTCGCTATAATTTCGCCAGCTCAACCATGGCTGATTTGATTGTTGAGATTGATCCGCCAGACGGCTTCGCCATAACCGCAAACAACGACACGATGGGCGAGTTAGGGCCTTTCTACATTCATAATTTTCCAGCACAAAGTGCTCGCGCAGATCGGATCCGGCAGATTCTGACCAGCAAAGAAAAATTCTCGGCCGCTGACTTTAGAAAGGCGCAATTAGATCTGCTAGACCTGCAAGCTGCGAAAGTAGTGCCCGGTTTAGTCGGCCTACTGCAGGAATCGAATGAGCCCGCCCTGCTTGAGGCGGCGGCATTGCTAGATCAGTGGGACTGCCGAGCGAACACCGATTCTGCCGCAGCCTGCCTTTACTACCCGTTTCTCGACCGATCCTGGCATCGAGCGTTCATGCGTGATGTTCTGAAGAATCCTTTACTGAACGCGATTCCGGGCGCAGCACCTGGTCTGACGTTGTTTGAGATTGAAGATTTCCTGGTCGATGGCAGCCCTTGGTTGCAGCATCGAGAGGCGCTGGTCGCTTGCGTTCATACTCTGATGCAGCGCGTTGTCACCAATGTAACGGCCTCCTTGGGTAGCGATCCTAAAGCGTGGCGTTGGGGGGATTTACAACAAATTAGTATTGGCCATCGTCTTGCAGCACATGAGCCATGGCAGCATATGCAAGTCGGACCGGTACCGCTCGGTGGCAGCGGCACGACGCTTGCCATGGCGATGCACCTTGGACCCGGGCCGAGTGAGGATCAGGCCCGACGGGGGGCAATCGCCTGCCCTGTCTATCATGGGCCAGCCTACCGTTTGGTGGTAGACTTGGCAGACCCCGACCACGCAGATCTAGTGATTGCTGGAGGTAACGGCGGACGCGCGGATAGCCCTTATTCGATCAATCAATTTGAGGCATGGGTACAGGGTGATTCTAACCAGTTGTCACTGCGGCGCGAAGAACTCGAAGCCGAGTTGGTCATCGCGATAGTCCGGTAGGTTGAGACCTTGATGGCGCCTACGGCGCCTTCGGAAACCCTGCGACACCAGGCTCGCGCTCAACGCCAAGAGAATTTAGCGCCATTGAGACCAGGTTGTACTGGCCTACGGTAAACACGAAATCCATTAGCTGGTGCACCGAGTAGTCCTTACTGAGTGCAAGCCAGGTCGCATCAGAGACAAATGCTTCTTTGTGAAGTTCGTCCACACCGGTAAGCAGGTGACGTTCGAATTCAGACCAGGCCGGATCATCCGCGCCAACGGTAATGGCAAGAATTTCCGCATCAGTCATGCCCACCTCGCGAGCGATTCGGGCATGCTGCCCAAACTCGTAGTCAGACTGACAAAGCCAGCCGATTCTCAACATCGCCATCTCCCTGTGACGCGCAGGCAACGTTGAAGCGCCAACCATGTAACTGGCGAAACCGGTCCATGCGCGCAGGAGGTCCGGATGATGGGCCAGAGTACGAAAGATATTGAGCGCAGGCGGATCTCCCACATTCACAACGCGGCCTGCAGCACCTTCAGTTCCGGGGGGCAAAAAAGAATTTTGTGCCGCGCGTCCATCCGCCTCAGACATTGGTGCAACCCGCGGTTCTGCGAGCCGCCCACCGGCAGGGCCGTCAACACCAGACATGGCAGGCAGCGGCACGCTGGCCAATCCAGTAATCACCATCGAGGTTAGCAAGTTTCTGCAGTAGCTCATACGAAATGCTCCGGTGTCAGTTAAAAATAGTATCGCTCAATAGATGCCAGTGGTCCACGTGTTGAAGTGTCGCAGGGATCAGTGATCGGTGATCGGTGTGCAAGTACACGTCCATGACCTCGCCATCTTGATCAACAGCGCGCCAAAGGTAATGTTGTAGGCCGCCCAACTCAATCGTAATCTCAGCCTACCAAATGCAACCTTCTGCAGGAAATGGGGACTATCAAAACCGGACTCTCAGAAGCTCTACTTCGCGCATTTCACGAATCAAAGTACACAAGGTATGCTTCAGACAGACATTGCTGGAGGCAATATGATAATTCTGTTCATACTCGTGACTGGGATTGTAGTTGGAACTCTTCCGGGTATTCTTAAGTTAGACAAAGTGTTTAGCGTGGCTAACATAGCCCTTGGTTTGGTTGGCGCGTTAGTAGGTGTTTTATTGGGATTTGGCGACGCGGCAATATTTCTCAAGTTTCCCTTTTTGAATGAGATAACGCTGATGATTGCTGTGTCGTTTCTGTTCGTCCTCATTAACGTGTTCGTATCAAGAAAACGAAACGTCCCATAAACACCAACGCTCCGTTTCAAGCCTAGATTAGGAAATTCGCGACTGTCGACAAAAGAACCACCGCCCATGTTCGAATGACAAGCACTACGAAAACACCATTGATCAAACCCAGCGACGCAAGATCGTGGTCACTCTGTGCGCGACGTGTCTGGCTGGACAACAAAGGAGACTTAGAACTCACACCCGTTGAAGACGAATTTACCCAGCTGATCATCGACCTTGGACTTGCCCATGAGCAGTCCATATTAGAAAACCTCACCGATACCCTGGAAGTACATACCGCGACATCACCTGAGGACACCAACCGCTTAATCGCGGAACGTGCCCCTGTAATTTATCAGGCCCAACTTGTAAACGAAGCAGAAGTCCTCATCGGTTACC
>JBNMMV010000372.1:0-4059 GCA_051270205.1 Limisphaerales bacterium
GATTATCAATGGAGCTTGGTCGAGGAAGCAGGCGAAAACGATAACTTTGACAATGACAGCCTGATTCAGGAGCGCGTTCTGTCGGTGCTCTACACCAAGCGCAAGCGCGATCCCCGTGAGCCCGGGCTCGGTCTGATGCTAATGGAGCGCTTGACCGGCTGTCCGCACGAAATGCTCGAATTCCACCTGTGGTATCTCAGGGATAAAGGCTGGATCATGCGCATGGAAGACGGTTCGATGGCGATCACCGCAGACGGCGTCGATCAGTCTCTGCTGCTTGACCGGAGTGGCGGAAAGCAAAAGCTCATCAACCAACAATGACGGATTTTTCGCGGAGGCCCGTGACCAAGTGTTGAGATACCTCGCGCCGTTCTGAACGAGCGACGGCCATTGTTCTTTTTAGGTTTCGAACGAGGGATAAGGTCTGCTTGTGGCCGAAAGCAGTCCTTCAATCTCACTAATTCCTCTTGGTCTGAATGTCCGCTAATGGTGAAAGCGGACATTAGGCTAGTATGGGTGGGAAGGGCCGCTTGAAACCGCAACCCAAAGCAGCCGTTCGAATGCCGATCAACGTGATCTCGATTTCCGATTAAATAGCGCTTTGTTAGAGGAAATCTATGCCAATATGTCCGAAATGTGACGCCGATGCATTGGCCAATTCCCAAGCTCTTTGGGCTGAAGGTTTCTGATCCATCTGACGACCTTCGGGCGGATGACGAGTTGTTCAGCTAAGGCGAGAAATTGAGGACTCACAATGTCTCCTAATGAAACAGACAATTATGCTGCCGTGCATGACGACTACTCTTTGACTCCAGTGCCGGATTCGGCACGCCGAGGATTGCTAGCTATGTCCGCGGTCATGTTGGGCTTCACCTTTTTCGCGGCTAGCATGTGGACGGGTGGTACCTTAGGTCAAGGATTTAAGCTATGGCCTGATCTTGTTTTGGTGGTTCTGGCAGGTAACCTTATTCTGGGTTTATACGGCGCCCTTCTGGGAAATGCTGCTGCGAAAACGAACCTTTCTACTCACATATTGGCTCGGTATTCCTTTGGGCGAGTCGGGTCAAAGTTACCATCTCTTATGTTGGCGATTACGCAAATCGGTTGGTTTGGAGTAGGCGTGGCGATGTTTGCGTACCCTCTCAATAAGTTCACCGATGTTCCTTTGCTTTTGTTAATTGTCGTCGGCGGTGCGGCTATGACCCATTCGGTTATGATTGGCTTTAAAGCTATCGAATGGCTGAGCATAATTGCCGTTCCGGCGATCTTGGTTCTCGGGTTCACTTCGATGGGTAAAGCAATCGCCGACACCGATGGTGGGCTTCAGGCGCTGATGGCCATTTCTCCGGAGACCCAATTAACCGCTGCGGTAGGCATTGCACTGGCAGTTGGTTCGTTCATCAGTGGGGCGACATTAACACCTGATTTTGTGCGTTTCGCAAAAAACCGAAAAATTGGGGTTGCGGCTACTATCATCGGTTTCACTTTTGGTAATAGTCTGATGTTCATGTTCGGAGCCATTGGTTCCGCAGCAACCGGTCTTTCTGATACTGCAGAGGTATTAGCTGCTCAAAGCTTGCTGGGCGGTGGGATCATCTTGCTGATTCTCAATATATGGACGACGAACGATAATGCCCTTTATGCCTCAGGTTTGGGTCTCGCGAACATAACCGGATTAAAGCGGGTACACCTGGTACTGGCTGCCGGCGCAGTTGGTACAGTTTTTGCCGACTTCCTGTATAACAACTTTGTAAACTGGCTGGTATTTTTAAGTGTATCCCTGCCGCCGATTGGCGGTATTATCATTAGCGATTTTTATTTCCGCGCCAAAGGTAATTATCACACCCCGCACGATTACAGCTTTAAGGAAGTGAATTGGGCAGCGCTAATCGCCTGGGGTGTGGCTATCGGTGCTTCGACTATTTCTCCTGACGATGGCCCGCTCAGTATCGCGCCGCTAAATGCTATTGTCACAGCGATTATCGTCTATCTCATAGCGTACAAGCTTATATATTCCAATGAAGAAGAGGCGGAAATTACTACCTAGTGCCTCGCCTGAATGAGGCGTTTGTCAATATTCTTTATTCCTTCATTTAGATCGGCACCGAACATAGACCCACGTCATCTATGAAACTCAAAGACTTAGGAAGCCGACCGTCTGCTTTTGGCTGTGGTTTCCACCGCTCGAAGGTAGACACTCGAACGACCGCTATTGATGAAAGCAGACATTCAGCTAGTATTGGTGTTTAGGGGCCGCTAACGATCCGTTGCGGTAATTTGATTATGGACGAACAAAAAAAGCGGACGACGAAGAGCGCATTAATGTCCACTTTTGCAAACGCGTCGGAAGTTCTACAGGTTTGATTGCAGTGATGGACGAATACATGGCGGCTGCCATTTACGAAGCTCGTGCAGGGCAAGATGCGGGCGGGATACCCATAGGGTCAGTGCTGGTCATCGATGGGGAGATTGTCGGGCGTGGGCATAACCAGAGAATACAAAAAGGCAGTTCCTTGCTGCACGCCGAAATGGATTGCCTCGAGAATGCAGGGCGGCTGACAGCTGCCGATTATCGCAAGGCGGTGCTCTATTCGACGTTGTCGCCCTGCGATATGTGCAGCGGCGCCATGCTGTTGTACGGCGTACCTAGGGTTGTTGTTGGTGAGAATCGCACGTTTCAGGGACCCGAGGACTACTTGCGTTCGAGAGGTGTTGAGATCGAAGTCGTGGACGATGAGGAATGCGTGGCAATGATGCGGGACTTCATCGCCGCCCATCCAGCGCTCTGGAACGAAGATATCGGTGTCTAGCAACCCGGCGGCGTGGCGTGTGCGAGCGAAGCCGCATCTCGCAAAATGACCTGCGTTTCATCATCCGCCTTTTGGGCTAGACATGCACGAAATAGACGCCTGAAAGCGGGTTATTTTGAGTTTGTTTGGCTGTCCGCTTCTGGCCGTTAGCAGCCGCTCAGAACTTTAATTTTCCAACGATCCGAGTGGCCGCTAACAGTGAAAGCAGACGTTCCACCTAGTTTCTGATCTAGCCCTATATCGTATCGGCTGACATCCTGTCGGCATGCTTACCGAAATCTATATAGAGGCACTGCTAGTCGATATGCTTAAGGGGCAGCTTCTGTTCGGACGAGTCTCCGCAGGGCAAGTAGTTTAGTATTGGCTGCTGCAAACGACTGCTAACTTTGAACTTGCCCAGAATTTATCCAGGAGTAATCGGTATGGAGGAAGCCCAGTCCAACGCACCTGAAAAAGTCAGCATTTTCGTGGATGTGCAAAACATCTATAACACCTGTCGTCAGACTTATAGCCGCAACTTCGACTACAACAAGTTCTGGGCCAGAGTCTCTAGTGGGCGAGAGGTCGTTAGCGCGTATGCCTACGCGACTGACCGCAGTGATGCAAAACAACAGCAGTTCCAGAACATATTACGTGCAATCGGTTTTACGGTGTTGCTAAAACCGTATGTGCTGCGTTCCGACGGCTCGAGCAAAGCGGACTGGGATGTAGGCATAGCATTGGATATCTATGAAAACGCGCCACACTGTGACACGGTAGTGCTGGCCTCTGGCGACGGTGACTTTGAGATCCTTCTGCGGCGTATCGGTGAGCGATTCGAAACTCGCACAGAAGTTTATGGTGTGTTTCCGTTAACAGCGGTAGCGTTAAGAGTAGCAGCAGATAAATTTGTCGCAATTGAAAAGAGTCTACTGTTGTAACCAAGCTAAATTGGTGTGCTAAATTTTGCTTAGTGGATGGAATAAAGCGCCGTTAATGAACGTTAGCCAATGTCTCCTTCTGGCCGAAAGCAGCCCCTCAAACCGCTGCTACTGAATGACCGCTTTACCCCGGCGATCAGCCGTTGGGAAATTTTGGAGAAATAGTCAGCTATCGACCCTAAGCTGTCATCGAAACATGCTTTGGCTATGATTGGGCAGTCGGCGTAAATGTGAGTTAGTTCACTCCAGCAACTATTGTCGCCGGTTACATTTATACATTCTCTAGCGGAGACTGCCGACTATGATCAAATTCACCCTATACAGTTTTG
>JBNMMV010000373.1:0-4042 GCA_051270205.1 Limisphaerales bacterium
CACGGGGGTAACGCGATGCTGAATATTTATGAACTGGGTGATGGGAATCATATCGCGCTAGGCGGTGGTGAGCACAAATTCGTTGAGGAGCTCTTTAACGGGCTGGGTCGTCCAGATTTTGTCGATGCGGTAACGGGGCCGGCGGGTGAGGGGCATCACGAGGCTATCGCGTTTTTAAGGAAAACGTTCCAGGCGCGCAGTAGAGCAGAATGGGAGGCCTGGTTCGAGGGCAGGGACATCTGCTGGATGCCTGTGATGACCTTGGACGAAGCCTGGGACACAGATCATGTTTGGGCTAGGGAAATGCGTGTGCGTGATGAGTTCGGTAACGATCACATAGGTATTCCCATCAAGTTTTTGAATGAGCCCGGTGATGTGCGCTTTGGGCTTGCCGAAGTGGGTGAGCATACGGAATCAATTCTTGCTAACCTTGGCTGTTCGCCAGATGAAATTGCAAATTTACGCTCCGATGGCGCCATCTAGAATGCGGAGACTTTTCATTTTCGCCGGCGGTTTGGTATTGCTTAAAGACACCCATCTTGGTTATTTGGTCGAGAATGCCACAGTCTATGTGCCAATGCGGGCAATTAGGCTCAATTGTACGTACATACGTGTTGATTTTCTGCGCGAGAATGCGCATAGTCTGGTATCACGTAAGAAATCGATCTGAAAGACGTTGGAGAATACGATGAATAGTAAGCCCAAACTTAAGACACTGTATCTGGCAGTTTTGATGACAGTGCCCGCCGCCGGGTCACTGACAGTTGCGAATAACGCCTATGCGCAGCTCGAAGAAATAGTCGTTACTGCGCGAGCTCGCTCTGAGACTCTGCAAGACGTTCCCGCTACGATCACCGCGTTTACGGAAAATCAAATAGAAAATATGGGTATTCAACGCGCAGAGGACTTCGTCTACATGACGCCCGGCGTAACCTTCGTGAACACCGTAGAGGCTGGCGATAGTTCGCTGAGTATCCGCGGTATATCGGGCGCACGCGACGGCGAGACCAACTTTGCGTTCCTGGTGGATGGCATTTTGTATACCAACCCATCCGCGTTTAATCGTGAATACCCCGATTTGACCCAAATTGAAGTGTTAAAGGGCCCGCAGGGCGCACTTTATGGCCGTTCAGCTGCTGGTGGCGCGGTGATTATGTCCACCAGGAAGCCCAGTGACGAGTTTGAGGGGAAGGTAAAGGTATCTGCTGCGCAGCATGGCACTTACACGGCTATGGGAACTATCGCGGGGCCGCTAGGTGAAAATATTGCGGGCCGCTTAACGGTTGATCATCGGACCACCGATGGTTTCCTGGAGAATGAATTTTACAACGATGAGGTTGTGAACGATTTTGAAGAGACGGGGGTTAGCTTACGACTTGTATTTGACCCTAGTGATACTTTGAGCATCGATACCAAATTACGTTACTCGGAGGTGGAGGCAGGCGCCATTGCATTCAACGCGGCGTTTGAGCTGCCGTTTTTCGTGGGTGCTTTGGAAGGAGTGTCCGGTTTTGGTGTTGATAACACAGCAGCTTCGGTAGATGTAAACGATTTTGACTTTGTCTTTTCACCCAATGTGGATCCTGAGAATAAGCAGGAGACGATAGAGTTTTCAATCAAGGTGGACAAAGAGCTGGACATCGGCACGTTGACTGCTTGGGCGCTCTATTCTGACCAGGAACAAAGCTTTATTGCCGACGGTACTTCTGGTGCATTTGGATTCTACGACGGAACAACGTCTTGTCAGGAAAGTGCAGTGGCCCGCTCTCTCTTTCTCGGAGACGGTACGCCCACAGCGGCGCCCACGTTCAACCTCGATGGGACGGCTGACGGCAGGTTCTTACCTCCTTACAGCCCCACAACCTGTGACGGATATCAGTATCAGGAGAGAAATCAGGAAGACTTTAGTGCGCAAATACAGTTGACCTCGAGCGGCGATGGTGCCTTGCGTTGGCAGGTCGGTGCCTACTACCTGAATATTGAACGTACCGTCGGTGTGGCTCAGCTTGAAGACGACGGCCGTCGCAATTTACCTTCAAGCTTTGTTAACGAGTTTACAGATGCCTTGGTATTAGATGACTTTACCACTGACGTGTTTGCGGTTTTTGGCTCGATAAACTACGACATTTCTGATCGCATGGAACTGTCAGTTGCAATTCGGTACGACCGGGAAGATCGAGAGGTGGAGAATAAGGTCCCCAGCCCGGCTGATGGATTTTTGTCTACCAATATAGACTACTGTTCTACTTTCTTTGTCGGTGGTTGCACACTGAATGGGGTCCCCCTTGAAGGGACTCCTTGGAACCCAGCTTTCATAGACCTGGATACGGGTGAGGTGAGAGCGTCGGTTGCCGATCGCGACGAGACATTCGATGCTGTTCAACCGAAGATCAGCTTAACGTACGATGTTGGCGAGGACACAACCCTGTTTGCCAGTTGGGGTGTTGGCTTCAAGACAGGTGGCTTTAACAACCTGGGCGGAACCGAGACGATAGAGCTGTTTTTGGTGAACCCCGATGGTTTGCCGATCGCTCCACCTGAGGTCTACGAAGAAGAAACCTCAAGCGCGTTTGAGGTGGGTTTTTCATCAACAATGCTTGATGGCAGCCTGCAGTTAAACGGCGCGGTGTTCTATACCGAAGTCGATGACATGCAATTCTTCGAGTTTTATGTGGGTCCCTTTGGCTTGTTGCGTACAGTTGAGGCAATAGACGAAGTCACTATAAAGGGTTTTGAACTGGGTGCTTCCTGGCAGCTGAATACCTCACTCCGCCTCGATGCGGGTTATAGTCAAATCGATGGTGAGATCGACAAGATGACCGTCCGCCCCTATGTTTCAGGCAACGACGTTCCCAATCTGGCAGAGTACACCGCCAATATCGCACTGACCTGGGATCAAAAGTTAAGCGGAGGCCTGAATATCCTAGCTAGGCTTGAATATGCCTATCAGGGTGACATCTTCTATCACGTTGTGCAGGGTGGAGATCTTGATGTGCCTCGACCGGGTGATTTCGAGGGGCTCCCCAACGAAGTGCCAGCGGTTCTGTTTGGTGGCTTGGGAACTAGCTATAGCAAAACTAAGGTAGACGGCTACGGCATCATGAATGCGCGTTTGGGCGTCGGCGGCGATAACTGGCGCGTAACGGCTTTCGCGCGAAACCTTCTCGATGAAGAATACGTCGGTGAAGTCATACTGGCGCCAGAGTTTGGCGGCGGATTTGTGACGCCGGGTAATGAGCGTACAGCCGGCGTTGAGCTGGAGTATAGGTTCTAGTCGGAACGGATTGTAGGAAGACCGGGGCCTAGGCCCCGGTTTTTTTTTGCTTGTCCGTTAGTGATTGGCAGGAGTGTGCTTGGTCGGGGTAGAGACTCAAGCACCGGAGCCTCTACTCATTATTGATTCCGCCAATGCTGTCCAGATAGTGCTAGAAGGGAACAGCCAGCTCAGCAGGAGGCAGAATGGTAGTACGCTTCATCAGGCGCGGTTCGTTCTGATCAAAAGGGTCGCGTCGGTGCATCGTGCAGGCGTTGTCCCACATCAAGCAGTCACCGTCTTGCCACTCATGCGAGTAGACGAATTCAGGCTTGACGGTCCATTCAAACAAATACGCCAGCATGTCTTCGCTTTCTTTATCGCTCAAGCCAACAATACGGGTAGTCATGCCTGGACACATATATAAGGCTTTCACTCCGGTAATCGGGTGAGTGCGCACTATTGGTTGATCAATATCCTCAGAACGGCGCTTTTGTGTGTCGTTGGTCGGAACACTGTAAGCACGGTTAAATGCCTCGTAGGATTGGGTGGCTTTTTTACCGTCTAGTATGTATTTGATGTCAGCGGGTAACGCTGCATAGGCCGCTGACATATCGGCAAACTCAGTGTTGCCGCGCTTGGTGGGCAGCGTATGTGCTGCGAGCATCGAACCCACTGCAGGACGCGGCAAATATATCTGATCGTAGTGCCATCCCACTTCAGTATCAGACAAAATGCCTATTGATTTGCCGTCTTCTTGCATGTTGGACACATACAGAATCTGTGGAT
>JBNMMV010000374.1:0-4007 GCA_051270205.1 Limisphaerales bacterium
GGTCGCTCCGCCAACACTCGGTCTAAACGCTCGGACACTTCTAATCAGACTTTCCAGCCAACTAACAACTCTTGCCAGGCCAGTTCTGACTATTTAGGACAAGAACTAATTAGACCGCGGAGCGGCGCTAGATTGGGTGCAGTGTTTTAGCCCAGCTCAATTACAGAATCGAATAGCAAACTCAATAAATCTATCTTTTCGGGACAGGCACTAGTTAGAAGCTACGAACTAGTTAACTGCTCGATCTGCATCTTCCCAAAAAGGTGCACGCAGTTCGCGTTTTAGAACCTTACCAGGACCCGATTTGGGCAACGGGTCCTGTCGAATTGCAATGCCCTTCGGCACTTTGTAGCCGGCGATGTGTGCCTTACAAAACTCTATCAAAGCCTCTGGGTCGACGTTGCTGTGTTCCGCACGTGGCACAACGGTTGCGTGCACAGCTTCACCCCATCGTTCATCCGGAATGCCATAGACCGCCGCTTCAAGCACAGCTTCGTGCTTGTAGAGAATTTCCTCGACTTCTGTGCAGTAAACGTTTTCACCACCGGAGACGATCATGTCTTTGCTCCGATCGACCAAAAACACATAGCCGTCATCATCCATGTAACCCAAATCGCCGGTCCAATATGCGCCGTCAATAAGCACAGACGCAGTCTGCTCAGGTTTGTTCCAATAGCCAACCATAACGTTCGGTCCACGCACTACAACCTCGCCAATTTCGCCTTTGGGCACTTCAACGCCTTCTGGGTTCAAGATGCGAACATCGGTTCCAGGAATGGATTGTCCGCAAGATCTTGCCCTGTCATCGTCTAACAATAACTGTTCGTCGCGCAACGCAGTGGTTAGCGGAGACAACTCAGTTGCGCCATAAACCTCTATCAATTCTGCGCCTGGGAATGCTGTGCTAGTGCGCCGCACTACTTCTGTTGCGATTGGTGAACCACCATGGGCAATTGCCCGAATGGCATCTACGTTGCGTGGATTTGCATGTTGGGATTCCGCCATAGCCGCCAACATAGCCGGCACACCCAAGGTCAGAGAAACATTTTCTGCCTGAATAATATCTAACGCCGCTTCAGGATCGAAGGCACCCAAGGTGATTTGCGTGCCTGCGGTCCAAATCGACCCTAACACGCCGTTAGAACCTGCTGCATGAAACAACGGCGCCATAACCAACATGACGTCTTTCGAATTCTGCGGAACCGAAGTTAGCCAATGAAAGGTATTGGCAATCAAATTACGGTGGCTCAGCATCACACCCTTCGACTGACCCGTTGTGCCGCCTGTATAAAAAAGCCCAGCCAAGTCATCTTCAGTTAAATCGACCCCTAACTTGGCAGGCTCCGCCTCAAGCAACGCCTCATATTCCGGGCCAATCTGAATAATGTGATCGCAAATGTCTGACATGCCACTGGCATCGCGGTCGGTGATAAGTACGTTGGTTGCTGAATCTTCCAATGCATAACGCAGCTCAGGTTCAGCATGACGCGTGTTCAACGGCACCACTACAAACCCGCCAGCAGGACCGCCAACATAAGTTTCTATATATTCATGGTTGTTATCCGACCAAATGGCCACACGATCGCCTTTGTTAAGACCCAGCGCCGCCAAGCCTCCGGCCAGGCGTGCACACCGCTCAGCCAGCTGGCTGAAAGTATAAGAATCTGATCCGTCAA
Organism: Limisphaerales bacterium; assembly: GCA_051270205.1. Taxonomy (GTDB): domain Bacteria; phylum Pseudomonadota; class Gammaproteobacteria; order Pseudomonadales; family Azotimanducaceae; genus UBA4421. The sequence continues at coordinate 1,677 of JBNMMV010000374.1, forward strand.
TGACGGCTGTTTTGTTCGCAGCAATTTGTACTGCGCGATTTAAAGGATCGGCGAATGTATGCATTATTATTCTCTTTATCTAAAGCTCTTCCATAAGTGTACACAAATGGGGCGTACGCTCTACCAACGGTAGAACCTTGGGTTGATATATTTCTGTAAATCCAGGTGCCAATCGGTGGGCGTCCAGCTCCGCTTGGGTAGCCCATTGTTCTACAAGTATGAACACACGAACATCGGTCTCGGAATGATATACCTCAAATCTCTCGCACCCCAATTCTGCCCGAGACAACGTCCCTTGTTGGCCTAGAAGCGCTGCAACTGCGGAGACATCGGCGGTATTTTTTACGCTGAGAATGACGTTGTTATAAATCATCGGCGACAGACCCTTTCAGCTGTGCCCAAGAACACTTCGTTAACCGAAACAATCAAATCATCACTTTTTCGTTGAATTTTACGTTCTGCCACGTTACCTCCCTCGATACATGCGCAAGCTTTCGTTATTGTAGAGCCCACGCTATGAAGAAACATCTTTTTGTCCTGCTGCTCGTCTTTCCCGCGCTGCTTCCCAACGCAGCGAATGGCGAGCACGTCATTAATCTGCTCGTAGAGAACGACCTCTTTACCGGCACCGACCGCCACTACACCTCCGGCGTCATGGCGAACTACATTAGCGGCGTCGACAATGGGCCAAAGCGACTCAAAGACATGGGCCTCTGGTTTCCAGGTATCAATGACGACGACAAGATCAACGTCTCCATATCTCTGGGGCACGAACTGTACACACCCAACAACATTCGCACGTCAACCTTACTCAAAGAGGATCGTCCTTACGCCGCCTATGCTTACTTGGCTGCGGGCTTCAGCACCGCCAACGCCAAGGAAGTAGAAACCTGGCGAGTTTCACTGGGGCTGGTAGGACCCAATGCCAAAGGCGAACGTATTCAAAACACTATTCACGAACGCATTGGCAGCGACCATGCCCTGGGCTGGGATAACCAACTTAGGAATGAATGGGTAGTGTCCATCGCTTATGAAAAAAAGTGGCTGAATCGCGCCTGGACAGCCTCCGAAGATTGGGCGATGGAAGCCGATTTTATACCCTACTTTTCAGGCGCCATAGGCACCCTACAAAACTACGTTGGCGTTGGCGGCATGTTTAGGTTGGGTAAGGGACTACAAAAAGATCAGGGTCCACCGCGCGTGCGGCCGAGCATGCCACTCTCTCAATTTTATGACGGCACCAGCAGTTGGTATTTTTTTGTAGGCATAGATGGTCGCTATGTCGCCCAGAACATATTTTTGGACGGCAACAACTTCGAAGACAGCCATTCGGTAGACCGTGAAGACTTCGTTGGCGACTTACAGACTGGACTGGTCTGGAATAACAGGCGCTTTCGAGTGGGTTATACCTATGTGATTAGAACCCGCGAGTTCGTACAACAAGACGAACGAGACATTTACGGGTCTCTAAGCTTCTCACTGCACTTTTAGGTCAGCCCAAAAGTAATCTTTCAACCTTTCAACCTTTCAACTAGGGCCGCATGATCGACCTCGCCAGCTAACGATAAACATAAGTTGGCAGCCGCCAACCTGTCGGGCAAACCCTCACCTTGTATCAAACGTTGGGCTAAGTAGGGCGATATGGCCCCAAATCGTTCGTCCAATTCAAAGCCGATAATAGAATGTAGATGACCTAGCAGCTTCGGACCCACAAACTGCGGCGCAATAGCATCGGCTTCAACCCGCTCCACCAACCGGCTCACGGCGTGGATCAGAAAAGGCAGCACCACTGAACCCTGGCGAAAAGCACAAAAACCGTTGTGCACATTTCGGTAAACCCGCTCACGTCCCTTGCCGTCCAACTGCAACCAGTGCTCACGGCCGAAGGCGCAGTCAGTCACAAGGTTCACTCTTAGCTCGTCTGGGGCGAATACCAAAGTATCCGCATCGAGCCAGATCACCACATCTGCGGCGTCCTGTTGTAGCAACTCCTGAATCCAAATAAGACGGGCTAAGTCAGCGACTATAGGCAAGCGCGCGCCAACCTTACCGCGGTACCAACCAGGCGCTTTGAGCAGAAACTCATCACCCATAAACGCATAATCGTACCCCACGGTTTGTGCCCAAGCTCGTACACTGGACAAACAGGCCTCTATCCAAGGCAGATTATTGTCGGCAGTATAGCTTTGTATCACTAAGGAACGTGTCACACCGGTGGCTTCCATGTATTTATCATACGCGATCAAATTATTGACAAGGTTTGTTTTGACACTGACCGTGCTTCTAAACACGATGATTGTAGTGCAGGCCAACGGCCAAGACCACGAGCCG
>JBNMMV010000375.1:0-4004 GCA_051270205.1 Limisphaerales bacterium
ACAGCAAGGTCAGACCTAAGCTGTCTTTCAGTTCATCGAGCAGATTAACGTCTTGCGCCTGAACCGAGACATCGAGCGCAGAAATGGGTTCATCGCAAACGACAAATTCAGGCTCTAGGATTAAAGCCCTGGCAATACCTATTCGCTGACGCTGACCGCCGGAAAACTCGTGGGGATAGCGTGACATATGATCTGGCTGAAGTCCGACCTGGCCCAACCAGTCGGCGACTTTGGCATTTACATCGCTGGTACTCATTGACCTGTGTAACTTGAGCCCCTCGCCAATGATCTCACCAACAGTCATGCGCGGATTAAGACTGGAGTAGGGGTCCTGGAAAATCATCTGCATATGCGGCGCATGCTTTTGAAAGTCTCGGGCCTTGTAAGCCTGCGGCAGAGTTTCACCACGGAAGGTAACGCTGCCGCTGGTTTTGTCGTGCAAACCAACAAGGGCTTTGCCGAAAGTAGATTTTCCGCTTCCGCTCTCGCCGACCAAGCCCACTATCTCGCGTTCGCCGATTGTAAGGCTGACGCCATCTACAGCGTGTACGCGCTGATCACGACCGATATCAAAATATTTAACAAGATTATCGACGCAAACCAAGTCCTTCATGATGGGTTATCCCCGTGAATCGCATCGACCCGTTGAGTGTTGTCGCTGTGATGTAACCAGCAATTCGCGGCATGTGCGTCTTTGAGTAGGTGCGCTGCTGGTGGGTTGTCGAGACAAACCTCCATAGCATATGGGCAACGTGCACAGTAACCGCATCCTTTGGGTGGCTGAAACAAATCTGGTGGCGAACCGTCTATTGGGGTGAGTTGGTTACCCCCTTCACGACTGTTGCTCGGCATCGCTGCTCTCAAGCCCAGTGTATAAGGGTGGCCTGAGCGATAGAAAATATCATCGACGGTGCCTCGTTCGATAATTTGGCCGGCATACATCACCAGCACATCGTCTGCCATACGGGCGACAACCCCTAGGTCGTGGGTTATCAGAATTATCGCCATGCCAGTGTCTTTTTGTAGATCACCCAGCAAATCTAGAATCTGCGCCTGAATGGTGACGTCTAACGCGGTAGTTGGCTCATCTGCAATCAGTATTTTTGGTTCGCAGGCAATCGCCATGGCGATCATAGCGCGCTGGAGCATGCCACCAGAAAATTCGAATGGATACTGCTTGGCGCGTTTCGCAGGTTCTGGAATCTTGGATAGTTCCAATAGTTCGATTGCTCGATTGAACGCCTTCTTTTTGCTATAGCCACGGTGAACAATAAGTGTTTCAGCAATTTGATTACCGATGTTCATGGTTGGGTTTAGCGAAGTCATTGGGTCTTGGAAGATCATGCCAATCTGATCGCCGCGAATGTCTTGTCCGTTGATGGTTTTGCGGCCAATGATGTCGTGGTTGTTAAGGTGCGCGGTGCCTTCGGTGATGCGCCCAGGAGGCATTGGTGTGAGCCCCATAATGCTTTGCACGGTAACACTCTTGCCACAGCCTGACTCGCCCACTATGGCGACTGTCTTGCCAGCATCAATATCGAAGCTAACGCCACGCACAGCCTGCACCGTGCCGCCATAGGTGTCGAACTCGACCCGTAAATCTTTGACTGATAACAAGCTATCCGACATATCTACTCTCTGTTTCTCATGCGTGCATCTAGTGCGTCGCGTAGTCCGTCGCCCAGCAGGTTGAAGGCAAGGACCGTGATGCTTATCAGCAGTGCTGGGAAAATAAGTTCATGAGGATGTGTAAGCATCGTTTTTATGCCTTCGTTGCACATCGATCCCCAGCTGGGTGTTGGTGGCGCTACGCCCATGCCAATGAAAGATAGGAACGCTTCGGTAAATATTGCGCTGGGTACGGCGAAAGTAATGGTGACGAGAATGACGCCCATGGTGTTGGGAATCATATGGCGCATAACAAGGTAGTTGGTCTTGGCACCCAATAAACGAGAGGCGCCTATATAACCTTCTTCACGAATTTGTAGAATTTGACCACGAACAAGGCGGGCGGTAGAGGGCCACAAAAGTACAACCATGGCTAACAGCATAGGCATGATGCCACTTTCGCCTGGTCCCGTATTTGTCATTACGTTGAACAAGATCATGAACAGCAAGAACGGTAGAGCGACAACGAAATCGGCGAAACGCATGAGGATCTGGTCCGTGGCACCGCCAAGAAAGCCTGCCGTGCTGCCGTAGATTACACCGAACAGTACGTAGAGAAATGGTGCGAAGAAACCAATGAAAAGTGAGACTCGAGCGCCATGCATTAATCGAGAGAGCATATCCCGACCGAGATAGTCTGTGCCAAGAGGGTGCAGAGCGAGTTTGAAGGTGGCGCCAGCGTCGGGGACTTCATCTGGGCCGACTAAACCCCGACCGCGTGCGTCTGTAAGGGTAATGACGCGCGATATCTCGCCTTCTATGGTGTGGTGCGTGTCTGTTTCTCTACCGCGCTCATCGAGCACGACCAAAGTGTAGTAGTAGGTTTGTGGCCGTAGATCTAGTAAGTCTTCGAAGTGATTGCCTGTGGTTTCTTGCAGTGGCAAGCCAAAAGCCATCTCTGGTCCAATGCTGTAGGGCGTACGGTAGATGCGATATTCTGCGGCACCTGGAATGTCGTTCCATACCAGGCGTACGTGTTGAGTGGTGGGGCTGCTGACAAAGCGGAAAATCTCATCGCTGGCTTCGGTCTCACCTGACCAAGGCTGATAGCCGCCGACAAGGGTAACTTCACGATTTGCCCCAGGTGCCTGTGAGATCTGATCCAAATCCTGTGCTGAAGGGTCGACGTTCCAAAGGATGGGACCGAAGAAGGTAAAGAGTAGCAAGCCCAATACTAGATACAAAGAGATGAGCGCGCGCCGATTGGCTTTCAATCGTAGCCAGGCATCCTGCCAATAAGACAGCGAAGGCCGAGAGATAACCTGAATGTCTTGGCTATTACTTAAAGGTTGGAAAGCGCTGGCAGGGAAACTGCTTTGTTCGGCCATGCTTATTCCAACCTCACGCGAGGATCAATGTAGCCGTATATAAGATCGACTAGGATCACCATAAAGACCAGGAAAGCGCCGTAGAAGACGGTGGTGCCCATAATAACGGTGTAGTCCAATTGTTGAACTGCTTGGACGAAATAGCGTCCTAAACCTGGGATTGCGAAAATAATTTCTACTACAAAACCACCCGTGGTAATGGTAGCGATAGACGGACCTAAAACCGTTATGACCGGAAGTATGGCGTTGCGCAGTTGGTGGCGCGTAAAGATCTGAGCCGGTGGTACACCTTTTGCTTTGGCTGTTCGAACGAAGTCAGAGGTGATGATCTCCAGCATGCTCGAGCGCATAAGCCGGGTTAAATAGGCCATGGTAGAAAGACCCAGCACCATGGAGGGCACGATCATGTGCCAGACGGTGCCCCAGCCTCCGATAGGTAAAATGGACGTGCCGACCAGATCATTGGCATTTACTAGAGTGAGCTGAGCAATGGCTGCAACGACAAAGCTAGGTACTGAAATGCCCAAGATCACCAGAAACATGATGATGGTGTCTGGCAGTCGGTTGCGAAACAAGGCAGTCAGCGCGCCCCACAATATGCCGCCGATGCCAGCGAATATAATGGCGAGAATGCCGAGGGTTGCAGATACAGGGAAATGCTCAGCGATGATGTCGTTGACGCGCCGATTTTCCTGGGTGAATGAGATACCCAAATCACCTTGGACCAGGTTTTTGAGAAAAATGCCGTACTGAACTGTAGTGGGTTGGTCGAGGCCGTATTTGGCTTCGAGGTTGGCCTTAATTTTGGGAGAAAGTGCTTTTTCGCCGCTGAGCGGATCGCCAGGTATCGCATGCATACCAAAAAAAGTGGCTGTTGCGATAAACCAGACCGTGATCACCCCTTGGATGATGCGTTTTAGTGCGTAGCGCCCCATATATTCTTATTGTCTATTGTAGTGCTTTATTGTCAGACGTTTACGAACTGGAATCCCTCACTAAACCAGCCTC
>JBNMMV010000376.1:0-3990 GCA_051270205.1 Limisphaerales bacterium
TTCTCATCGTACCCATACTCACCCCGATGATCAGCGTAGTACCGATTGTGGTCGATTGTTGGCACATAAACAGCGTCAGACTGAGTCCATTGTTGGAGAAGTTTGTCATCAAGACCCACGGGATGCTCAATAGAATCAACCCCTGCTCTTAGAGCATCGCTCACTGCCAATTGACTATATGAATGAACGGCAACTCTGAGGCCTGCGGCGTGAGCATCATCTGTCGCGGCTTTGATCTCAGGGTAGAAATAGATCTGATCGCCATTCAGATCGTCTGCGCTGCCCGTTGTCGCGAATATCTTTATCCAGTCTGCACCAGTAGCAATGCTCTGCTCAACCTTTCGGGAGAACTCTTGAGGCAGGTCTCTTTTATCGCCTTCGTGGTGCGGCGGCATGGTAATAGGATGAATGGCCTCGCCGGTAATAAACATCCGCGGCCCGGGTATGACATCACCGTCAATAAGCGCCTTTAGCTGGAAGTCCACACCCTCAAAAGCAAAAAGATCACGAACCGTTGTCACACCTGTTTGCAACGTGCTTTTTGCATTACGCATAGCTGCAATTAACCTCTCTGGCGCCGTCGTCGCGAACAGTTCTTTCCAGGCGTCACCCTTCGAAGGTCCTGAGAGCCCGTAAGTAAGGTGTACGTGGACATCGACTAAACCTGGCATGGCATAAAGATCGTCGAGAATCACTTTCGTTGCATTCGGATACATCGTGCTGAGATCACTTCCAACCGCGATGATCAGTCCCTTTTCTACAACAATCTCGCGGCCGTCTAGGACCTCTCCTGTTCCATCGATAAGTTTCAAGAATTTGAGTAACGTAGGCCCAGCATTCGCCGCCGGGCCACTACAAAGCAGCAGCAAAGATATTAGCGTTGCCGATAAAGTACGAGTTGTTGAACTTGAGCCCATCTCTCTATTCAACCCAGACAAAGCATGCACCGCGGGCGCAGCCGACAACACATTTATGATTGCGATCCACAAGTTTCCAACGTTGTGCAACCATGGTCATTTCATTGTCAGCCATGCTGTTTCTCCAGAGCCATATTGATTTGAGGGATGAAACCCAACTTATTCTATTTCCCGATGTAGAGGCAAAGAGAGTATCGAAGCCTGTCGACTCGGGGTCAATAGCGCGGCCGCTGGTCGGCGTGTACCATAGCGCTATCTCAACACACTACTTAGCTATGGTTAAATTTGTAAATCCCGGCGACAAAACGTTTGGTGAATACGGCGAAGACGGCTATACAGACGTAACGTCGGAACGCGTCTACGAAGAGCATCGATTCAAAGCTAATCGAAAAGGCCGCAATAAAGCCAAACACGAGATGGCAATGGTGCAAAATTTCATCGCCAAGCTGCCCCCGAAGCAACGAGTATTGGATGCACCTTGTGGCATGGGGCGATTCACTGAATCGTTAAAGTCTGCTGGTCACACCCCAGTTTGCGTCGATATCAACCACGGTATGCTGCAACGCGCGCGCGCGCGACATGGTGATGACACTTGGATCGTCAAAGGCGATGTGCTTGCATTGCCGTTCGAGGACAATGCCTTTGATGCGGTAATTTGTTTTAGGCTCCTACACCACCTACCCGACAATATAATTCTTAATGTACTTACCGAACTCAAGCGAGTTACCGATACCGCCCTCGTTACATTCTACGACGCCAACTGTTTTCGGTATCGTCGAAAGATGCTCCAACGGAAACGAGTTCAGGGACAGTACTACACCGCAAAGCACATGTTCGAGTTATGCGAAGATGCGGGTTGGCAATCGCACAAACACCTCAATCCATTCGATTTCCACAGAAATTTACACGGCCTCCAGCTTGGTTGATGCAAAAACGGATAGCAGAATGCCGGTGGCATGTGCGGCCACAATTGGGCGTGCATTGGTGGCTTAGCGATCCATCTTGGGCACCCGTCTGTGAAGAGGCCTCACGACACATCATCAATCCAAACCTCATCGCGACAGAAGCTTTGCTCAAAATGGGTCGCCGACGTCTAGTGTTCACTACCACAACCTCAGATCAGCAACCGTCCGCGGTCGTAAAAGCGTTTCCAGCAGATGATCTAGCACGACGCTTCAACAATAAGAAATATGCTTTTAGTGAGGCGGCGAACTTGATTCAGGCCTCACGCTTAGGCGTTCCTGTGCCAACGGTTGCAGGCTGGGGACAGTGCCGATTTAGACGGCGGGCTTGGAGCGCTGTGCTCATGGAGCGCATCACCGGCGACTCATTTGCCGACTTAATCATTAACCACCGCGCCGACAGCGATATTTTGCAACGCTGCGTGCAATTACTACTCAGGCTCTACCAAACAGGCGTGAATCACATAGACCTACGTGCAGATGCGCTTTTCTTCGGTGCAGATGAGTCTGCTGATCGGATTATCGATTTTCAGTATTGCAGTTTTCGTCCCAAACCCAGCCTAACCACCTTTCTGGCACAAATCGGACATTTTCTATATTGGTGGGAAAACCAATTGAGTCGAAGCGACGCTATGGAAGAATGGCTCTCGCGAATGATATCTACCCTGCACGCGCTCGAATCTGTGGCAATGAGCGAACTCGACCTTAGGGCACACCTTGATCGAAACCGTGCTCAACTAAAATCATCCGGCACACGACTCTCCCAGTAGCACAGACGAGGTTGTACTAGTCATCAAAGTCTAAAAACGTAACGACTTCATCAACCGGGCGACGGCGTGACACGACATCATTGGCGGAAAAGCTCTCATCTGGAAAACCCATGGCGACACAGCTCATAATGACTTGGTTTTCGGGAATTTGAGCATGCTCTCTTACCACCGGAGACTGAGCAATGCCTTGTCCGTTGATGACACAGCCGACGCCCTTTGACCAAGCGGCGTTAACTAAACAGTTAACCACGGCACCACAATCAAAAATGGCAATGTCGTTTTCGACGAGGTCCTTGTCGAAGGTAACTACTACAGAAACCGGGGCATCGAATTGGCGAAACCCTCGCAGCACCCAATCTTGGCGACGGGCCTTGTCGGTCCACTCAATACCCATGCTATCGTATAATTGCACGGCGATATCTTTCTGGCGCTGACGATGAAGACCCTCATAAGCACCATGCATACGAATTTCACGAGATGCTGGCACACCTGCTAAGTTTCGTTCTGTATTGCCTTCGCGGATACGCTCCAGGGCCGCGCCTGATACCGCATGAAAGTACCAGGGCTGAGTGTTCATGGATGAAGGTGCCCTACCCGCTAGTTCCACGATTTCTCGCATCAGATCCTTCGAAATAGGATCCGACTTAAAACCTCGAATACTGCGGCGTCCCAAAACAACTTCTTCAAATTCCATAAAACTTCCCCTCGATACGACAACCGCATATTAAACCTGACCAGGGAGTCTAGCCCCGTGCAAACCTTCACACTAAAGCCGCTATGCAGAACGTTGACCACACGTCGATCGCTTTAAATCAGGCCTTATCCAAGTCCGCTTACGATGACGATATCTGCTGCTGAAGCAGCGAAACGGTGTTGCGCAAGACTCTGATATTCTTCCGAGCGGTACCAAGCCTGCGCGTCTTCGCGTGCCGGAAACTGGATTAACACGGTGCGCGTTACGTCCCACCCCCCCTCTAACAAAACGGGTGCTTCGTCAACAGCCAACATAGTGCCTTTGTACTTTTCAAAGATCGTCATGAAGCCAGCCTCATAGGCGGCATATTTCTCACGATCTTGGATCTTTATTTTGGCTAGAATATATACCGTCACGGGTGCCTCTCATTTACTGTTGTAAAATCAAACATCTTTGAGGCCTATGCCTAGCGATGTTTCTTGTTGTACCAATTCGCGACATCCTTGCCTAACGTCTTCACGCATCGACCCAGGACGCTGCAGGAGCCCTTGAAACCTGCCCCAAAACCACCGCCGGAATCTCGCGAGCCTCTATAGTGATCAATCTCAACACCATCTTCATAGAGGATTGCCTCAATCGTTACAGAT
>JBNMMV010000377.1:0-3974 GCA_051270205.1 Limisphaerales bacterium
CAGCCGTATCACTGGACCTGGCGTACACGGAAGAAAAAACGGTCTGTCTGGCGGTAGATCGCGTCGTTATAGACCATGAGACTGTGATCATCCGCTGCATTCGCATATAAATTGGAAGTCGCAACCACCTCAATCCCTGCCTGTCGCAACAAAGATTTCACCACGGCGGTCTGGATCCGATGCAACTTTGCGTTGTCACGACCTGCAACACCGACATGATCCGTTATGCCGAACACGCCGTCTGGCTTTAACGTACGCGCAATTGCCCGCAAAAAGTTAACCGCCTTTTCCTCACCATCATCGTGATAAAAGTCATGCAACAGGTTGCCGAGAAATGCCACGTCAATCTGCCCTTCAAGACCAAGATCGAGATAGTCATGAACATGCATACGCACGTTAGGCAGCCTGTTGCCAGACAGGCGCTCTTCCATTGTTCGCTTATAATATCCGTCGGCATAACGCTCCAGCACCCGCGCCGAGTTGTGTGAATAGACGGTCCCACTCGGTCCCACCGCCGCAGACAGCATTTCTGTTGTGTAGCCTGCGTATGCGCCTACATCGAGTACCGTCATCCCCTCTTCAATGCCCAAAAATGCGAAAGCGGCAACGGGTTTACGACCCGCATCACGCGGCAGATCGAATTCATGTCGGTCTGCCATAGCCTGTTGCGCCTTGATCCGCTGAGCCATGTCAGAATCCGCTGTGGCGTCAAAGATAACCAGTGCAGTTGCCGCGAGGACCGCGAATCGAAGAACGCTGATCAATTTCACCAAGTTTTGTCCAGAGAATTTGTACGATGTCATAACTGGTAACTCCTAAATTCTATTCGTAAGCTTCAATTTGATTTTGATCCTGAGTCATCAGTTTGACGAGTTTAGGATGGATGAATAGTTTTTCTTTGCCAGCCCGAATTTCCTTTAACCCACCTATTGCCGATAGCTGTGTTTAATGAACGAACTGCGCCTACATTAGCGCTCAGCGTCAGCCGATTTTTCAGTTCCCTTTGTGTCTGAATTCGGGAGGGGCCAGCGTCGTAGCCCTGCCGCGACGCTTGGTAAGTCGCTACTTGAAGCGTAGAACTTCGGTACCACTCGTGCCTGACTGGCCTGCTCATAGTTAAAAGCTGCTTTGAGTACCTTAAGATCATCACCTGCGCTGGCAATGAAACTTAAACCCATCGGTAATGCTTTGACCGTGCCCATCGGCACCGTGGCGTGAGGATAACCCGCAACCGCCGCCATCCAACCAATGCCAGCAAAGCCCGGCCATACGTCTCCGTTTATGGCGTCAATTCGGGGGGCGATTGATCCAGATGGCGCTACTAGCAAGTCGACCTCGTACTCCCGTAGATAGAAATCGATGCCGTCTTCGCGCGTTGCCTTGAATGTTAGAGCACGAGCTTCTTTGTAACCGTCGCTCTTCAATCCTGCCATGTCGTTGGCGAGTAGGAAGATACTCTGATCAAAAAGAACCAATTCGCGTTCGGTCTTCTGATTGAAGGCAATCAAGTCTGTAAGCGATTTGGTAGCACTGGTGGTATTTGGTAAATAGCGGTTTATCGAGTCTTTGAATTCGTACAACAAGACTCTAAAGCCGGCTGCTTGGAAATCACTTGGCAGCGGGTTTATTTCACTGATGATCACAAGTTCAGCACCAGCAGCTTCAAGTGTAGACATTGCTTTTTCGAACATCGGTCGGATTGAGGCATCCTCACCCTGGAACGCGCGCATAACGCCAATACGGACGCCCTGCAAACTGCTCTCTGGCAATGCCTTGGCGTAGTTGACGTCCACCGTGTCCATGGCGCTCAACATCATCGCCGCGCCCATCACCGATTTGGTCATGGGTCCGGCGGTATCTTGGGTGGGTGAGATCGGCACAATGCGCTCGGATGAAACTAGACCGACAGTCGGCTTAAAACCTACTATGCCGTTAACACTAGCGGGGCAGATGACCGAACCATTGGTTTCCGTTCCTACCGCTGCCGCGGTTAGCGACGCTGCCACACCAGAACCTGACCCAGAGCTGGAACCACACGGGTTCCGGTCGAGCATATGCGGATTACGAGTTTGCCCCCCCAACGCGGACCAACCGCTCATGGATGCCTGCGAGCGAAAATTGGCCCATTCGCTAAGATTTGCCTTGCCTAGTACGATTACACCTTGAGATCGTAAGCCCGCAACTAACGGCGCATCCACGCCTGTTTCATTGTCTTTGAGTGCCAGGGACCCCGCCGTTGTGGGAAGCGGGTCGCGGCTTTCAATGTTGTCTTTTAAAAGTATTGGCACGCCATGCAAATCGCCAAGGACCTGGCCCTGGGCGCGGAGCTCATCCAAGCGCTTAGCCTCTTGCAGTGCATGGGGATTAATACTGAGTACGGCGTTCAACGTTGGACCGGAGCGGTCTAGTCGTTCTATGCGTGCGAGATACTGCTGCACCAGTTGTACGGATGTCACTTCACCAGTTTCTAGTGCAGCGACAATCTCGGGCAAGGTTTCACTGTGCCAAGCTTTGGCGAAGCTCGCCGGGACGATGCCACCGAGCAATAGCAAAGCTAATAAAATTCGCCGCATCTGCCTCTCCAGCAGGATATTCGAGCTCCACTTTGTAAGCTATTCGTGCAGCGAAGTAAATTCTATGAATTCAACTAGGTTTGCGCATTCCGGCGCCGAAAGGCACCGGGTGCAATATCAAAGTGCGAACTAAACGCTTTTCGAAATGCCACTTCGGATTCATAGCCCACACTATTTGCGATTTCGCACATGCCCGCGTTACTGTCCACCTAAGCACGCGCTGCAGTTTGCATACGCCAGTGCTTAACATACTGGCCTGACGTCATGCCCACTCGCTTTTTAAATCGCAGCGTAAACGCTGATTCGCTCATCCCGGCAGTGGCCGCCATTTCTGCAACAGTATGATCCGCGCCAGGCGCTCGATGGATGTTGGCTAACACTTCACCCAAATTTGGATCGCCCAAGGCGCCGATAACGCCTTGAAGACGATTGTTTTCGATTTCTACACGCAGCATCTGCATAAAGACCAGCTCTGCGAATCGATCAACGGCAAGATCACTTCCCAACGAACTTCGGGACGCCTCTCGCATCCACAAGTTAACGAGCTCTCGTGTACTTGGATCACCTGATTGAGACAAATCCAGCACCATGGTGCTAGGCAGACTGCTGAGCAGCGGTTCCGCGGTACGACGATCAAATTGAAAGTACCCGCAAACCAGACGCGTGATGTCCCCACTCAAACTTTCGGGGGGTGGGCGATTCAACTGATCAGGGTTGAGTCAGTTACACGGCGCAACATCAGAATGCGGTATATCGTTTTTTCATCTGCCAATAATCGCGATGCGTTTCAGGCGACCCCACAGAAATACGCACCCGCGTACAGAGGCTATTGCGCGCTTAGCACTTCATTTGGTAAGAAATTTAACGTAGACGGCCAAGCATTGAGAATGTTGCGGCTGCCGATTTTTAGCCAAACTTAGCAAGCTCTAAATCTGCTCACCAAATTGCATAAGCATTTTGGTGAGCCAAGCCCGTACTGGATCTGAATCGCTTCGTTGGTGCCAGGCTAAAATGACATCAAAACCAGGCACTTCTAATGGTGGTGTTTTCAGTATCAGTCGATCTGTAAATTTGGCTGCTAACCGATACGGAAGTAAGGCGATGAGATCACTCGACGCCACCATCTCGATTAGCGTAAAGAAACTTGAAGTCGAAACCGAAACTTGACGCTGCTTACCCATCTTCGATAAGGCAATGTCGGTGGGGCCAATAAACTGGCCATCCGTCGGCGAAACGATACCGTGGTCCAATTCGACAAAGCGTTTCAGTGTGAGGTTTTTGTCTGCGAATTGGTGACCCTTGCGCACCACGGCCACATAGCGCTCTTCATAAAGCGGTTGCTCACGTAGCTTCACATCAGAAAATTCTGGGATCGTGATGGCGAGGTCTATGTCCCCGTTG
>JBNMMV010000378.1:0-3974 GCA_051270205.1 Limisphaerales bacterium
CAGCTACCTAGACACGCTGATTGCGCTTAAACGAAAAAACCCAGCAGATGATTTAACAACGGCGTTGATCCAGGCGCAAGATGAGACAGGTCGCCTGAACGATGAGGAACTTCAGCACAACGTCAGCCTGCTTTTCATCGCGGGTCACGAGACGACGGTCAACCTTATCTGCAACGCCATTGTGGCGCTGCATCGTCACCCAGAGCAACTCGCAGCACTACGCCAGGACAGTTCGCTGATGCCGCGCGCGGTTGAAGAGTTTCTGCGCTACGACTCATCGGTCCAGCAACTACCGCGCGTGGTCCAGGAAGATTTGGAACTCGACGGCCAGACCCTACGCGCGGGTCAAATGGTGATTCTCATGCTTGGCTCAGCGAATCACGACCCTGATGTGTATGAAGAAGCGCAAACACTAGATGTGCAAAGACCTTTTACCCGCGCTAAATCCTTTGGCGGCGGGGCCCACTTCTGCCTCGGCGCACAGTTGGCAAGAATCGAGACGGAAGTTGCGCTGAACACGCTACTGGCCCGGTTGCCAAACCTTAGGATTGAAAATCTTGATGAACTGGCGTACCCACCCAATCCATTTTTTCGCGGCCCCGAAGCACTACATGCTAACTTCTGATTTAAAGTATTTTGTTTGATGCGGTAGGTACAAAACTCCGCAAAAACAGTGTTACCCTTCTATGCTCTAGTCAATAGCCAGCCTCCAGATTCATGATCTCGACTAAGTTCCTCGATAACATACAAGTCGCCGTGCATCTAGCTTCCGGCGAAGTCGACCTGGAACAGTTCACAAATGCGGCAAGTAATTGGCGCGAACACGAAGATTTTTCACCTCAGGCATCGGTCGTTTACGATCTTGTCGCCGCGGACATTTCTCTGAACTGGGAACAGGCCAAGCAGGAATTGCCTGTCTGCCTTGAACAGCTAAAAAACTCGCGCGACCCGTCCAGTAAAACCGCCTGGGTGGTAAACGAAGACGTCATGAATGTCGTGGTAGATTCAGTGCATATGGCACTGCCATGGACGACCGAATGGCGAGTCTTCAAAGATGCAGATGAAGCAGTTGCCTGGGTAATATCAAAACCAAATCCGTGACTGCTCAACTACCCCTTAGATGACGGGAGGAGTTTTATCGTCCACGTCGAAACCTGGGAACGAACCCAGGCACCGTACTGCGATAGCTTTCAAAGTCAGGTTTCATTGCTGCCATCCGCTTGTCTTTCATGGGTATAGATGCAGCAGCAAAAAGAACGACCATAGCAATGGCCCCAACCGCTACCCACCATGCGCCACCAGCACCCAGCCCACAAAGCGCCACGCCAACCCAAAACAACATTTCACCAAGATAGTTTGGGTAGCGTACGACTCCCCATATACCGCGGCGAAGAATATCCGTTGGCAAGGGATTGGTTCGCTTGCGAAAATTCGCGAGTTGGTTGTCTGCAACCAACTCCAACACCGTACCGAGCAAAGCAATCACTAAACCTAAGCACATTAACAAGGGGTTAAACGTCTGGGCATGGGCGACCGTAAACAAACCTAGGCAGGCAACAAAAACAATAATCGTGGGAAACAGATGAATACCAAAAAAATTACTCAACGGATACCAATTGCCGTGGTTTTGCTTGAATTCTAGGTAGCGCCAATCTTCATGTGGCCAACCGCGCCAACCGCGCGCCCAACTCAGAGTAAGACGCCAAGACCAGAGATTGACCACAATAATTGTCAGCCACTGCCAGAGATTCCAGTGCAATCCATCACTCTCGAAGCAAAGCCAAAGGGTCAAGAGACTGGGTATCACACTCCAATAGGCATCATAGGCGCTACTGTTTTTCTTCCACACGGACGAGGCAAATATGGCCACCGTCATCAGCAGATCGGCAACCCCGGCTCGCCATATCAATGACCCCGAGACGGTTTCTGCAATGAATCCTCCTAGCGCTGCGACGGCTGCATAGATGAGAAAAATTTCAACAAGGTCGCGGGTCCTTGTTTGCATGACGTTCTCGATCATTCAAGCTCCGGGGCTGATACTGAAGTTTAGCCGTCCAGCCTGCTTGTAAGCGGTACGGGCAGCATGCAATGCGGTGTATTCTAATAGCCTAGGTGCAAGTTCGACCTCATAGGCCATAGCCCATTTTAGCGTCGTCGTCAGCATCACGTCGGCTCCGGTAAATTGCTCACCCACCAAGAAGTCACTACTGTGCAACGCATGCTCGGCGACGGCGACTTGTTTGTGGAAGCCGGCCAGTGCTGTAGCCACAGCGGCCGGTGCTTGCCCATATATACTCGCTAGACTTTGATGTTTGCGCAGAACATAGAGCGTGTGAGCGTCGAGTTCCATTTGAATGAACGAACTCCACTGATTATACAGCGCACGTTCACGCGTATACGCTGACGGCACCAACCCTGTATCTTTGCCGAAAGTATCACCCAAATAGGTGACGATCGCCGCACTCTCAGTCAGCACAAAGTCGTCTTCCACTAAAACCGGAATCTTCTCCTTCGGATTAAGCCTACGAAACGCCTCTGTCTGGGTCTCTCCTGTGCGAGACCCTATTAACTTCGCCTCGTAGTCCAACCCCAATTCGTGCGCCATCCAATGCGCCCGCATACTACGCGAGGATGCGCCACCCCAAATTGTTAGCATTTAGTTTCATCCAGATTGGTTTTTGCCACGGCATTACTATAATCCAAGTGGGCAACCTCCTCCGCAGGAAGCTGTGTCACACAATCGAATTCCGCCGACCTAGTGTTTAAGTCGGCAGTCTAGAAGCCTCTCACTTGTTCACCGGCAATAAAGTCATTGATCATCGCGGCCAGCTCCGGACCAGCATCTTCCTGCACGAAATGGCCTGCACCTTTGATTGTCACGTTCACCGCACCAGGTATCCGTTGGACAAAGGTTTTCTCGCCACCTCGGCTGATAGGATCAGAATCAGTGAATGCGACTAGGAATGGCTTGTCCCACTTTTCGTAGACCTCCTGCCAAACCACTTCGTTTTCCCTAAGCTGCGAAGGCACCAAATAGGGCATGATCTGGGTCGCCGCCTTATAACTTGAATCTGGAAACGGTGCCTCATAGGCATCGACGACCTCGTCGTTCGCGCCCATAAATCGCATGACCTCCCCGACGGGTAATTCCTCGACATAGTAGGAGTAGGCGACCCAACGTGGGAACGTTAACTCAGCCATGAGGTCCTCCAACGCGACATCACCTTCCCACCACACCGCCAATTTAAACATCGTGTAGCCAATCCACCCTTGGAAGCCTGAGGCCGCTGGCATGCCTGTATTTGAGACCACCACGCGTGCAAATCGATCAGGGTCCGCACCCACAACACGCAGTCCTATCAACCCACCCCAATCTTGGCCAAAGAAAGTCGCTTCCCTGAGATCAAGACGGTCCACCAGTTCACCCATCACATCAACATGAAACTGATAACTGTAGCGTTCTTCAGAGGAAAACTTGTCCGACCGACCAAAACCAACCAGATCTGGCACGATGACACGATGGCCTGCCGCGGTGAGCACTGGAATCATCTTGCGAAACAGGTAGCTCCAGGTTGGCTCACCATGGATTAGCAGAATCGGTGCTGCATCACGCGGCCCCTCATCCAAGTAGTGTACGCGCAGGCCTTGAATCTCCATGTAGTTGGGCTCGAAAGGATAATCTTCGAGATTTGCAAAACGCGTGTCCGGCGTGCGTAAAACCCCGGGCGCAACTTCATCTGCACGAATCGTTGCGCTCAACAGTCCCAGCGATAGAAAAAGTAGTACAAATATCGAGACGGTTCGTTGCATCAAGTTCCCCTATGGTCAAAGCTTCTCTGTCAGTGTACCAAGATCCAATTCAATCTCACGGCGCCGATCCCTCACTCGCATCTGATGCTGGCATGTACTGAATCGGCGAAGACCAGGCACGCTCCTGCAGGGTGGCCGCCAAATCAGAGCGCGGCTCGGTGCCT
>JBNMMV010000379.1:0-3939 GCA_051270205.1 Limisphaerales bacterium
CTACATCAACACTTGACGAGTTGAAGTAATCGACATAAACACCCGCCAGAGAGCCGGTAGCACTGCGGACAATATCTGGACCGTTGATGTCAGCTGCTAATTTACCCTGAGAGTTTTCAACCGTAATCAGATTGGTGTAATCCACTTTCCAGTAATCAAGCTTGATATCAAGCTTATCTGTAGGCTGATACAACACGCCAATATTGAAGTTATCCGACTCTTCTGCTTTCAGGCTGTCTGAACCTGATGAAGTAACTCGAACAAATGCAACGCCGCCATTCGCAGAACCGTCTTCATTGAAATCCTGCAGACCGGCTAGATTAACAACCTGTGCGTTAACCTGAGACAGTGATGGCTCACGGAACGCCGTAGAGGCCGATGCACGCAGTGCCACCTTGTCAGATACCTGCCAGCGCAATGCTAGCTTAGGATCAACACTGCTACCCGTATCAACATTCTCGTAGCGGACAGCTGCAGTTAACTCAACATTTTCGGACAAGTTAGTCTTGGCTTCAGCAAACATTGAATAGCTAGTGCGGCTTTCATCAATTTCAGAAACGCCACCCAGGAAGATTAAATCGATGGGAATAGGAGCGCCATCGTCATCAAATCTAATTTCATAGAGGTCATCGGTTTCAGCTTGGTAACCTTCGCTACGAACCTGAACGCCCGCTGCAAAATCAACTACAGCACCTGAGGATAAGGTCATTAACTCGCCACTAACAACACCGTCTAGAACTGTTAGGTCCGTGGTGCGTTTAGATTCAGTCATGTAACTCATGTCAGCGATTAGCGCGGCACTATTATTCGAGGCAACGAATGGATCGTAGTATTCGTCATTGTTTGGACCGCCGACACCGGCAAGGCCAGCTTTGAGACGTGAGTTGATAGTGTCAGGCTGGAAGGCGGTGTATTCGTTGCTACTGTGGGTAACCGCAGCATCCCAGTCCATACCGTTATCAAGCTGTCCTTTAAAACTAAGCGACGCTCGCAGGGTGTTGTTTTCACGTTCAGCATTAGGCGATGGTGCATCAAAGGCCAGTGGACGACCCAACCAAACTAAAGGAACTCCAAGAGGATTGCTTGGGTGATTTTCAGGTATCCGTGGGAAACTGAGATCTGGGTAGCTCGGAGACTGAGGGTTCTCAGTGACCTTGTTCATGCTGTAACCCAACTCAGCCATCATCTCAATACCATTGGCCATTTCGTGAGTCATGTTGCTGTAAAGCTGAGTTCGCTCTTCAGCGGCGACAAGATTAAAGCGCGTACCGTACTGGAAGAAACACATAGGGCCTGTTGGACTAACAACAACCGATCCACCGGTTTGGTCTGCACAGCCATCCAAGGCAAAGCGTTGGCCTGGGCCGTAGGTGCCTGCGTAGGCGCCGTCATCGACGGTAACGCTTGCTGCAGGTGACGAGGCTATATGAGGCATAGCAACAAAGCTTGCACCCAATGAACTGACAGCCTTATCAACTAGCTCTGGGCGATCAGTGCCGGCCAGTGAAGTACGGTCGAGAATATTGGCCGCAAAAGTGAAGTGAGTTGTATCATTGCCGCCACCCCAAAGTAAGCCAACGCTGCGATCTTCTTGATCGCCGCGATCAACAGACGAGAGATTAGTGGTGACTTCAAAGCCTTCAAAATCTTTGCGCAGAATAAAGTTAACTACGCCGGCAATCGCATCAGAACCATAGGTTGATGCAGCGCCTTCTTTTAATACTTCAACGCGCTCAAGAGCATTGACAGGAATACTGCTGGTATCGACAAAGACACTACCATCGTTAGCCAGGCCACCAGAGATAGTTTGGCGACGACCATTGATCAGTACCAATGTTGAGCTCAGGCCTAAGCCGCGAAGGTTGACGTTAGCGGTACCTTGAGTAGAACCTGCTGTAAAGGAGTCGGCCTGGTTTTCTGAACCGGAACTGATGGCCAGTTTGGCAATGACATCGGCAACCGACGTGGCGCCAATCGAGTCAATGTAGCTTCTATCTAGAATTTGAACTGGCAATGCCGAATCGCCTGGTGTTCCTTTGATGTATGAACCTGTGACCTGGACTTCTTCAATGGTAGCGTTATCTGCTGCTAATGCTGTATTGGCAGATAAAATCGCCGTGCCGGCAATAATCGCAACACTTAAATAATTGTGCTTGAACGTCATATGCTTCCCCTAAGTACTGAATGAATAGTTTTTTATTATTATGAAGTGCATTTTTAATGCACAACCTAAAATAGCAATACATCTTGACACTGTCAAGCAACAGCCGGGTAGCGCAATGCCAGAGTTATTCTGTGCTATTCGCTACTAAATAGAGAGGTAATTAAGCTTACAGGTAAGCTTTTTTGTGATGCTAGTAATTTTTGGCATTGTGATAATCACCCTTTAGCTATGACGTACTCTAGGGGGGCAATAGAGTGCCTGAGTTACCTAACTAGGGTCTGTCGAATTGTCTTGGTGATTGCAGTAAAAGGTAAGCCATCGTTCGATTGACACAAATCCACATCAACATTCGACTGACAATCAGATAGCCAATGCCCCAGCGTAATCAGTCGGAGTTGATTGATTTTGACCCAGGGCGGTGTAGAGGTTTTAGTCTTTGCTAACAGGAAAGCCGGAATAGCCTAGTGGGCAAAGTTCATTTCGATTGGTTCCTCTTTTAATCGCTTTTTTTACAGAGGATTATCGGCCAGTGCCTTATCAATGGCATCGACAATATCATCAATATCACGCCGCGATGCGATCAGGGCAGGGCTCAGGCAGAGGTTGTTATTAAGCTCGGTAAAGCTTCTGTTAGTGCGGCCAACCAAGACACCCTGAGCCATGCAGTGGGCAACAATTTTCATTGCGTAGCTTTCGTGCATAGGCTGTTTGGTACTGCGGTCAGAGACTAATTCAACACCGGCAAAAAAGCCTTTGCCCCGCACATCACCTATTACTGGGTATTTTTCCTGCAAGCCATATAGGCGGTCCTTTAGGTGTTCGCCCATCTGCACCACATTATCCAGCAAATTTTCCTCTTCGATAATATCCATATTGGCGAGGCCCGCGGCGGGTCCACCGGTGCAGCCGCCAAAGGTACTGATATCTCTAAAGTAATCCAAGGTGCCGGCATCTTCGGCGGCAAATTGGTTGAAGACCTTATCTGTTGCCACGGTGCAGGAGATGGCGGCATAGCCACTGGCGAGACCTTTGGCCATGGTTACCAGGTCGGGTTTGACGCCGTAGTGCTGGTAGCCAAACCATTTTCCGGTGCGGCCGAGACCGCAGACCACTTCATCTATATGCAGTAGCACGGAGTATTTTTTGCAGATCGCCTGGATAATGGGGAAGTACTCAGGGACCGGGGGTATGATGCCGCCCCCTGCAGTAATCGGTTCTAGTACCACGGCACCCACTTGATCTGGGCCTTCGCGCAAAATCGCGGTTTCCAGATCTTTGGCGCATTCGATATCACAGCTGCCATAGGTTTTGCCAAAGGGACAGCGGTAACAGCAGCAGTGGGCGAACTCGGAGAAGCCGGGGGCGAAGGGGCCGTACTGTTCTTTGCGCTGTTGGTGGCCGGTGGAACTGAGGGCGCCGATGGTTGAGCCGTGGTAATCGCGGTCGCGAAAGATAATTTTATGACGGCGTCCATCGCCATTAATGTGGGCTAACTGGCGCACCATTTTGTAAACTTTTTCGTTGGCTTCGGAGCCCGAGTTGGAATAGTACACTTTGCCCTTTCCGTGACTCTTGCTGTTAACGTCAGTGTCGTGCATTTCCGGCATTTTTTGCAGCAATCGCTCGGCAAATTTTGCGCCAGGAATACTGCCGGCACTGTTGGCGAAGTAGCACATTTCGAGAAGTTGATCGCGCACCGCATTGGCAATCGATTCACGGCCGTAACCCACGTTCACGGACCAGACTCCACCGGAGGTGGCATCCAGATATTCGGT
>JBNMMV010000380.1:0-3929 GCA_051270205.1 Limisphaerales bacterium
AGTTTTAGACAGGGCCTTCGAATTTGATGCGCTACATGATGCGCATGCCTACATGATGAGTAATCGTCAGGTCGGAAAAATTGTACTGACGCGAGAATAAGGAATACGTCATGACACGTACAGCAGTCGTCATTGGAGGTGGTATTGCAGGAATGTGCGCAGCCAAAGTGCTTGTCGATCACTATGATCGAGTGGTGCTGTTAGAGCGCGACAAGTACCCAGACGGTGTGGGCGGGCGTCGTGGTGTCCCTCAAAGTAAAATGTTTCATACCTTGTTGGAAAGAGGTCGCCGAGAGATCGAAGACATCTTTCCCGGCTTCCATAAGATGTTGGATGAACGGAAAATGCCTAAAGTGGCCTTTGGGTTCAATTGCGCGCTAATGACACCTAGAGGGTGGGGGCGCAACTTACCTGTTCCGGTTACACGATCTCTGTTTTGTACCCGCGCTATGCAAGAGTCGACCATCCGCGATCTTTTTATGCAGGAACCACGCATCGAACTTGTTGAAGAGGCGGTCGTAAATAGTCTCCTAACCGAGGATTCTACAACACGTAAGTTTGTCAGCGGCGTTACCTATAAACGTCGCGGTGAATCCGCAACCAATACCTTAACAGCTGAACTTGTAGTGGACGCATCGGGCTCTGGTTCCAAGGCCTCTCAGTGGCTGAAGGCTGCCGGTATAAACCCGCCATCAGAAGACGAACTGGATCCCTTGCTCACCTATGGCGGTCAGCTGTACCAAATGAAACCAGGGGTACGTTTTCCTAAAAATTGGTGGTGGACACATGGTGCTTTCATCCAACGTGTTCCGCCTGTCGACAACGTTGCTGCGCATTTAATTCGCCAGGAGGAAGACCTTTGGCTGCTCACCTTGGTAGCCGGGGATGGTCACGAGATACCGAAAGACGAACAAGGTATACGAGATTTTCTTGGTCGTATGCGCTCGCCTTTGATTCATGACATGTTGCCTTACTTTGAACCGTTAGATGAGGTAACTACTTTCCGCCTACCGAAAAACAGGTGGAAGTACTACGAGCGATGGCATGAGTCACCTGCAGGTTTTATCGCCATGGCAGCCGCCACCTGTGTATTCAATCCGAATATGGGACAGGGCATGTCTGTTGCTGCTGGTGACGCAGGCATCCTGAAACAGTGTTTACGAGAGACCGCATCAGCCCAGGAGTTACCCGAGCTATTCTTTAAGCGACAAGCAAAGTTTCAGAAGAATGCCTATCAGTTGGCATGTAACAACGATTTGAAATTTAACACCGTGGTGGGTCCTCGAACAATCCGTACCCGGTTATTTAACTGGTACAACGATCAAATCACAGCCGCTGCAGCCGCTGATAATTGGATTGCCCGTGAGAGCGGATTAATCAATTTGCTGGTTGAACCTATTTCCCATGGGTATCGTCCTTGGTTTGTTATTCGTGTGCTGTTTGCTCGCTTGTTTCTTTGGTGGCGCGGTGCGCCGATGGAAGAGCGTATCGCACCTACACCACCGGCCCAGGCGGAGATTTCAACAAGAATTCGATCTCGATTCCGCAACTGGTTTGGAACAGCGTTTCGCTCTACCCGGAATCGGCTTGGCTTAGCCCGATAAAACGAATCATTGGATACCATCTAAACTATCTGCCGCGTACAATGCGGATCCACATGTGACGAACTGAAAAGCGGATGGCTAACAATACTGACACCTTGCTTGGCGTACTTACGCCTATTCTTGAAGCCGCCGCTCCCGAAGACTTGCCATTGCTGCTCGCCTCGTTAGAACGACTGGCCGCGCTAAAGTATGAAGCTTGGGCAGAAGAGGCGAGCGACGCCTATGAAAAAGCTGGTCTGCTTGATTGTGCTGCGCGAGAAAGGGCCATCGCAGACTTTCTAGAATCGCTAGACCCCAACAGCGCGGCAAAGCTAGCTGCCTTACAGGCGCAGTTTCCAAATGCATCCTCTCTGTATGATTCAATCATGGACGGTCAGAGCCGGCAGGAGCAGTTTAGACGTCAAGCTGCAGGTGAGCTCGGTGGTGCAGACTTTCTTCGACAGTTCAGAGCGTCACATAGCGGGGCTATAGCTGCGCAGTTTGAGGCGTTGGCATTAGGCGAAGAGGCGAACTCTACGTTTCTCACTGTGCTCGCAGACCATATGTAGACGTCGGTTTGGCGCGGCAAAGGGAGGTTAATGCATAGCTAGTTCGTGTCCCAAATACGGTAAATTTATGGTAACGAGGAAGAGTTGAGTCTAGTGCTTCTCGGATTATGTGGTACAGCAGAAGGTTGTGAACAGAAGATAATGGGATTATCAGGCCTTGACTGAGCCCTAGACATAACTCGCCAGGACGTGACCGCCTTCGAGGTGTCTTAGCGTAATGGATTATCCGGGTGCGGCGAGTCGACGCGTGAGTATGACCAGGTTGTGAGTAAACACGGCACTGTGGACGTAGGCCTTGAAGTGATCTAAGCCCTTCCAGTTACATCGCGATAATCCAAAGCAGCGCTTCAAGTACGAGATGATGGCCTCGATGCCCGCACGGAAGTTGCGCAGCTTGTTATACAACCAGCGGTCTCCAGTCATTGCTTCGACACTCAAGCCGACGCGTTTGTGAAACGCGACGTGTTTCACCCCTAATGCGTTGGCTCGGTCGAGATTGGCCTGGCTCGAATAACCCCCGTCAGCGGCCACCGCTTTAGGCGGTGCGCCAAAGTGGTCGATGTGGCGGTGTAGCATAGCTACGAAGCACACCTGATCAGATGGGTTACCTGTTTCCACAACGGTGTCCAACACTAGGCCGCTTTGACCTGCACTTAGGGTCAACTTATGTCCGTACTGCACCTCTCGCTGGCCTTTCACGATGATGTCGGTATGTGCTTCGAAGAGGCTGACTATCTTGTCTTCAACAGGCACCCGTTCGCCGTCGATGACGCGACGCTGCGTCTGTTGTATGACCTTGAGGATCAACGGTCTGTAGTGATCAACCTTGTCTCGCCAGGTTCGGCTATGTGGCTGTTTTTGCAGTGTTTTGTAGGTATTGTCCAAATAGCCTAACGTGTCAATGGTCGTCTTCAACAAGTCTTTGTACAAGGGCCTGCGACGATCATTGCGACGCGCATTGAAGATCGCATGACGGCGCCGCTTAGCCAGACGTTGGTGATTGTGGAAGGTCACCTCACCGAAGCTGCGTGCCGATTTGAGCAAGCGCACCATAACGCGGACGGCGTCATACAATAGCCCGGAGTCAGCCGGTTCCAGAATCGCCATGTCGGTGACTGTAGCGTCAATCCGAATGACCTCACCGCTTTCTATGTTGTGCTGGGCTGCATCTTCGCGCAAACAACGTTGCAACGCTTCCCACGTCGATGCTCGAATCGCACTGATCAGACCTTGTAACGATGACTTCGACGGTCTGCGTCCAGACTCGAATCGGGCAAACTCAATGAACGACGCGGAATCGCGCAGGTAAAACGCCAGCGAACGATAGTCGACTTGGCGGTACTGTTTGAGGATGGCACAACGCAGTACTGAGTCGATAGTCATGCCACTGCGGCCCTGTTTCGATCCACCGCGATAACCAATATCGCAGGCCACTAGATCAAGCAACTCTGGATGCTCATCCAGCCACTTTGACATGCCACGCAACTCGTCGGCGATCTCGTGATCTGTGGCACTGTGGAATATACTCTGTTGCGCGGTGCGGGATTCTCGCATGGCTGCTCCGTGTGTTTCTTGTGGATTCGTCTAGACAACGTCATTCTACTTGAAACACCGGGGCGTTTAACTACTTGTTAGACACCAAGAAAATCATTTTTGGACGGGAACTAGCTAGTTCTTGTCCAAAATAGTCAGAACTGGACTTACAACGGGTGAGTACGATTAAGCTGAATTTCTGGACAAGAACTAGCTAGGCGCTTTTTCATAAACCGAAATGTGC
>JBNMMV010000381.1:0-3921 GCA_051270205.1 Limisphaerales bacterium
CGGTACAGCGGCACAGATTGCCAGCCAATCCGTACCGAACTTCCTCAACCGTTGGGTTGGGGTTGCGCGCCAGCAAAGCGTTTGCGGCGACTAAGAAACCGGGTGTGCAAATACCACACTGCAGCGCTGCATGTTCTATGAACTTGCTTTGCAGAGTATGTAATTCGCCATCTTGGGCCATGCCTTCGACAGTATTCACCGACTTACCTTCGGCTTCGACGCCGAGTACAAGGCACGAACAAACCAATTGATCGTCTAGGGTGACGCTACATGCGCCGCAGTCGCCGGTGCCGCAACCTTCTTTGGCGCCAGTTAAGCCGACACGGTCGCGGAGTGAATCGAGTAGGGTTTCGTCCACTGGACAAACATATTCAACGGCATCGCCGTTAACGGTAGTTGAAACGTGTACGCCTGACATTATTTACCTCCTGCACGTTCGTATGCAATTTTTGCTGCACGTTTAGCGAGTACGCCAGCCACTTCTGTTCGGAATTCTATGGTGCCGCGTTTGTCATCAATCGGTGAGCAAACTTTTTCAACTTCTTTGGCGAGCTTCTCTAACGCTGCATCATCTAATTTGGTACCCACAATGGCACGGGCAGCCTTGGGTGCCAATACAACAGTGGGTGCCACAGCGCCGATTGCGATGCGCGCACTTTTGACAACACCTCTTGCGCCGAGGGTAAGGCTCACGCCTGCACTACAAACGGCAATATCCATTTCGGTACGTGGCGTAAAGCGTAAATAGGCATCGCCCATTTTGGCGGTTGATACAGGCAAGCTTATGCTTTCAATGATTTCGCCTTTCTTTAGCGAAGTTTTGCCAGGACCGGTGGGAATGTTCTCTACTGCTACAGTTCGCCTACCCTTTGGGCCAACGACTATCGCTTTTGCCTTGGCGGCCACCAATGCAGGGACTGCGTCTCCCGCAGGTGATGCATTGCAAAGATTGCCAACCATGGTGCAACGTCCTTGTACTTGGTCAGAACCAATTAGGTTGGTTGCTTCCACAACACCGGGCCAGGCTTTGTTAAGCGCCACGTGATCACGCAGACGAGCACCCGATACGGTAGCGCCAATTATGAAGCCTTTGGCTGATTTGGTGATTTCCTGTGTTGCAGGAATGTGCTTAATGTCGACAATTAAATCGGGTTCGACCATCCCACTTTTCATCTGTACCAAAAGGTCGGTGCCACCTGCAAGGATGCAAGCCTTACCTTTAGCTTTGGCCATCAGGCCAGCCGCCTCCTTCATGGATTTTGGCGTTTCGTATCTCATGTATTCCCCTAAGACTCTATTTGGATTGAGTTTGTTAGATTGAGTATGGTTCATCGGGCTTAGAGTCGCCCATCCCAGATACCAACGTTACCTAAAGTGGGCGCGCGAATCACTAAGGGAATAGAAAGATTTATTTATCTCTGTTTGATGTTAGGAACTCTAATACAACCTGATTGAAAGCATCGGCGGCTTCAATGTTGACTGAATGCCCCCCTGCTAAATTCTCGACTCGTAGGTGTGGGTAACGCTGTTGCAGCACTGCCAAATCTGTTTGAAACGATTTTTCATATTGGCCATTGGCAATGAGCAGAGGAACTGTCAGCTCACCGACACGGTCATTGCAGTTCAGATTAGCGCCTAACTTGCCTCCCAATATGATCGCTTCTGCAGACATTGTATCGGCGCTTGTGACCATTGCGTGTTTGACATGGGCTGGGAATCGTCGAGCGTGGATAGGGTGATAGGGTAACTTCCTAGCATCGAAATTTTCGTGGTTTTGAGGGTAACGACGCTTTGACTGGCTAGCGCTTTGTTGCCCAAACGCAGATTTTGAATTGGTCGCTACTAGGCTAGAACACACTTGGGGAAACCTGATCGCGTAATTTAAGACGATACCAACGCCATAGGACTGGCCTATGAGGTGCCAGCGAGGGATGTTCAAAGCGGCCCGAATTGCTTCAAATTGCCTGCAATAGGTGTCCACTGTGTAGTGTGTGATATCGGTTGGGGTCGGTGAGTTGCCGTGGCCCCAAAGTTCCACCATAACAAGATAGTATTTAGCGCCGAGGGTTTCGCGGTTGAGTAACCATTGGCCGTTGCATGACAAGAAGCCATGTTGGAGCAAAATCGCGGGCTTGGCTGGATCGCCATATGTTTCGTAAGCCAGTTCCAAGCTAGTTACGAGCCAATTCGTTGGTTGGGGCCAATGCTATACGTCCTGTCGCCAGACTTGGGGTGGTTGCCCTTGAGTCATGGTTGCTAAGCTCTCTTCAGGCTGGTTTGAGTTTCTAAGTTACAAGAATTTGTATGCCGCTGCATACTTTTTACCCGGCTTACATTTGTGCATCCGTTGTCGAGCCACTAAAGTGAAGGCTACATTTAAAAGGTGTGAATATGTTCCAAGACTATACGTCGAAGTTCCCTGAGCTCGGGTTTTACGGCTTGCCGGGGCATACCCGCACGCCTCGCGATATCCTAAAACAAGCCCAAGATGCAGAAGCCTTGGGTATTGGCAATATCATGATCTCTGAACGGTCAGACTATAAGGAGATCAGTGCGATTTGTGGTGCCGTCGCTGCGGTCACTACTGAGATCTTCATTGGCACTTCGGCCACCAACATTAATACGCGGCATCCTACCGTTACGGCCTCCATGGGCAGCACGCTAAACCGCTTGTCCGAGGGGCGCTTTGCTCTAGGGCTCGCCAAAGGCGTGAAACAACGTTGGCAAGCCATGGGGCTCGATCACCCAACCTATGCGCGTGAAGCGGAGTTTATTGAGGTGATGCGGCGCTTATGGAAAGGCGAGACGTTGACCAACTACAGCTCTGCATTGGGTCAATATAAAGTGCTCTCGATGCCAGCTTATTTGGATGAAGACATACCTATCCTCTATGTCGGCTTCGGACCAAAGAGTCTGCAGCACGCGGGCAAGGTTTATGACGGTACACACCTACATACCTTCATGAGTGACGACGCACTCAGTGATGCGGTGGCCTTAGTACGCGAAGGAGAAAAAGAGGCAGGTCGCCAAGAAGGAGTAGTTAAGAACTGGTCCGTGTTTGCGACAGCCTGTGATGTCAGTGATGAAGTCTATTTGAAATTCATCATTGCACGGCTCGCGACCTACTTGCAGATACCGGGTTATGGCGACATGTTGGTTGCTGTTAACGGCTGGGATACCGAAATATTGCAGAACTTTCGCAGGCATGAGGCGGTCACCTCTGTGGGGGGCATGATTGACAGTGTGGCGACCACGGCGCAAATGGCAGAAGTTGAAAAATTAATACCGGAGCACTGGCGCCCAGCTGCGGTGGGTTCTGCCAAGGTCTGCGCGCAACGATGGGTCGATCAATTCACGGCAGGCGCCGATGGCATAATCATTCACGCGAGTACGCCTGAGGAGTTTGCCCCTGTGCTGAGTGAATACGAAAAAATAAGGCCTAACGAGCTTTTTGTGGGAAGGACCAATAAGCCTGGTTAGTGCTTGTCCCGAAAAGATAGATTTGTTGAGTTTGCTATTCGACTCGGCCTTCGATCTGGAATTAAACATTGCACCCAACCTTACGCCGCTCCGCGGTGCCCGAACCGATTCGCATTTGGGAAAACAAACCCAGGCGAGGACGCCAGGTCTTTTTTCTGCACCCGCGCTAGCGCGGGGACTCGGCATGAGGTTAAGTGGTGCAATGTTTAATTCCAGATCAAATGCCTTATGTGATCCCATGTTCAAAAAATCCCCTTTCGGGACGGGCACGTCTGTTGTATGACCTTGAGGATCAACGGTCTGTAGTGATCAACCTTGTCCCGCGAGGCTCGGCTATGTGGCTGTTTTTGCAGTACGGATAGGAACTATAACCGCCTTTTTGATGCTGAGCTAAAAGTACGGAGCACGCGTGTTTTCCATTCGAAAGAGCGGGGTTGCAGT
>JBNMMV010000382.1:0-3876 GCA_051270205.1 Limisphaerales bacterium
GTATTGATTCACCTTGGCGCGCAAACCCAAGTCCTCCGGCCACAAGTCAGTCCAGCCATACTTCTCACAAAGGTAAACTAAAATCGCATGGCTTTCCCATAGTACCAGACCATCATCGTCCATTGATGGAATGGTACCTCTGGGGTTAACGGTTTTGAGGTACTCAGGCGTCTTGGCTGCTTTGTTTTGACTCGTCATAACAAACTCAAAGGGCAAACCCTTCATTAGGCAGACCCAAACAACCGCTCGAACAGGTTGGGAATTGGGTACTCCGTAAATTTTCAACATAACGCCTCCAGCTCTGAGCCCTAGATTAACACCTCTATATGGTGGCGCGTATATCGTGGCGCGGCGACGGCGGCTATGCTTCAATCCACACTTCAGTTTCAATTATTGGTCGAGGTACACTTGTTTCGCTACGTCGTTATTTTCGGGACGCTCTTTGTTAGCGCATTAATCGCCAGCACTCTATTCGCCAATGTATCGGCAAACAACCCACCCAACGTCATCCTTATTATTGGCGATGGCATGGATGATCAACAAATCACCATTGCGCGAAACTACTTGAAAGGCCCGCGAGGCCGCCTTTTGATGGATACTTTACCAGTACGGAGTTCAGTTCAAGTACTCACGGTAGACGAGTTCGACCCAGACATTCCATTGTATGTGGCCGAGTCCGCTGGTAGCGGCACCGCAATGGCTACTGGAGAAGTTACCAGTCGAGCAAGAATTGCAACAAGACCAACCTCTGACCAGGCTATCCCCACAATCTTAGAACTGGCACAACAAGCCAATTTAAAAACCGGAGTAGTGACCACGGCTAGTGTTACTGATGCTACGCCGGCAGTGTTTATGTCGCACATCAATATCCGCATGTGCGAAAATCCAGATGAAATGGTGACAGAAGATTATGACTGCCACCAACATCAAAAATCTAACGGCGGCGCCGGCAGCATCGCCGAACAGATTGCGCAATCGAATTTAGACATTGTTCTCGGTGGTGGCCAAACACATTTCGCAGTTAAGGCAGAAGGCTTGCAAACACCTGTGCTTGAACTCGCGCAGACCTCGGGATTTACGACTGTCTCAACACTCGAACAGTTGCAGCAAACAAAAGCGGATCGGGTACTTGGTTTATTCGCCCCGGAACATCTGCCAGTACGACTACATGGAGATCAAGGACGTTCAGGGGAGAAACCTGATGTCAGTCTTCTAAACAGCATTCACTGGTCACTGGGAGATGTAACGTTGCCTGAGCCGATGAATTGCGTAGCAAATCCGGAATTCAAACAAACACCTTCGCTGGCAATGATGACGCAAACCGCCATCGACCATTTGACCCGCGCAAACAATGACGGGTTCGTATTGGTCATCGAATCTGCCTCCATTGACAAGAAGTCACACGCACGCGATGCCTGCGGCTCCATTGGAGAACTCGATCAACTCGAGGAAGCGTTGGCAGTAGCGTTAGAATTCGCCGATAGAAATGGCGATACCCTGGTCATTGTCACTGCAGACCATAGCCAAGCTGCACAGATCGTTCCTAACGGTAGTCTATTTAGCGCCTTTGGCGTGCCCGTTTTTACGCCCGGCAGCCTGGTTCGGATAAACATGCCATTCGGCGGCACCATGGCGGTTAACTACGCTACTAACGACTTTTTTGCTGAAGAACATACAGGCGCCGCCGTACCGCTGTATGCAAATCGCGCGGATATTGAGCTGCCAATCTTCATCACCCAACCGGATGTATTTGCGCTTATGAAGTCTTTTTTGAAGCTCTAGACCATCTTCTAACTGCACAGGCGCACCTGTTGCCTGAGCAGGCTCTCGCACCGGGCGTTTTCGCCGATATGGTGATACGCTGGGTTTTAGCTCACCCGGAGAATTCAGTCACTATGTCCCTTTCTATTTCCCTAATCAGGTTATTGCTCGTTGTCTGCTCACTTGCAGGGGTCAGCTATTCTCACGCAGCAACCATCACCACGCCCCGTTCAGATGTCGAATTGAAGGTTCCTGAGAACTACTCTGCCGAGACACCGCGGCCGTTGGTCCTATTGCTTCATGGCTACACTTCAAGTGGCGCAGGGCAAGACAGTTACATGAAATTCAGTGCACTCGTAAACGAATACGATTTTCTGCTTCTTCTGCCTGATGGTACGGTGGAAAAACAAGGTCAGAAGAATCGATTTTGGAACGCGACTTTGGCATGTTGCAACATGCAAGCCAGTGATGTTGATGACTCAACCTTTCTCGCTGATCTGATTGCAGAGACGAAGAAGCAATACGCTGTTGATGAAAACCAAATCTACTTAATCGGCCACTCCAACGGCGGATTTATGTCACACCGTTTAGCTTATGATCATCCAGAAACCATC
The DNA here is from genome assembly GCA_051270205.1 of Limisphaerales bacterium. Taxonomy (GTDB): domain Bacteria; phylum Pseudomonadota; class Gammaproteobacteria; order Pseudomonadales; family Azotimanducaceae; genus UBA4421. Next base: position 2,376 of record JBNMMV010000382.1, read on the forward strand.
GCTGCAATCGCGAGCCTGGCAGGAGCCGCCCCCAGCGAGCTATCGGGCACACCACCGACGCGCCCGGTGAATATTCTACAAATACATGGTTCTGAAGATTCGACGATCAAATACGAAGGGGGAGAAATTCGTGGTGCGGCCTATGCCAGTGCCCACCAAACAATGGAAAGTTGGGTTAACTACCTGGCCGCCACTCCAGCCACACAAGTGACAGATGCTAGGTTAGACCTCGATGTTAGTATCGCGGGCAATGAGACAACTGTCACCCATTTTGATGCTCAGGGGAATTTAGCGCTATGGACCATTCAAAACGGCGCCCACGTACCAAATTTGTCAGATACCTTTAATCGCCACGTTATCGAATGGCTTTTTGCTCATCCAAAATCAACTCTTTAAAGCGAGAACAGTATGCAATCCAAAGAAATACATCTGAAATCCAGACCTGCCGGTAAGCCATCTCCTAATGACTTCGAGTTGGTTGAAGTTAATGTCGGTAATCCTGCAGACCAAGAAATTCTAGTCGAGAATGTCTATATGTCAGTCGACCCATACATGCGCGGGCGCATGCGAGAAGCTTGGCCCACGGGAGAAGTGCTGGCGGGTGCAGCTGTCGGCAAAGTGATCTCTACAAATCACCCAGATTTTAGCGAAGGTGACTACGTAACACACGGGCTAGGCTGGCGACAATTTGCGAAATTAAAGGGCAATGAGGCGAGCAAGATCGACCCAAACCTTGCCCCTTTGTCGGCCTACCTTGGGGTTATGGGCATGCCCGGTTTAACGGCCTACGGTGGCTTGTTAGTTACTGGAGAATACAAAGACGGTGAAACCGTCTATGTATCAGCAGCGTCAGGCGCAGTCGGCAGCGTCGTCGGGCAAATTGCCCGTATTAAAGGCTCCACCGTCATCGGCAGCGCTGGCAGTGATGAAAAGGTGCAACAGCTGATTGAAGAATTTGGCTTCAGCCACGCATTCAATTATAAAACCAGCGATCCACTGACTGAACTCAGAAAAGGCGCGCCAGACGGCATAGATATTTACTTCGAGAATGTCGGTGGCATGCAACTGGAAGCTGCACTCACGCACATGAAGCCTCATGGACGAGTACCAATCTGTGGCATGATCGCCCACTACAACGATGATCAGAGTCCGACGCCTGGACCTCGAAATCTCACAGAAACGATTTATAAGTTCATTACGCTTCGAGGATTCGTTGTATCAGCCTTTGCTAACCGCCAAGCTGAGTTTCGCAAAGATATGAGTAATTGGATCGCATCTGGTGATTTAAAATACCGCGAAACCATATTCGACGGAATCGACAATGCCGTTGCCGCTTTCATCGGTCTCTTCGAAGGCGCTAACGATGGAAAAATGGTCGTTCAACTGACGGATGATCCAACGCGTTAATGGTCCTAGGTGGCGACCACGTAAGCTCGGTTAGCTGGCGGACCATTAAGCACGGTCTTATAAACCTGCTCTACATTGGCAAAATCAGTGGTCT
>JBNMMV010000383.1:0-3856 GCA_051270205.1 Limisphaerales bacterium
ACCCACTCGCTGGCGTTGCCCGCCTGAAAACTCGTGCGGGTAGCGAGAGGCCATATCGGGGAGCAATCCGACGATGTCCATCAACTCGTTAACCCTATTTTTAAAGGCTGTGCGATCGCCTTGAAGTTGGTGTACGACTAAGGGCTCACCAATAATCTCCCCTACTTTCATCCGTGGATTGAGCGAGGCAAATGGGTCCTGATAGACCATTTGCATGCGTCGACGTAGTGGTCGTAGTTCAGACTGGGTGAAATCAGTGACATCCTCACCTTCGAAGTGAATGCGCCCCTGTGTAACCTCAAGCATCCGTAACACAGCTAAGGCGGTTGTGGATTTGCCGCACCCACTTTCTCCAACCAAGCTAAAAGTCTCACCGCGATGCAAGTCGAACGAAACACCGTCGACCGCTTTTACACTCTCCGTGACTTGTCCCCAAACGCCGTTCGCGACCGGAAAATGAACCTTCAAATCTTTGACCTGTAGCAAAGGTGTGGCTGTTTCAGACATCGACGTGACAGGCCTTCAAATGAATAGAGTTAGTGGTTGTTGCTTGTTTTAGCAGTGGGCTCGTCTCTCGACATTGTGCCTGTACATGGGGACAACGCGGAGCAAAGGCACAACCGCGGCCCAAGCGAGCCAGATCAGGTGGTTGCCCTTCGATGGTAGCCAAACGAGTGCCGCTCTCACCATCCAACCTAGGAATACTGGCGAGTAAGCCTTGGGTATAGGGATGTTGCGGGTTTGCGTAGAGCGAGCGCGCGTCGGCCGTTTCTACAATACGTCCCGCGTACATCACCGCAACACGGTCTGCATATCGCGCAACGACACCAAGATCATGGGTAATTAGGATCATCGCCGAGTTGTTTCTTTGAGTTAACTCTTTTAACAGCGCAAGTATTTGCGCCTGTACGGTTACATCGAGTGCTGTGGTCGGTTCATCGGCGATGATTATTTCTGGTTGGCACGCCAGAGCCATGGCGATCATCACGCGTTGACGCATGCCACCAGAAAACTGATGCGGATAATCTTTTAGCCGGCTATGCGCATCGGGAATGGAGACTTGCGCTAACAAGTCTCCGGCCGCAACATAGGCCTCGTCCCAGCCTAGCTTTCGATGTAACCAAATCGGTTCAGCCACCTGTTTGCCAATGGTCAAAGAGGGGTTTAGCGAAGACATTGGTTCCTGGAATATCATCGCTATGCGATTGCCTCGAATTTTGCGCAGCTCCTTTTCTGGCAACTGCGTCAGATCTTGATTATCAAACTTAATCCGTCCCTCGGATATTGTTCCAGCATCACCCAATAAACCTAGAATCGACAACGCAGTGACGCTCTTCCCTGATCCACTTTCACCAACCACAGCGAGTGTTTCTCCCGCTTCCAGCGTCAGGTTCAGACTGTCGGTCGCGCGAACAAGCCCTCGATCGCTATTAAACGTCACCGCCAAATCTTCAATTTCCAAAAGAGGCATTACTATTCGAACCCCAAGGAACGCTTCAATTCTTCATCAATCCACATCCGTGCGTAGATGGGCCCCGGACGCACGGCACCTGCGCGTGTTTCACCGTTATAATTTTTAACCCATGGCCACCACGCCGTATAGACGTATGGTGTAGGCAACCAAAGATAAGGGGCTGCATCCAACACTTCGCGGGTAATCTTACGAGCGATCTCCACTCGATCGGTTTCATCCCGAGACGTCAACATAAGATCGAGTCGTTCGTCTATGTCCGCATCACTAAACTGCGCCGGATTCCACAATTGCCCTGTGAGAAAATTCTTGCGCAGTGCTGTTGTCGGATTAGTGTGGCCACTGGCCATGAGATAACCCGCAGAGTGGTTTCGGGTCGTCATCATCGACAAGAACGAAGCATACTCCAGTGGACGCAAGTTCACCTTCAGGCCAACGCTCTCTAGATATCTCGCTAACAGCGGCGCTATGTCCATATGCTGAACATTACAACTACACAGCTGCACGTCGAACTCAAACCCCTCTGGAACGCCAGCATCAGCCAGTAGCTGCCGCGCTTTTTCTGGGTTGAACGTGAAGAGCTCCTGAACACTGTCCGGCATCTCCTCAAGCGGCTCATAGTAAGCGCCAAAGTCAGGATGCTGGGGATAAGCCATCAGTTCGGCATGACCGCCGTAAAATTGCTCCATGATTTCTTGCTGATTAACCGCCAGATTAATCGCGCGCCGCACTCGAATATCATCAAATGGTGGTTGATCCATGCGCAGCACCATAAATGTCCCGGCCATGGCTAACGATCGTTTCCACTTGAGCTCGGGCGTGGTTTCTTTCAAGTGGTCTACTGCAATCCACCGCAGAACCTCAAGTACGTCCAGCTTGCCGGTGCGCAAGGCAGACAGACGAGTCGCTTCATCCTTAATGATGCGATAGCTTACCGAGTCAACGAACGGAATCTCATATTCTCGACCACCAATCTCTTCAGTGTCCCAATAGTCTGGGTTACGGGCATAGATTTGCGCGTTACTTTGTATGTATCGCTCTAAACCAAATGGCCCGGTACCGGTTACATTACGCCAGTCCTTCGCATCTATATTGGCAGTCTCCACCGGCACAACGCCAGTGTAGTAGCCGTAGCCGAATCGATAAGCCCATTCCGCGTTGTACTTGCTGAGGTGGAAAACCACTGTGTGCGAATCTCGCGCTTCAACCCGATCGATATGCTCGAAATAGGTCGCAATTCTTTTCGGTGACTGGTCGACATAATGGTAGGTAAAAACCACATCCTCCGCAGTCAGTGGCCGAGAAGACATCATGCCTTCTTTTTCTGGCCAAATTACGTCACGCCTCAGATTGACGACAAGCGTGAGTTCATCTTCCCAATACCAGCTCTCGGCAAGCTCCCCACGTAAGGCCTCTGCTGGAATGTACGCTTCCGCACGGAAGTTGTGCGCCCCACCGTATCTTTCGGCTTGTTTGAGGTCTGCCGCAAACAACTGTTCACGCACGGCCCCGGTATCATGGTTTAACTTCCAACTCCAATCAGCCGGGTCCCAAGACAACGGCGACAGTGAGACATAGACCGTGCCTATATTAAGATCGCCGCCGTACTGAGGCGGTTCATTGACATCGACGGCGGGATGCTCATACGTTCGCTTAACATCCGAACAGCCTACCATTGCAAACACAAGTAACGTCACAACACGCTGCACAAGATTCATCGGCTGCCTCGCATTCGCGGGTCTAACAAGTCTCTAAGGGCATCGCCATATACGTTAATCGAATATACAACAATCGTCAGACACAAGCCTGGCGCCAACGCAAGCCAAGGACCCATATACATATAGGTACGGCCTGAACCACTCAACATACTCCCCCAAGTTGGCGCAGGCGGCGGGATTCCGAGCCCCAAAAAAGATAACCCCGCTTCAGTGAGTATGACTGCGCCAATACGGGTGGTGAACAAAACAATGACCACCGGCATAATGTTCGGCAGAATGTGCCGCCATAAGATATGCAGGGTGCGCGCACCCATGGACTCTGCTGCATGGGTATAGGTCTCTGTTCTTACGGTGACCACAGCACCGCGCACAATCCTAGACCCGCCTATGCCGTATAACAGTCCGAGAATAATCACTATCTGTGGAATTCCTGGCCCTACGATCGAGACAACAACAATCAGCAACACCAAATCAGGAAAAGTCATCCATGCGTCAACGCCCCGTTGAATGAACATGTCTACCCGACCGCCAAAATATCCAGAAGCAATACCGAGGACTATGGAGACAACTGTGGCCAAGCCGGCAGTTAAGAAGGCCACGATCATAGAAATCTGAGCACCTATCAACACCCGTGAGAAAACATCTCTGCCTAAATGATCCGTACCAA
>JBNMMV010000384.1:0-3852 GCA_051270205.1 Limisphaerales bacterium
CCACCACGTGAAAGGCATCCGCGGCGCTGCCACCATGTAATTCGGGGTTCGTCAGTGGTTCAACTATTTTGTGGAATTCTACAACCGAACCAGGCCAACCATGGGTCATCAACAACGGCCTAGCGTCTTTGACTGGACTTTTAACATGCAAAAAATGTATGTCTAAGCCCTGCAGATTGACTTTAAATTGAGGGAATCGATTGTAATAGGCTTCGCGTGCTCGCCAATCGTACTCTTCTAACCAATATGTCGTCAGTTCTTGAGCGTAGCTTAACGGAACCCCCTGACTCCAATCGTCAGGGGTTTCTGCTTCTGGAAACCGAGTGGCAGCGAGCCGTTGTTTGAGGTCCGTTAGTTGGGCATCACTGATATTCAGTTCAAACGTCCGTACGATTGCTTGACTCATATTTCCTTACCTCGATTATGGCAGCAGGTGCGCTACGGCGTCTCGTTCTTCAGACAATTCTAGTGCGGTCGCATCCATTTTGGCTCGGCTGAAATCGTTGATTTCTACACCTTGCTCAATTTGCCAATCACCGCCACTGCAAGTCACTGGGAATGAGTAGATCAATCCACCATCAATGTCATAGCTGCCATCGGCATAAACACCCATGCTGACAATACCGTCACTGCCTAGTGCCCAATCGTGCATATGATCAATGGCAGCGTTTGCGGCCGACGCAGCACTTGATGCGCCTCGAGCTTCGATAATCGCTGCCCCGCGCTGCTGGACCGTCGGAATAAAGTCATTCTCGTACCAATCCATATCCACCAAATCCATCGCCGGGCTACCTGCAACCGTCGCCCGATGAATATCTGGGTATTGAGTTGCCGAGTGATTACCCCAAATGCACAGGCCATCGACGTCGCTCACATGCTTACCTGCTTTCTGGGCAAGTTGTGCCGCACCTCGATTATGGTCCAATCGGGTCATGGCGGTGAAGTTACGCGGGTCAAGATCCGGCGCGTTACGTTGGGCGATAAGCGCGTTGGTGTTTGCTGGATTTCCAACAACCAGCACTTTCACATTACGACTGGCATGTTCGTTCAAGGCTTTCCCTTGAGCTGAGAATATGGCCGCATTGGCTTCCAACAAGTCCTTGCGCTCCATACCTGGTCCACGAGGCCGTGAGCCCACCAACAACGCGTAGTCAGTGTCTTTAAAGGCGACGTTGGCGTCATCTGTCTGAACGATGCCAGCCAACAATGGGAATGCACAATCGTCTAATTCCATGGCAACACCCTTCAGCGCATCGAGTGCGGGGGTAATTTCCAACAACTGCAATACGACGGGTTGATCGTTGCCAAGCATCGCTCCTGATGCCACTCTGAATAGCAGGGCATAGCCAATTTGCCCAGCGGCTCCTGTAATCGTTACGCGTACTGGATCTTTCATGAAAATCTCTCTTCCTATTTTTGGTGTATAAATCTGCGGCGGCTATTGTATTGAGCGACGGCCGTTAATGAAAGGAGCCAAGGTGGTATCAGACTCAATCGAATCACAACAAACCTCAGCTCAACGCGTGGAGGAGGCGTCCTTGAACGCATGGCCGGCGATGCAGCAGATGCTCATAGATGGCTGGGTGTTACGGTTCTCAAGAGGTTTTACCAAGCGTTCTAACAGTATCGTACCGCTGTACCCTTCAAACACAGCCACATCATCGGCCCAAACATTGGAGAAAATCCGCTACTGCGAGAACTTGTATGCGCGCGAGCAACTACAAACCGTCTTTCGACTCACCGACATCAACCCATCGAACGAGATTTTGGAACAACAACTTGAAGCGCGAGGCTACCGCGCAGCGGACCCCAGTCTAGTTCTGGCATTGGATCTGACCTCGCTCGAGGGAAGCGCTTCAAATATAAATCTAAACACCTTAGAAGACTGGCTTACAGTGTATTGCGCGCTAACCGGCATGGACGAACCGACACGAACCCTACACCGGTTGATTCTCAATGCCATAGGCGCTGAGACGGGGTTCGCGACCCTTCTCGACCAAGAGGCGGGCAACAACAAACCCCTCGCCTGCGGTCTAGGCGTCGTTGAGCATGACTTGCTGGGGTTGTTCGACATTTTTACCCATCCTGAACACCGCCGCCAACGACTAGGGCATGACCTAGTCAACAGCTTGCTGTATTGGGGTTCAAACCTAGGCGCCAAAACCGCCTATTTGCAGGTTGTGGCTGACAATTCTTCGGCCCGCCGCCTCTACGAAAAAATGGGCTTCAAACATATCTATCGCTATTGGTATCGAATCGCCCCTTAACTCTTTGTTTTCATTAAAAATTGCACCCTTTTTCGTCAAGAATCTATGCATTCCCAAACTTGATAAATGGGCCATTTTTTGAGAAAGTCCGCGGTTCGTATTGCAAACCCGCAATTTGGGTCTGCAATCGGTCGCACAATGTTGCACGACGTTACATGAAGAATATCGACAGCTCCGGTAAATCCCCGGCAAGTCGAACAAGAGGTCACTTAGCACCGATTTGTTAAGAGCCGACGTTACATGGACGTACTAAAGACGTAGATAAACGTAGATAAACGTAGATAGACGTACTAAAAACGTAAATAGACGCGTATATCGCGTTTAAAGCGCAACAAAAACAGCGACTTACATGTACACAACTACCAGGCGCAAAAGCGAGCGGTAATGTTGCCGCTAGTCCGCTCAAGTCGAGCAGACGGGTTTCCGCGCCTCCGAATTTGGGTTTGGGGCAGAAAGTGTACGGGGGCGAGCGAGATTAAGGGCAATGAAAGAGAGAGCTATGACACTTGTAGTAAACGGCGGGCTGCCGAAAAAACGTGGGTTGTATGACCCTGCCAACGAACACGACAGTTGTGGCGTTGGTTTCATCTGTGACATCAAAGGGCGCCCAAGCCATCAAATAGTTTCCGACGCAGGCTACATGAACTGCTGTATGGAACACCGAGGCGGCGTTGGATACGAGAAAAATACAGGCGACGGTGCAGGCATTCTCACCGGTCTACCACACGCCTTGTTTAACAAAATCGCTGCAAGCGAATTCAGTGAAGCATTGCCCGAACATGGCGCCTATGGCGTGGGTAACGTCTTCTTACCCCATGATGAGACAGAACGTGCGCACTGTAAGGCTGTTTTCGAAAACGAAATCAGTGCTGCCGGACAACGTCTCATCGGTTGGAGAACACTGCCCATCGATCCTGACGCTGCGGACATTGGCAACGCTGCACGCGCCGCAATGCCACATTTCGAGCAGTTGTTTATAGCCGCCGCAGAAGGGGTCACAGGCGACGATTTCGAGCGCAAACTTTATATCATTCGCAAGCACACAACTCACCTGCTCAGAGGTGACGAAACACTGCAACAGCGACAGCTTTTTTACGTTTGTTCACTCTCAACAAAAGTCATCGTCTTTAAAGGCATGCTGACGCCAAATCAGCTATTCCCGTTCTTCAAGGATCTTCAAGATCCTGGCTACGAAAGCCACCTAGCAATGGTGCACTCTCGTTTCTCAACCAATACATTCCCGTCATGGGATCGTGCGCAACCGAATCGCTTTATGAGTCATAACGGCGAGATAAACACCCTTCTGGGTAACGTCAACTCAATGAACGCCCGTCAAGGTGTCGCCAAAAGTGATCTTTTCGGTGATGACATCGAAAAACTATTCCCCATCGTCGAGCCTGATTGTTCTGATTCTGGTACCTTCGATAACGTGCTCGAATTCTTGTTGATGTCTGGTCGCAAACTGCAGGAATCCGTCCTCATGATGATTCCTGAGGCATGGCAGCAACACGCTGGCATGAGCGACGACAAAAAAGCATTCTACGAATATCACTCATCGTTCATGGAACCATGGGACGGCCCCGCA
>JBNMMV010000385.1:0-3831 GCA_051270205.1 Limisphaerales bacterium
TGGTCGTGTCTTAGTTGTTGGATTGGCACCTGGACTGCATGGCGCTGCACGCACCGGCCAAGCCTTTATAGGCGATGCCAGCGGGACACTGTTGTTTTCTGCGCTGGAGGAGGCCGGCTTCTGTAGAACCACCGAAGGTGGTGTCGTAAAATTACAGGGTGTTACTTTGACTAACGCGGTTAAATGCCTGCCGCCTCAGAATGCACCTACAACAAGTGAAACGAGAAGTTGCTTGGACTATTTGGTCCGCGAGTTGGAGAGCTTGGCTGGCCCCGGAAACCGTTTGCCGCGGGTTGTCGTGGCATTGGGGGGGATCGCCTACCGGGCAGTTGGTAAGGCTCTGAGTACCCGCCTGCCGCCTTTTCAACACGGACTCTCACTCCAGTTAGATCGTAATCTTCATTTTGTGGCCTCCTACCACCCCAGTAGGCTCAACGTGAATACAGGCCGTTTGACTAAAGAAATGTTTCACAAGGTGTTCAAAGACGTTGCTGCGCTGACATAACCAAATTGAGGATTTCACGGTGTGTAGTTATAGTGGTTACATGCCCGATCCTGTATTCGATTCAGAACCTTTCCTTAAGTCTTTGACCAAAAAAGCCGGCGTTTACCGAATGCTTGATGTTCAAGGCAGTACCCTCTATGTGGGTAAAGCCCGCAACCTCAAGAGCCGGGTCAGCAGTTACTTTAGGGCCAAAGGTTTGCAAGCGAAAACCATGGCGATGGTGGCAAAGATCCACCAAATTGATATCACCGTAACCCAGAGTGAAACAGAAGCCCTGTTGCTCGAGCAGAGCCTAATAAAGGAGGAAAGGCCTCCTTATAATGTTGTCTTGCGTGACGATAAGTCTTATCCCTTTATTCACCTCACAGAACACACAGACTTTCCGCGCCTCACATTCCATAGGGGAAGCAAGAAGAAAGCGGGTAAGTATTTCGGACCGTTTCCATCTGCTTATGCTGTGCGTGACAGCATCAACATTCTGCAAAAAGTTTTTCAGTTGAGAAATTGTGAAGATTCCTATTTTAAAAACCGCACGCGTCCCTGCCTGCAACATCAAATTCAACGTTGCACGGCGCCCTGTGTCAACGCGGTTTCACCGGCAGACTACTTAGAAGATGTGGAACTGGCGGTGATGTTTTTGGAAGGTAAAAGCCAAGCTGTACTTGACCGATTCAAGGCGCAAATGGAAGTGAGCTCACAGGCCCTTAATTTCGAGAAGGCAGCGCGTATCCGTGACCAGATATCACATTTGCGTAAAGTACAGGAAAGTCAGTATGTACACGGTCAGACAGGTGACGAGGATGTATTCGTCTTGGTTAGCGAAAGTGGCCATAGCTGTGTACAGAGTCTTTTTGTTCGTGGTGGTCGTCTCATCGGTCAACGAACCTTCTTTCCAAAAAACGAGCTAGCACTTGCTGAAGCAGACTTCCTCGTTGCCTTTATCTCGCAGTTCTATTTGGCTTCTCTGGGTCGCGATATCCCGAAAAGCATACTGCTGAGTCATGACAACGAAGAGACCGAGTTGATTGCGCAAACGCTCAGCGAACAATCTGGTCGTAAAGTTCAGATTGTCTCTAAGGTTCGTGGTCAACGTGCGCGGTGGTTATCCCTTGCTGGCGAAAATGCCAAAATGAACTTGGGCAATTTCGTTTCCGACCGGCGAAACATGTTTGCACGGTTCGTTTCCCTTCAGGATGCGCTGCAATCCGATACTGTGCCTCAGCGGCTAGAGTGTTTCGATATCAGTCACACTATGGGAGAAGCGACGGTTGCCTCGTGTGTGGTATTTGATACACAGGGGCCTCTAAAATCTGACTACCGTCGGTTTAATATTGAAGGCGTCACACCGGGGGACGACTATGGCGCCATGGAGCAAGCTCTGCGCAGACGCTATCGGCGTCTCAAGAAGGGTGAAGCGAAGATGCCGGACGTGTTGGTTATTGATGGCGGCAAGGGGCAGCTGGGCGTGGCACGCCAGGTACTCGACGAACTTCAAGTGGAAGGTGTGCAGTTGCTTGGTATCGCCAAAGGACCAGAGCGTCGTCCAGATCTGGAGCGATATTTTCACAGCGATGGTGAAGTTAACATGCTCCACTATCAAGATGCGGTGCACTTGTTGCAGCACATACGTGATGAGGCGCATCGCTTTGCGATTACCGGTCACCGGCAACGGCGGGCGAAGACCCGTAACCAATCTGAACTTGAGCAGATTGATGGGGTGGGTCCTAAGCGTCGGCGCGAGTTGCTTACTCACTTTGGCGGTCTAGCCGGAATTAAGGGTGCAAGTGTTGACGAGTTGGCTAAGGTCACCGGCATCAGTCGTAACATGGCGCAGGACATTTATGAATCTGTTCATCAATAACCGCTAGCCATCAATAACCGCATGCCATTAATAACCGATACAATAACTTATGAATCTGCCTAATATTATTACCCTTGCACGAATTCTGCTTATTCCAGTTTTCGTGCTGCTCTATGTTCTCCCTTGGGAGTGGAGCTATATAGCGGCTGCTGTGTTGTTTGGACTTGCCTCCCTCACGGACTGGCTTGATGGCTACCTTGCTCGCAAGATGGATCAAACCACGCCATTCGGTGCCTTCTTGGACCCTGTAGCAGATAAACTGATTGTGGTTAGCGCGCTGATCATATTAATGGCCCATCACAGCAACGTCTGGCTAACGCTCCCTGGCATTATCATTGTCGCTCGAGAAATCATGATCAGCGCCTTGCGAGAATGGATGGCTGAAATGAATGCTTCGCTCAAAGTGGCCGTGAGCTTTTTGGGTAAGGTTAAAACTGTTCTACAAATGATCGCTATTGCCATTTTGTTGGCGATTCCACCTGGCGAGAATGAGCAGTTTGTTATTGTGGGATATGTTTTGATCTATGTGGCAGCTGCCATGACCTTGTGGTCAATGACGGTATATTTGCTGGCTGCGTGGCCGACGATTAGGTCAGGATTATCGTCGTTGCCGAGGGATTCTTAATTGTGCGATGAACGGTGTGCGGGATCGAGATAGTGGAGGCTGAGACCGGAGTCGAACCGGTGTACACGGAGTTGCAGTCCGCTGCATGACCACTCTGCCACCCAGCCTAAGATCCTACTTTTACATGTGGTGCCCGGGGCCGGACTCGAACCGGCATGGAGTTGCCCCCGAGGGATTTTAAGTCCCTTGTGTCTACCAATTTCACCACCCGGGCCTCTTGGCTAATACTATGCCAAACACTTCGCTACCTCACCGAGTTTTGCAAAGCAAAAACTCGAAAGAGCTCGCGGCTTCCGCGAGATCAGATCACTTGGTGCCCAGGGGGGGAGTCGAACCCCCACGCCACTAGGACACTGGAACCTAAATCCAGCTCGTCTACCAGTTCCGACACCTGGGCAAATCAGCGGCGCATGTTACGGCTCTTAGCCTAAACTGGCAACCGTCTATTCGAAACCCACCGATGCCTGCGGGTTTGAGTGACGTACGTCTTGGCCCTTTACTTGGTAAATAACGTACTCTGCAATGTTCTTGCAGTGATCACCGATGCGCTCTAACGCACGTGCCGCCCAAATAAGGTTGACGTAATGTTCGGCTGATTCGGGGGTCTCCTGAATCCAATCGATAGAGCGGCGAACCAAGGCGTTGAAGGCTTCGTCAACGTCTTCATCATCGGAAAAAACCCTTAGAGAAGCTTCCACATCGAGCCGTGCGAAGGCATCAAGCGAGCTATTCAGCATACGTACAACGTCTGCGTGAATTTGCCTGAAGCCAGCATAGTTGTCGGCCGGAATGTCCTGTTCTGATAACTTCATGGTGATCTTGGCAATCCTTTCAGCTTCG
>JBNMMV010000386.1:0-3807 GCA_051270205.1 Limisphaerales bacterium
CCCGAGTACGCAGGCGGTAAGGAACCCTGGGCGGGCGAGCGGTAGGGCGATCGTGAAAAAGCGATCCATGGGTGAGGCGCGCAGGGTGGCTGCGACTTCAAGAGGACGCTTGCCAACGGCTAGCAGCGCATTTTGTATAGGTTGGACAACAAATGGCAGCGAATAGATGCAGGAGCCAATCACCAAGCCCGTGAAGGTAAAGGGCAATAGACCGATGCCCAGCGATTCAGCCAGTTGACCTATAAACGAAGTCGGAGAGAGAACCAATAACAAATAGAAGCCTATGACTGTAGGCGGCAGAACGAGTGGCAGCGCGACTACCGCGCTGACCAAGGTTTTCCATCGTGACGGACTGAACGCAAGCCACCAGGCAAGTGGCGTAGAGACAATGAGTAACACGGCAGTAGTTACAGAGGCGAGTTTGAGGGTAAGCAGTACTGCCCCGATATCGGCTTCACTCACTTTTGTTCGCCGTCAGATACCCAGCGGAGCCAATTATGTGAGCAGCACTTTCGCTTCTTAAGAAACTTATAAACGCCCTTGCGGCTTGATTGTGCTCTGCGTGGCTCAACAGCACAGCGTTTTGTTTGATTGGTGCATGTAAGTGACGGGGTATTAACCAGCCTGAGCCCTGTTGATTTAAGGTCTGCCATTGAGAAGCTGCGATGAGCCCGAGTTCCGCACTACCGGATAAAGCGAATTGTAGGGTCTGTGAAATATTCTCTCCTTGAACCCATTTGTGTTGTGTGACGTCGACCAGGTTGAGGGCTTTTAGGGCTTGCTGAGCCGCGAGCCCATAAGGTGCCAAGCGCGCATTAGCCAGGGCAAGTTTTCGATATTGCTCTGCAGGTGGAAAGCCGTTCTTTACTAAGTCAGCATTTTGCGACCAGAGCACAAGTTGGCCATGGGCGTACGTAAAATTGGTGTCCGCTAGTGCGTGGCCTAAGCGTACTAACTCGCGAGGTTTGATTTCATCGGCTGAAAGGAAAACATCGAAAGGTGCGCCGTGTGTAATTTGTGCGAAAAGTTTGCCAGAAGCGCCGCTGATAATCTCTGCTGTGTGCCCCGTATCGCGCGTGAACTCAGCTGCTAAAGTGTGGGCAGTCGCGATGAAATTAGACGCGGTGGCGACCTTGATGGTTTCACCATGTACGGCGTTTGCGAGCAAAGCTACGCACAAACAAAAATGCGCAAGAATAAGGGGGCGGATCATAAAGGCCGAACCTAGCTGCCTAGAATCAAATCCCGAAGGCCATCGGAAGAGAGTATTTCGATCCAATAGCCGTCTGGGTCTTGGATGAAGGCCAGACCTTTCATGTTGCCGTCGTCGGGCCGTTTAACAAACGTCACACCCAAAGCCTCGAAGCGCTCGCTCGCAGCGTAAACATCAGGGACAGATATGCCGATGTGGCCGAAGCCGCGCGGATCTTCGTTGCCGTTGTGATAGCTGAAGTCGGGTTCTTTCTCGGTACCATGATTGTGGGTTAGTTCTAACAAAGCGGGTTGTTCGAAGATCCAGCGAGCACGGTCTGCCGCGTCCTGTGGGATATCAGATTGCGGATAGCCTAGGAAGTAAAGTGAGAATTCCATGTCGGCAAAGTCAAAGGTGTCGAGCAACGTCATACCTAGCACGTCGCGGTAAAATGCCACCGACTTTTCAGGGTCTTTGATGCGCAGCATCGTTTGATTCAACACGAAATCTTGAGTGGCTGACATGCTGGTCTCCTTTAGAACTAGTCTTCCAATGTGTTAGACATGCGCTCGACAGCGAGCAAATAATCTTCCATAAATTCCCGCACAACCGTACGCGTGTCTTGTATCGAGTCGATCAAGCCAACACCTTGGCCGACAAATGAAGTCGCAAGCTGGCGCGCGCCTTCATGCCCTCCTTCTGCCAATTTGGTTATCTTAGCTAGCGGTGCTTCGGTGACCAGAGATTGCAGCGGCATGGGTAACGGCTCAGGTGCTTCGCCTGATTCCCATGCATCCGTCCAAGGTGAGCGGAGCTGACGCGAATACTTGCCTGTTCGGGCTTTGGAGCGGACTGTCTGGCGTGAATTCGCTAATACGTATTTTTCCTTAATCACTTGAGAGGTTTCAGCCTCACTGGTGGCCAACCACATGGAACCTGTCCAAGCGCCGGCAGCGCCCATGGCCATTACGGCGGCCATCTGTCGACCTTTGACTATGCCACCCGCGGCAAGAACTGGTACGTTTGAGCCTTCGACATACTGACAAACCTCCGGCACCAGGACCATAGTAGAAACCTCACCACAGTGCCCGCCAGCTTCAGTGCCGGAGACAACAAGAATGTCGACGCCTGCTTCAACTTGCTTGGCGGCGTGTTCTTTGGCCCCGACTAAGGCCGCAACCGCCACGCCCTCAGCCTTACCCCGCTCGAGCATATATTGGGGCGGTACGCCTAGGGCGTTGGCGATAAGTTTAATCGGGTGAGCAAAAGCGACGTCAATAATATTGGTCGCCTTGTTCTTGGTCAGAAAGCCTCCTGCGCCGGTACGTTGGTTCGCGTACACATCTGCGGTATCGATGCCGTGCTGCGCAAGCACGTTTGCAGCAAAGTCCTGATGTTCAGCAGGAATCATGGCGGCAATTTCTTCGGGGCTGTTGTTGTGGTCGGTAACCGCCATGCTGGTAGGAGCGATTAAGTCTACGCCATAGGGCATGCCATCTATGTGTTCGTCGATCCACTGAAGTTCAACTTCCAGCGTTTCGGCGTTGTATCCGGCTGCGCCAAGCACGCCTATGCCGCCGGCTTTACTGACCTGCACGACGACGTCTCGGCAATGGGTAAAGGCGACCAGTGGAAACTCGATACCAAGTAACTCGCAAATAGGTGATTTCATGTATTAATATTCCCTTTCTCTTGGATCACAAATTACCGTAAGCCCACTGGAATGCAAATGGTTAAACCTCTACTCACAATACTGCTGGTCATCTCAATGGGGAGCTCAGCGCTTGCTGACGGCTACTCTGTTGATAAAGAAATGAACGTCGCGGTAATAAACGATATCGATATTGGTTATCTCGTTGCAGGTGAATTTGACGCACCCGCCGTTATTCTCATCATGGGGTTGACCGCGTCACACCGACTTTGGCCTGAAGACTTTGTCAATCAACTAACGGCATTCGGCTACCGGGTGGTGTTATTCGACAACCGCGATACTGGCGCATCCCAGCGTATGGATCACCTCGGTGAACCGACTTTATGGTGGGAGATGATCAAGAACGCGATTGGGTTTGGCATCGATGCACCATACTCCTTGGGTGATATGGCGAAGGATACGATTGGAGTCATGGACGAGCTGGGAATCAAACAAGCTCATATCGTCGGTGCCTCTATGGGCGGCATGATTGCGCAAACCGTAGCCGCAAGATATCCAGAGCGAACGCTTACATTGACTTCAATTATGTCCACAACTGGGGCCCCAGATTTGCCAGAACCCCAAGGTGATGCAGGTAGTAACCTGCAAGATTTGGGTGGTGCCGAAGGAGATGTTGCCAAGCAACTCAATGACTTAGGTATGTATCCTAAGTCCATGCCGAGGCAATTATTGGCAATCGTTGCAGCAGGTGACCGCACGCTGGAAGTGGCTTCCATCAAAAGTCCAACCCTCGTTGTGCATGGCAAAGACGACCCGCTTTTGCCTGTCGCCCACGGCCAACGTACCCATGAGACGATCTCTGGCTCAAGCTATGTAGTGTTCGAAGGTATGGCCCACGACCTACCGGAAGCCGTGGTCGGCAAGCTAGTCCTGGAAATGGTAAATTTTTTCGGCCCCAGCTAGC
>JBNMMV010000387.1:0-3803 GCA_051270205.1 Limisphaerales bacterium
TACCACCGAGCGGCGAGCCCACCACGATTAGATTATTAACACGATCACTAAATCGGGAGGTGAGTGCGCTCGCCAGCAAACCACCCCGACTATGACCAATAATAGAAAAAGTCTCGGCGCCCAACCTTTTGGCGACTAGCGAGGACAGGGAGTCGATCAGCCGCCTAGGGCAGCCGACGTTCCAGAGGATTTCAGACGCAATTGGCCGATAACCGATTCGGGTTAACCAAGATCTGGCTGTCGCCATGTATATATCGTTGGCAAACAAACCAGGAATGAGCAATACCGCTTCACCGTTGCCATGGGGTACGCCAGCCCCAAGCAGCACCGGGTCTGCTTGCAATGCCCAATATTCCTGCAGCGAGGTTGCTTCTTGGGTGGCATTGGTTCTAGGCATAGGTCTCCGTGGACGTTAGTTTTGCGGTAATCGACCGTGATCCAAAATTAGATTTACAGCGTGGGCAACACCCGCTTCATGATTCGCCAATGTGACATAGTCGGCTTCTGCCTTTGTTGCCGCATCAGACTGGCCCATAGCTACAGCGGCACCCGCGGCACGAAACATCTCAACGTCGTTTTCCGCGTCTCCAAAGGCCACAACTTGATGACGCTCAATTCCGAGATGGTCGCAGGCAGCTTGCAGTGCCGCCCCCTTTGTTCCCGCTTTTGCAGTGATGATGATAATGATTTTGCCGCTTGGACCGATAGAATCAAATATGTTTACCGACTCGCGATAGCGTTCTTCCAACGTTGCGCGAATTTTGGCAACACAGCCACTCCCCTGCACCGCTGCGACGCGGGGCATGTTAGCTGGGTCAACAATCAGCTCAGGAACCCATGACATCTCCTCTGCCAAGGTGTCAGGATCTGGCTCACCATCGAGCTTAACGCGCACGTCGTCATCGAAGGTGACGGTGGCAATGCACCGTTCTTGATTACAAATTGAAAAAAGCTCTTCGCAAAACTCTACCGGTAAACGGCGATCAAAAATGTCTTGGTTGGAAACCGGATCACGCACCTGGGCACCAGAACAGGCGATCACTAAATCACTTATGCCCATTTTAGCCGCAGTGCGTTCGGCGATCTGCGACCAGCGCGCCGTCGCCATCATAATCTGAATTCCAGCTGCCTTGGCGCGCTTGAGAGCGACGATGTTTTCTTCAGGTAAATCTTCTCCGACCAAAAGGGTACCGTCTAGATCGAGGGCGAAGGCTTTGTAGTTCATTGATCTCACTTAGAGTAATTAGTTTCGAGTCGATTGATGTAGAGCTGATTGGCGCTCGATGCGCCGTGAGACTGAACTCAAATAGACGCTCTTCATATCTTCCAATCATACCAAAGGAGGGTTAAAACGATAGTTCTCACGTAGGTCTCAATGTAGAATTCCTCGCCCAAATAACCACCCCGACGGGAATATCATGAAAATCAATGTGGATGTCGACATCTCGCCAGAGGAATTACGAAGGTTTATGGGCTTACCAGACGTTCAAGGTATCCAACAACAGATGATGGACGCATTCGCAGAAAACATGCAGAACTCACAAGAACAACAGACTGAGTTTGTGCGTAACATGATCAGCGGGAGCATCGCACCTTGGCAGAACTTCTTTGCAATGACCCAAGGCGGGGCCTCTGACGACAAGGAAAAGTAGGCATACATGCGTATCTCAGAGCAGGCCGCGTCCTTCTTATTTGTCGAAAATGCGCTCTCGCCAATGCATGCGGCTGCGATCACGACTCTGAGCGAAGATCTAGCTTTAACAGACCTGCAAGATCACATCGCTTCAAGGTTGCACCTTTGCCCAAAATACCGGCAAAAACTAGCCTACGTGCCTTTCAATCTAGCGCAACCACTATGGGCTGACGACGATGCATTCGACATCGCTCAACACATTAGCGAATCAACTACGCAAGGCACCAGTACAGCCGAACTACTCAGCCATGCAGCGGCTCTTTCGCTCGAACTTCTGCCACGTAACCAACCCTTGTGGCGGATGCATCTCATTCACCATGCAGGCAAGGCTGCCGTGCTACAAACAGTCCACCATGCCCTGCTCGAAGGCGTCAGCATTGGCGATGATGCGCAAGTATTTTTTGACCTGAAAGCAGATGCCAAGGCAGTCGATGTGCCTGAATGGAATCCACGCCCGGCTCCGTCCGCCAACGAAATGATGCTAGATGCCATCCGAGACAATACAAAATCTTTCAGCAGCCGTGCTCAAGACCTTCAGAGTTCAGATGCTGACAGAACCGAAATGCTGCGCCGCGCAACAGAATCAGTCTTACGGTTTGTTAACGAACCAGTTCAAGCCGCGCCTTGGAATCGAGGCGTGGTGGGTGCCAAACGGGATTTTTGCTACAGAGAGTTTGCCTATGGTGATGTTCGCAAGATCAAGCGGGCACTGGGAGGCATCGAAAACGATGTGGTATTGACGGTAGTTAGCGAAGCAGCCGCCCGTTACATAAATGAGCACCAAGACTCTGTAGAGGGCGCACATCTACGCATCATGTGTCCAGTGAGAATCCGCAGAGAAGATGACGATGGTGTGAGAGGCAGCCGAATATCAGGCACTTTCCCCGTACTCAACGCCCAACCACAAAACATCATTGATCGACACCAACAAGTGCGGTGGGAAAACGATGCCATCAGGAATAGCCGCGAAGCACACGCACTACAGTTGTTAGTCGAACTGGCACCACCATTGCCTGCCATACCGTCCACCGACTGGTTTGCACCCAGTGCTTTTGGCAGCATGTTTACAAACATGGGTTTGAATCCCGCTACCTTTAACCCTCTACGCCTACTTGGCCAACTCATGCCACAGAACCTGGGCCGCACCCTCACTAGTGGGCTAAGCCAAGTTGCAGGATTCAATTTCAACTGCGTAAGTGTGCCGGGCGCACAAACCACCCAGTATTTGGCAAATCGACAGGTTGACCAACAGCTCATCCTTCCCGCCCTCGCCGGTAATTTAGGATTCGCAGTGGCGATCACCACCTACGCACAAACTATTACCTTCAACTTAGTCTGTGATCCAGAACTACTGCCAGACTTAGAAAGAATGGCCCAACTGTTCGAGGAAGTGTTCCTGGAACTACTTTCCACCGCACAAACCGAAGCGGCCCAAATTTAGCAACGGTTATATAACGGTTATATAACGGTTATATAACGGTTTTATAACGGAGTAATTATGGCTATCCCTGAACACGTTGCCGAAGCAACCGCGGACTATCCGCAAACAGTCAAACTGCGAAACGGCAGCAAGCTGGAACTTAAACCGGCTAGAAAAGGCAATAAGAAAGCCATCGTGAAATTCGCCAATAGCCTTGATGAGCAAGACCTGCTCTTTCTGCGTGTCGACATCACTCAGCCCGAAGTTGTCGAGAACTGGCTAGCGAATACCTCTACAGGGGCAACCGTCTCAATTTTGGCATGGGACGATAACCGCGTGGTGGGCTATGCAACCGTTGATACCCACGCAGCACGGTGGACCCGCCGCATGGGTGAGATTCGTGTAAATGTCGCGCCCAGCGTTCGCGGTCAGGGTTTAGGTAAACATCTGACCGGCAAGGTTTTCGATGTAGCCCGCCGCTTAGGTCTAAAAAAGCTCGTGGCGCATATGACACCAGACCAAGTAGGCGCCCAACACGCCTTCGCAAGCCTAGGGTTTCGGCCGGAAGCGCTATTGGCAAACGTCGTTGAGGATCGCAACGGCGACATTCACGACTTAATCATTCTTTCTTATGACATTGAAGGCCTCAGCAGTCAGTTCGATGCACCCCTAAAGGTCTAATCTTGCACA
>JBNMMV010000388.1:0-3784 GCA_051270205.1 Limisphaerales bacterium
CGAGCATTGGGTGCCGCCGACCGGCTCGAGGCCACCATGCCTATCGCCGGCCACGTGGTGCACATGCCAGCGCACATCTACGTGCGAGTTGGGCAGTACCAGAAGGCCATTGCAAGTAACGAGCGATCGCAGCAGGTAGATAAGGCCTTTGCCGAACAATGGGGGGATATGCAGTTACCAAATTTGGGTACCTATCCGCTCAACCATAAAATGCATGCACCCCATGCGATAGACTTTATTCGTTATGCCGCAACCGTTCAGGGCAACTACGCGAGAGCAATCAGTGCCGCAGAAAAATCAGCTGCTTTTGTTTCAGAAACGACCGTGGACCGACGTGGCGGACAGAAACGTGTGGCTGCACTTTGGCTGGTGAATAAAACATTCGGTAAGTGGGACAAGCTAATCGGACACACCCCAGCTTACACCGGCCGTCCTTACCTAGATGGAATCTGGCACTACGCATTGGGCGGTGCCTACGCGGCGACCGGTGATTTGGCCAACGCAAAACGCGAATCCGAGAAGTTAGACACCCTTGCCAATTCACCAGATGCAGATACCTACCGTGTTGGTGCAACACCCGCTTCAGCGGTATTGAAACTCGCCGCATTGGGGCTCGCGGGAGAAATATTTCAGGCCGAAGGCAACCTAGATCAGGCCATTGCAGCATTCCGTGAAGCCGTGGCGATTGAAGATTTGAATAACTACACAGAGCCACCTGACTGGTCTCAACCCATGCGGCACTTTCTAGGTGCAGCACTCATGGAGGCTCAAAAGTTCGAGCAGGCGGAAGCGGTTTACCGCCGCGACCTACTTTGGAACCAGAACAATGGCTGGTCACTATACGGTCTGCACCAAAGCCTTAAAGAACAAGGCAAAGAAGCAGACGCCGCAGAAGTATTTCGTCAGTTTGAAGAAAAGTGGCAACACGCTGATGTTACACTACAACGTTCACGGATCTAGACTGACCAATTAGAAAACCAGACTCATGTAGGGCTACCTAATCAAAAACGCAGCCATTGGGCTTTCTGACGCTGGCGCGCACGCTAATCTTTTTGGACTGACAGATAGAGGCACGCTTGAAGTCGCTTATGACTTGCCAGCAGGAGGCAGCCGAATTCTGCGACCTGCAACAGGCTACGTTGGCACCTTTGTGAACGGGGTAGGTACCCGTGCCAATGATACGGACACTGGCGCACGACCAAGACGTGTTATTCGGGGTTGAGCGACTACGAGCGAACAATTTCTGCCGCGGTCATAAAGTAAGTATTCGTATATTTGTTAATCGTTGGTGCACGCGGGTCGGTTCGCCGAGCCTCCGCGAACTCCAAGAGGCGAAATCCTGCAGACAACTGACCACCGACTAAATCCGAAAGTGTATGGCTCCAGACAAAGGCCATTTCGCGTTTAATGGCGGCCGCAGCCGCGAGCACTGGTGCTTGTTGGCCACCCGCTAGCTGGACCTGCCAATCAGGTCCATTCTTACAATCGGTAGGCCCGTGTCGCTGTGCCACTAAACATTGCTGTTTTTTCTGCCTCACTCAAACCCAACCGACTGGCGATGCGCTTGAAAAGGTTCCAAAGCGTTCGGTAAGAAACACATTCCTTATCTACCGGGAAGTTACTTTCGAACATGCAACGTTCGGGGCCGAACGCTTCAATGACATATTGGTAGTACGGCAGCATTAGTTCACACAACTCTTCAGAACCTGGCGGATTGGCGCGTTGATGCATATGGAAATCAGGCTCCCAATCGCCGACCCGCATCTGTCCGCCGCCGCACTTCATAACCGTGTTTGAACATGCGGCTACAGCATCGATACTCCCACGCCACCGCTCGACCACGTCTTTGGGCGCATTGGTATTCACTTGACCGCCTAAGTGGTTGACGATGACCGTGACATCGGTATTCGCATCTGCGAGACGCGCAAGTGTTGGCAAGCGGTCGAAGTCCGGTGACCAGTTATCGAAGCTCAAATTATGTTTGGCAAGCATGGCGTAACCGGACATGAATTCATCGTTCAAGTCACTGGGAAATGCCGTTCGAACACCGCGGAAGTTTGGAGATGCCTCCATGTGTGCCTGAAGCACCCGCTCAACATCGGCACCCACCCGTAGGTCTGCAGCGCTAAAAATGCCAGCACACAGCGCCACATCTCCGTACACACCAGAATTGCTCATGGCGACAATGCCGTGAACAAATTCAGTCTCGCCCACACACTTCATTTCGCTCGGACCATTAGAGCGATAGAAAGCTCCGCATTGAGCGAACACGGTTTTTTTCACATTGTGTCCTCCATCGCGAATTTCACTGGCGATTTCCTCACATAAATAGACTTTTTGCTCAAAGCTTGCGGCGGGTTCGCCCGTCGATGTTCGGATGTCCCACAAGTGATGGTGGGGATCAACGATGGGTAAATCCGGCTCCAGCACTTCTTCGGTTACTTCACCAGTGAGCCATTGTTCGATCGGCTCATTTGCGGTGTAAGGCATAGTGTTCTCCCTCAGTTGTTTAACAGGCTCAAAGGTACATGTTTAAGGAATAGCCAGCAGTTAGTCAACGATTGCATTTCACGTGCATATTCGGCAAAACGGTCACATTTTTAGTCGAACCGCTACTCCGATGACGGCCCTCTCGAGACCACACACTACTCTCGAAGCTTGAACCGCATAATTTTACCCGTTGCAGTCTTCGGTAACTCGGCCAGGAACTCGACGGAGCGAGGATACTTAAACGGTGCCAAGCGCTCCTTGACGAATTGCTTGAGCTCGTCCGCCGTGACCTCACTACCAGGCGTTAGTACCACGAACGCTTTGCTCTTGATGAGACCGTCGTGATCAGCAAGACCTACCACTGCACTTTCGAGTACTGCATCGTGTTGTATCAGAGTGGCTTCCACTTCAAACGGTGAGACGTACTGCCCACTGACTTTGAACATGTCGTCCGATCTGCCGATGTAGGTATAACTGCCGTCATCGTTTTCGACATACTGATCCCCGGACTTGGTCCAAATACCTTGAAACGTTTGCCGTGACTTCTTACGGTCGCCCCAGTACATGATCGCAGCCGTAGGACCTTTGATGAACAGTTCTCCAGTTGTACCCGCAGGGACTGGCTGATCGTCCTCACCCCGTAATTCGATCTCGTATCCAGGCACCGGCCATCCGGTGGATCCGTAACGAACGCGCCCCGGTGCGTTGGATAGAAAGATGTGCAACATTTCCGTGCTGCCAATGCCGTCAATCACATCGACACCGAAATGGGCTGAGAAGCGCGAACCCAATTCTTCCGGTAACGCCTCGCCTGCGGACGAGCAAAGGCGCAAAGTGACGTCCTCCGCTTGGGGCAGCTCAGGCGAGGCGAGCAAGCCCGCATAACTCGTGGGTGCACTAAAAAAAAGCGTGGGCCGATGCGTTGCCCACTTTTCAAATATAGCCTCAGGCGTTGGTCGACCGGACATCAACACGACGGTGGCACCTACACTCAAAGGAAACGAAAGCGAGTTGCCGAGGCCGTAGGCGAAGAATAGTTTGGCTGCTGAAAAACAGATGTCATCCTGGCGCATATCCAACACACCTCGGCCATACAGTTCAGCCGTCCAGTACGGGCTCGAGTGAACGTGAACAGTACCTTTTGGCCGACCGGTGGAGCCCGAAGAATAGAGCCAGAACGCGACGTCGTCTGCTAACGTGTCAGCTGCCTTAGCCAAAGGTGCGTGATTTGCTATGAGATCTTGCATGGCAATCTCGCTATCGGTATCAGTTGCCCCACCACTGGTGATGATGT
>JBNMMV010000389.1:0-3779 GCA_051270205.1 Limisphaerales bacterium
TCACGTGTTTCCCAATGCCTGCTTTTTTCCAGGCATTGTTATTCCACTGATCTATCGGTTTCGCCCCTTAGGCGTAGACAAGTGCGTGCACGACATATTGTTGCTGCAGCCAATTCCTGAAAACGCTGAAGCGCCTCCACCGGCCCCTTGTGAACGCTTAGAAATAGACGAACCCTATGAATCGCTGGAGTCTTTTAAGACCAACCGCCTAAGCTTCGTTCTAGATCAGGACACCGACAACTTTGAGCGCCAATGGGCGGGCATGAAGGCGTCTCTCAAAGGCGCCCAGACGCTGGGTAACTACCAAGAAGCACGCATCCGCCATTTCCACAAAACCTTAGACGGCTACCTTAAGGCCGAACAGGCGTGAGCCTTTCCATAGAAGACGTTATCGCAAAACAAGAGATCACCGATCTAGTTGGCCTCTATATGCGGGGGCTCGATCGGTTAGATCAAACGCTATTGCGATCTACTTTTCATGACGATGCCAGTACCGACTATGGCTTCTTCCAAGGTGGCCCTGACGATTTCGTTGAGATGGCATACAACGCCCTGAAAAATCACCTAGCCAACCATCACATGATCGGCCAAGTGAACATTGATCTCGGGGGTGACAAAGAAGGCGATACCGCATATGGCGAAGTCTATTTCCAAGCCTTCCATCGAATAATTGAAGATGACAAAGAGCGCGATCTGTTCATTTCCGGTCGATATGTTGACCGATATGAAAAACGCGACGGCCAATGGAAAATCGCCTTTCGAAGTGAAGTGAATGACTGGGCCAGAAACGACCCAGCAACAGACAGCTACTTCACAACCAATGCACAATCTCTACGCGGCGCGCGATTAGATGACGCCTGGTATCAGCGCGACTCATTACGGCAGCGGTAATGTACACACTCTATATTGGCAATAAGAATTACTCCTCCTGGTCTCTTCGACCTTGGCTACTAATGACCGAGCTTGATATTGCCTTCGAAGAACGGCTGCAACAGTTTGAAGATCATGGTTCCTACGAAAAATTCCGCTCGTTCTCTCCCACAGGGCTAGTACCCTGCTTAGTTGACAAAAGACTAGTGGACGACGGCACTGGATCAGAGCAAACAGTGTGGGAGTCACTGGCCATCACCGAATACCTAGCTGAAACTCACCCACAAGTTTGGCCCGATCAAGTCGCTGCCCGAGCCTGGGCACGCTCGGCCGCCGCAGAGATGCATGCTGGCTTTAACGCCCTTCGCAACGAATGCCCCATGAATGTTGGGCTGCGCATCGACTTAAACGAACCAACCTCGGCATTGAAACATGACACTGACCGACTGGTTGAGCTTTGGGAGCAGGGACTACAAAACTTTGGCGGACCGTTTCTTGCCGGTGCGAAATTTACCGCAGTCGATGCGTTCTTTGCGCCAGTGGCTTACCGCATTCAGACTTACAGCCTTGCCATTTCAGCCACCTGCTCGACCTACGTTGAGCACATACTCCAACTACCTGGCATGCAGGCTTGGACCAAAGCGGGGTTAGTAGAGACCTTTCGCGAAGCAGACCATGAGTTAGAATTCTTGAAACTTGGTACCATAACGGCCGATTTCCGCAGCAACTGAAGTAACTGGATCAGTAATTTTGAGTAAAGAAGTAGCCCTCGTCGGCGCCGGTATCGCCGGTCTATGCACAGCACTCGCACTACAGCGCAAAGGCCACAGCGTCACCCTCTTGGAACGTGATCAACCACCACCCGAAGGTTCCGCCGATACGGCTTTCTTCGAATGGCAACGTCGAGGCGCCGCACAATTTCGACACCCGCATGCCTTCTTAGGTTTGATGTGCAGTATTCTGGAAGAAAACTACCCCGACTTACTCGAAGAGTTCTTCGCCATGGGTGCAAGAAGAGTCAATTTTGCGGACATGGTGCCAGCCAACCTCGCAGCAGACTACGCACCCGAACCAGGTGATGAAGCAATGTGGGTACTGATGTGCCGACGTGCAACCATGGAAACAGTACTGCGTCGTTATGTTGAGCGACAGCCGAACATTTCGATTCGCAACAACACTTTCGTAACCGGTGTTACCACCGACCGATTTCAAAGTTCCCTGCGAGTAACGGGGCTAAAAATTACGGATCGTACCAACGACAACGAGACAAGCCTGTTTACCGCCGACTTATACGTCGACGCAGCCGGTAGAGTCAGCAAATTTCGCCAGTGGCTCTCAGCCGAAGGCGCAGAGATTGCAGAGAGCAGAAATGATGCTGAAATTGTGTACTACACGCGACACTTCAAGCTCAACCCAGACTACCCAGAACCCAACCGTCATGACCATGACCCTTTCGCCGGAGATTTAGGCTACCTGAAGTATGGGGTTTTTCAGGGCGAAGGCGGTCACTTTGCAGTGATCTTGTGCCTACCAAATGCTGAAACTGAATTACGCGAGGCCATAAAGGACGGTGATAAGTTCACCGACATTTGCAACCAGATACCAGGTCTGGTGCCGTGGCTGAGCACCGAAGCTTCAACACCTACAACCGAACCATTTGGCATTGGCCAGATCCATGCCGTTTGGCGAGATTATGTAAGCGACGAAAAGCCTGAAGTACTCGATTTTTTCGCCGTGGCAGACTCAAGCGCACGTACCAACCCATTGTACGGGCGAGGCTGTAGCACGGGTATTTTGCATGGCCATCTCTTGGCTGATGTCTTGGAGGCGCATACCGACCCTAGAACGCGAGCAATCGCTTTTCATGAGCAAAGCCTGGCGCGCATCCGACCTATATATGACGCCAGTTTGCAGGAAGATAAAAACGGCATCAACAGGGCCGCATCAGTTATGGCAGGCTTGGAACGGGATAGAGCCAGCAATCTTAGCGCCTATTTGAAGCTCGCCTTTGGAGACGCATTGGCAGCTGCTGCACGTTACGACATTAACGTCTTCCGCGGCATTATGCGCACCGTAAACCTCATTGAGCAGCCTGGGGATTTTTTAAAGTCAGCGAAGCTGCGCCGCACTATTTATCGCTACATGTTAAAGGGTCGCCGCGCCAACGCCCGGGCGCGGGTTCAACGCGGACCCAGTCGGGAGGAGATGCTCGCGCACGTTAGCGGGCTTAACTAGCGTCTGTCCCGAAAGGACAAGATTTGATTGTGGGATCGCATAAGGCATTTGAGCTGGAGTATAACTTTGCGCCTTTAAACCAAGCCGTACGCAGAAAAAAGACCTGGCGTCCTCGCTAGGGCTTGTTTTCGTAGTGCGGGCACCGCAGAGCGGCGCCGGGATGGCGCAAAGTTATACTCCAGTTCAAATGCCGAATCGAATAACAAACTCTAAAAACCTAACTTTCGGGACAGATACTAAATAGCAGAGTTCCTACTCGGTACCTGTATGTAAGGCGACGGTGTTGCCTTCAGCGTCTTTGAAGCGCGCGATAGATCCAAAAGGACCAATAGAGGTTTTCTCTTGCTGTACCGAACCGCCGGCGTCGAATCCTCAAGGGTCAACGCACCGTTAGCACCTTCTTCGCCTGGAAAAATATGCATAGGACCATCTGGCCCATCCATGGTCCCCAGTGGTTCTGCAAAAACTGAACCATAAAACTCAACAGCGCGGCCCATGTCCTTCACCGGGATTTCAGACCAATCGACTCCAATTGCCATGTCGTGCTCCTAATTATTTGTCTAGTCAATACTGACGAGTGCGGTCGCCAATTTCGGACAAATAGGTGCGGACAACTAGTTTCGATGATCTTCTCCTGTCGGTTTACAATGCTCGATTATCAAACAGTACTATGG
>JBNMMV010000390.1:0-3764 GCA_051270205.1 Limisphaerales bacterium
TGGGTCAGTCCCAACCCCTCGGCCGCCTGCGCAAAGTCTTTGATCGCCACCAAATCATCAGCCATCTCTCGTACCGGCAACGAAACCCCAATTCTCATCTCACTCTCCTTTATTAGAAGGAGGGTCAGACCCTCCTTAAATTGATTGATTATCTTATATGGATAAACGGATTGCAGGGCGTAGAATTTACCGACGACATCAAACAGGTGACAATCTGAAATGCAATGGAGCCCATTCTCCCGCGAGGTAATGGAGGACCCGAGCATTGGGCATCAGTATTTGCTTTCTGAGTGTCCGGTACACCACTGCGAAACGTTCAATCCACCTTTCTTTACGATTTCACGCTACGCTGATGTTGACCGTGCGCTGCGAGATACGAAGACTTTTTCCAGTCACTTTGGCCAAGGTCCGCGCTTTACGGAACCCCTAGGCATGCTTTGTGATGCGCCTCAGCACACTGAAATGCGCAGCCTCGTGCAACAAGCATTCACCCCCAATGCAATCAACGATCTTCGTCCAACCATAACCACGCTCACCCATAAATTGATTGACGAAATCATCGCGGGTGATGAAAAGTTTGATTTACATGACGACTTCGCATTCCCCTTGCCTGTACTTATTATCGCAGGAATGCTCGGCGTACCCGAAGCTGACCTCGACCGCTTCAAACGCTGGTCTGATATTCAAGTGGCAGCCATGGGGTCAGAAGACCCTAGCCAATATACCGAGGACCAACGAGCATTTAGTCAATATTTGACGGACTTTTTGGATACCCGTAGGGCGGACATTAAGGCTCGTCGAAGCGTTCCCAACGACCTCCTCACTTTAATTGCAGACGCACGTCTTACCAGCGGAGCGTTCATCGAAGAGGCCGACGCACTGTCGATCCTCAGTCAATTGTTAGTCGGTGGCAATGAAACTACCACTTCCCTCATCACCAATCTTGTTTGGCGCCTACTCGAACATCCAGCCGAATGGGCAGCCGTTCAAGCCGATCGAGCATTGATAGAAAACGCGGTAGAGGAGAGTTTGAGATTCGACCCGCCGGTACTGGGGCTATATCGCAATACCACCTGTGAAGTCACATTGCACGACGCCAAAATTCCCGCTAACACCAAAGTCTGGATAAATTACGCGGCCGCGAATAGAGACGCTTCGATCTTTTCAGAACCAGACAAATTCATGATCCAACGGCCGAAGAAGCGCCACATGGCGTTTGGGCTTGGCGTCCACTTTTGCTTAGGCGCAGTCATGGCCCGCAGGGAAGCTGCCATTGCCTTGGAGGCATTGCTTAACCGGTTTCCAAGCTTGTCGCTTAACGGCCCTGGCGAGCGCATCGCGCCTTTCTTTTTGTGGGGCAGAAAATCTCTGCGCCTAACTCACCCCTAACTCACACCTAACTAGGCCACTTCAAAACTCAGATTGAGTGCCAGGGTACCGAGCATGATGCCGGGCTGATGAAGAAAGTCGTTATCTGAGCTGTATTCAAAACACTTAACCCGATCCAACAAAACATTCCAGGCGACCGTTTGCTCGAGCCTAGACAAATGTGCTCCGGGACAAACTCGCGCTCCCTGAGAAAAAGTCAGATGTCGACTTCCCGCCTTGCGATCAAGTTTAAGTTGTTTTGGTTCATCCCACTCTTCAGGGTCCAAATTTGCTGCAGCCCAGCGAAGGTGTAAAAATGAACCCTTGGGCACCTTAGTTCCTTGAAAAACTTCGTCCTGGCTTGTCATGCGTGTGGACAGACCCTGGGTCGGCGCACGCAAGCGCATGCCTTCTTCTGTAAAAGCCCGCACTTTCTTACGATCACCCTGCATTTCCGACCAGGTCTCGGGGTATTCGATCAATAATTGCGCTTGCTCAGCCAAAGCGTACTGCGTCGTTTCCAGACCACCGATGACCATGGCATAGACGATGCCGTTAATCTCATTGTCAGCCAGCTTTCGTCCTAGAGGCGAGTACTCAATCGTTGTCAAAAAACTAATCATATCTTCGGTTGGCACCTTGCGTTTTTCATCAATCAGGGCCTGCGTGTAGGCCTTAAACTCAGCAAGCACCGCCATTTGACTGGCTATTTCTTCTTCTGGTAAAACGCTCTTGGGACCTGCGCCATAAACAAATGGTTTGACGCAGCCGTCGCCGTAGTACTTCAATAGGTTTAAGTCTTCTAACGGCCAACCTAGTACGCTGGCCATGACCATTTGCGGCAGTGGCTGGGCAAATTCAGCAACAAAATCGACTGAACCTCGGCCAATCCATTGATCAATCAATTCATTAGCTAGGCGCTTGATCATATCTGAGTTGCGACTCGCGCCTGGACCCACCCAAGGGTCGGTAAGTTCTTGCCGATGGGTGCGCCATAACTCAGGGGTTGGTCGCAGACTGGTCATGGACGCCAACATAATGTTGATGTTCGGGACTTCAAAAGGGTCGCCGTCTTGCGCCAAAAGTTGCTGCACAAATAGACTACCTGGCAAAGGAAAGCGCTCCTGATCCCGCACCACCGCCGCTATGTCATCGTGCTTGGTCAAAATGTAGGCATCAGTGCCTGGTAAAAAGCCTTCGCCTGGAATGCAGTGCACGGGCGATTCGCTGTGCAAAATATCGTAAGCCTCATACCAATGTTCCTGTGCACCCGCTGAAAAGAGGTCTACGTCCCCCAAATGCATTGGGCACCCCATCGCACTTAGCGCATGGTTTGGCTTCTTTTCGCCCATCAAATTTCGTCCTCAACAAGATGTAGTTAGGTATACCCAGTTCCGGTAGGCTACTCGGAGAGGATTACTGAGGCAAGCGGGCGACCAGCTATGGCAGACACAAACCAGTCAGATCACCTACACGGTAAGTTGGCCATCGTCACAGGCGCAGCGGTTGGTATTGGCGCTGCCTACGCCGAGTCATTAGCCCGTGCCGGAGCAAAGCTTGCTATTTGTGATGTACGCGACGAAGTGTGGGAAACAGCACGTTTGCTGGAAAAAAACGGTACTCAAGTACGTGCCTGGCAGTTGGATGTCAGCGATGCAGAGAAAGTTCACAGCATGGTGGCTGAGACCAAGGAAGCTTTTGGTCGCATTGATATTCTCATTAACAATGCGGGTATTTGGCAGGCAAGCGCGGCCGATGACCCCCTGGACGAGAGCCTCGATGCTTACGATGCCGTGGTGAGTAGCAATCTGAAGGGACACTACCTCTTCGGTCGCGCAGTCATTCCTCATATGATTGAGCAACGATGTGGCGGGGAGATTGTTAACATCGCCACAGATCACATGGTTACCTGCGGCACCCCGTGGCATGTATGTCCCAAACTAGAGACCTGTCCTTGGCGCGACAGTCCTCGACCGACCGGTGGCGGTGACAACATGGATCTCTATGATGCTGCCAAATGGGCACTCAACGGACTCTTGTATACCTGGGCAAAGGTCCTTGCACCACACCGCATTCGAGTAAATCAATTCTGCATGGGGGCCACCGATTCTCATATGCTTCGCTCGTTCCACGGCTTCAACCCGAGCAAAGAAGAGTTGGCCTCCTGGATGTCTGCTAAAGACAATGCACGAGCTCTGATGGATCTTCTGCAAGAAGGCCCCACTGGACGCAACGCTTCGAACATTAACTTCTGCGTTGGTCGCCCAGTGGCACTGGAACCACCATTACCCCATCGTTACGTGACTGCTCAACAAGTCCAGCTGCAGCACGCATGACTAAACCGTTAGCGATCATCAGCGGTGGCGCGAAAGGTGTAGGCTTGGCATTCACACAAC
>JBNMMV010000391.1:0-3754 GCA_051270205.1 Limisphaerales bacterium
TACTGGAACTCACGAGTTACTTTATTGATCGAGGGTTTGCGATACGAGAACCCGAACAAAAACGTATTAGCAACTGGCTGGTGCCAATTCTAGAGCGACTGCCAAAAGTCACCATAGCGCCGCAACTCAAACAGCCAAACTTTAGTATGGAAAAGTTTGACGATATTTGCGCTTCAGCAGATCGCCCGGAGATCGGTAGCGGCCCCACGGGCAGCTGCCTACTGCATGATTCAAAAGACGTCCATGCTTTGTTCCAAGAACCCATTGAGCGCTTTGTTCCCGGCGACTTACAAGTCATGTCCATGGCCCTGTTCCAACCCAAGTCGTTAGCCAGCACCACGGACTCGAAAGACTTCAAAGTCCGCCGTCTCGTCAATGAAAACGTCCTTAATAACGACCAACACGCACACGCCAATGCAGAACACTATCTCAAGCTCCTTGAACAAGAAGTTGATCGCTTTCAACCCGCAGGAGGTATTTTACGTTGGGGTGATGTCGATCAGATAACCAGAGAAACTGCGTTAATGGTGGTCTGGGGGCGTCGGGATCACTCTCTTCGAAACCGCGTCGATGAAATGCTACGGCAAGCAAACATGGCGGGATTGTTAGCATTGTTAAAACCGCTGTTAACGAACCCCAGCGACCTGCACGACCTGATCAAACTATTTCCAACCGATATGCGCGAGAGAGCGTCGATCATACTAAAAGAGGGTAAACAAGGAGAGTATCTGGAAGAACATCAAAATTGGATACACCGCCGCATCGAGTCTGCTGGAAAAAAGTCTTTAGCATCTCTTCTAGTGAATCAACTCAAGCCAAAGGGAAGTCTGCCCAAAGACGAAGCCGCAGACCAACTGACTCATTGGTTATTCGCCGCTCGAGGTACGGTGGCTGTTCATACCGCTTATGCCTTGTGTTTTGTCGCGGCGAATAAACAGCTACAGCAGACTCTAATTGGCGCATTACACCAATCACACGGTTCATTGCAGGATATACAACAGTCTCTAGCAAGCGGGCGGCCATCCAACGCGTTGCAGATGATCGAAAATCTCTCTCTCGAAGCAGGGCGACTGTTTCCTGCGGTGCCTTTTATGGCTCGTAAATGGGCGGGGACCAAAAGTGAACGTCCGGATTTTTGGCAGGATGATTGCCCCAATTATATGGTTCACAACAAAGGCAACAATCGTAGATCAGAGATGGCCGGCAATGAGCCCGAGAAGGTCAAGATTGATCGCTGGAGGAATCGAAAGTCCGGGGTTGATCCCAAGGTAAAACGTATCAAGAACGGCCCAACGATGTTCGGCGGCGGCTCTAAGCGCTGCCCGGGCATGAATTTGGGTCTGTTGTTATCTACCGGACTCGTTGCCCAGTTGTTGCTCGAATATCGTTTCGACGCCGTGAGAAACAGCGCGCCCGGGCAATCGAAAATGAATACCGACAACGTACCGGAAACCTTCGATCAGTTTGGCATAGAACTTATTGTCCAGCCCAGGCGGTAACGCTTAACAAGGAACATCATGACCAACGAAAAATTCAAAATCACCTTTGGACAGTTGCGTGCTGCGGGTCGCATTAACTCAACTCGACACCACCTCAAAAACCACAATTACTTTCCAACAGAATATTCCGAAAAAGCGGAGTTTTATCGCGCGCTAGCCGGTTCAATTCGCACCCTAGATGGCTCCGCCAACGACCCGAGCCAGCCGCGTATGGGTATGGTTGGTCGCGCGTTTTCACGCAACACACCACCTGAGGCGAGATCCGAAGACTCAAGACTCGATGACCCAGACCCTCGCCTTGTGAGCAAAAATCTTCTGCACAATAGCGGGCGCCAAACCCTGGCGCCTGGCATCAACCTCCTTGCCGCAGGCTGGATACAGTTTCAAGTACATGACTGGTTTGACCACAAAACTGACGCCAATAAGGACATTCAACTGCCAACAACCAATGATCTCGATGCACTAACAGTTGCAGCCACCGAAGAAATCACTGATGGAAATTCAAAACCCCGGTATGCAAATACTCAAGGACATTGGTGGGATGGATCACAGCTTTATGGCAACAGCCTTACCATTGCAAAAAACCTTCGACGTAAGGCAGACAAGTTAACCTGCGCAGAACTGGATATGACCGAATGTACTGGCGAGGAGCTCCTCCCGACTACAGAAAAGCAGAAGCGGCGCACCGAACAAAGCGGATTTACCAACAACTGGTGGTTGGGGCTCAGCATATTTCACACGCTGTTTGCTCGAGAACACAATCAAATCGTTAAAGTTCTCAGGAGTGCTGGCGAGGCTAATGAGATCAAGGACCCGCAAGCCCATGAAGACTGGCTGTTTGATAAAGCCCGATTGATTAACAGCGCCTTGATGGCAAAGGTGCACACCTTGGAGTGGACCACGGCCATTCTTGATCATCCAGTAATGAAGCTTGGTCTGTATGCCGATTGGTGGGGTAAAGGAGCCGAAAACGCGGGCGCGCTGTTCAACGTCTTCGCCGGTTATGCAGCAAAGGAAAAAAAGGCCGACGAGGACCAGCTCACCGTTGAGGATCTTGAAACAATAAAGGAAGGTATTCCTGCATTTAGTGACTTGATTGATGTGGTGATCAATATTTTCCAGAATGGCGTACTACCACATCGAGCCACACCGTCGGAATTTGAATTGGGCAGCGACCACCAATCACTAGAGTACGCCATGTCCGAAGAGTTCGTGGCGGTGTATCGAATGCACCCGCTTTTACCTGAAGAAGTCACCCTAAAAGATGCAGACGGCCAGTCGGTAGACTATTCACTGGAAGATATTAGCTTTGATAAGACTCGCGATGTTCTAGAAGCCATCGGGCTTGACCAAGCGCTGCTGTCGTTTGCCAGCCAATCACCAGGGGCGCTGCGGTTACGTAACTTTCCCCGCGCGCTGACAGATCTCAAACTACCAGACGTAGAAGGCAGCACAGATCTTGGGGCCATCGATATTCTAAGGGACCGAGAACGAGGTATTCCACGCTACGCGGCCTTTCGGCGCCATATCACCCGGCAGACGGGGCCCGAACTGAAGGATGGACCCACTCAGGAAATCAACTCTTTTGCAGACATTTGCGGTGACCCAAATGAAGCAGGCATCGACGGCGTTGAACAAGCGAGACGCAAGGCCGATGCCCAATTACTCGCTTCGGTATACAACTCGCCGGAAGATGTTGACCTACAAATCGGCATGCTAACCGAACCCCTGCCAGCCGGTTTTGGATTTAGCTGGACCGCCTTTGAAGTGTTCTTACTCATGGCAATCTTCCGCCTTTCGAGAGATCGATTTTTTACCTATGACTATCGAGCAGAGGTTTACACGAAAACTGGCATCAACTGGATCGACGAGAGCAATCTTTCCAAAGTGATTGAGCGCAATACTGAAATCAAACTCAGTGACGTCTTGTTTCCAGATCCCGACGATGGAATGCCGGCCAACCTCTTCACCTTGGAATCCTGGAAGTAGCCATGCCAAAAAAACGGATTGCCATTGTTGGCGGAGGTCCCTCGGGCCTCGCCACCGCTTTTTACCTGACCCAGGAACCTGGTTGGGATCAAAAGTATGACATCACGGTTTATCAAATGGGATGGCGAGTAGGTGGCAAAGGCGCTACCGGTCGTGACCCGGAGAACAGTCATCGCATCGAAGAGCACGGCGTGCACGTGTTCTGCCGTTTTTACCTGAATACCTGGGAAATGATGCGTGAAACCTACAAGGCCGCAATCGACGGC
>JBNMMV010000392.1:0-3727 GCA_051270205.1 Limisphaerales bacterium
GCATAGATCGACACATTACGATTGATGCAGCCTACGTAGATAGTCATCTTGCGGATCTGGTAAGCAACAACGACTTATCGCGCTTCATCCTGTAATGATTTAGCCTATGTCTATGTTGCCACCTACTCAAGTGACCTATCACAAAATTGCCCACACGCTAGAACTCAATTGGGAGGATCAAGCGCACACGCTACCCGCTGAACTACTGAGGGTTTACTCTCCTTCAGCAGAAGTACGCGGGCACAGCGAAGAGCAACGCAAGCTCCAAGTGGGCAAGAAACACGTTGGCATCAAGAACCTAGAAATGGTCGGCAACTATGCCCTACGCATTACTTTTGATGATGGTCACGATTCAGGCATTTACGCTTGGGACTACTTAGCGGATCTTGGCACCAACCAAGATAGCTACTGGCAGACTTATTTGACGGAACTTAAAACCGCTAACGCTTCTCGCCTACCAACGGTACCCGTTGGCCAGTGGAGTCCTTCATGACAGAAGTCAATTTTGGTTATCGCCGTGTATCCGCGGAAGAAAAAACCACCCTGGTCACGGACGTTTTCGAGCGAGTGGCGAGCCGTTACGATGTCATGAACGACCTCATGTCGTTGGGTACCCATCGCCTGTTTAAACAGATGTTGGTGCAAATGTCGGGCGTGCGAGCCGGCAACAATGTGCTCGATCTCGCAGGCGGCACCGGCGATGTTAGTGCACTTTTTGCCAAGGAAGTAGGTTCCCAAGGCCGTGTTTTCCTCACCGACCCCAACGCGGAAATGCTCCAAGTTGGACGGACCCGTCTGTGGGACAAAGGTCTGACCAACGTTACCTTTACTCAATCTCCCGGCGAGCAAATGCCATTCCCCGATGCCACCTTCGACGTTGCCTGCATTAGCTTTGGGCTGCGAAATTTCACCGACAAAGACCAGGCACTGAAAGAAATTTATCGGTGCCTAAAGCCCGGCTGTCCGTTATTGGTATTAGAGTTCTCGCAACCAACCACGCCGCTACTCAAGCAAGCCTATGAAGCTTTTCAGAATTTGTGGCCTGTTGCAGGTCGAGCGATCGTCGGCGAAAGCCAACCCTATCAATACCTGGTTGAAAGTATCCGAGTCCATCCAGATCAACCGGCGCTCAAGCAAATGTTCGAGGACGCTGGTTACATCGACTGCCAATACCACAATTTAATTGGAGGTATCGCGGCGATTCACCGCGGGGTTCGCCCATGAGCCTAACCTCAGAGCTTGAGCACTTCATAAGCCTCTGGGCTAGCAAGATCAGTAACCGCGCTTTGGAAACAGACCCTGATCTAGTAGGCCGTTTAAGCGCCCTAGACGGGCGTTGCATCGAATTGAATTGCCACACACCGAACACCACTGGGTATCTGCTAATTCAAGACGGACGCTTACAGTTCATTGCAGGGCAAGCAGCGTCACCTCATGTCATTGTCACTGGCGACGCTATTAACCTAGTTCGCTGGCTCTCCACCTCTGATGCCACCGGCATCACTATTGAGGGGGACGACACCACCCTGTTAGAAACTCTGGCAGCACTGCGAGGATTCGACCCAGAGGTACAGGCCACTCTCAGCCAAATTTTCGGAGCCTCGTTCACAGACAAAATATTGGGTGGTGCTGAAGCCGGATTACAAGGCGTCAAATCGCTTTTAGAAGGTCTAGGCTCTGGTTTGGAACGCCGTGCCGCAGAAAAATTCGTTCGCCGCGAAAACCTCGACGGCTTGCTCGATAGTATTGACGACTTACGCCTGCGAGTAGACCGCCTGACCGCCAATATTCGAACCCAAGAAAAACGACAGTGACAGCGCCTCGGCGCAAGCTGATCTCGCTCATCTGGATAGCGCTGCGCCATCGCCTAGATTTATGTCTTCCGAGATCGGACAAAGCCCCAATACTGCTTCGCACTTGCTTGTGGCTACTGAACCTCCTGCTGCCAAAACCGGTCACAAGCGACGGCAAGCGATTGCGAGACGCATTTATTGAACTCGGCCCGGTCTACATAAAATTCGGCCAGCTGCTGTCTACCCGTCGCGACCTTCTAAGCGACGATATCGCACTCCCGCTCGCTGACTTGCAGGACAACGTCGGCCCCCTGGCCGATTTTTCGATCTATGATTTCGCCTCAAGATCGTTAGGCGAAGATTGGCAAAATTCCTTCCGTGTACTTGATGCTCAACCACTCGCTTCAGCAAGCATTGCTCAAGTGCATGCCGCTGAGCTTTTAGACGGAACAGAAGTCGTGGTGAAAATTGTCCGACCTGACATAGGTGTTCAGATTAATGCGGACATGCAGCTTCTCGCGAAACTTGCGCGCTTTCTAGACCGGAATTCTAGTGAGGCAAAACGACTGCATCTACCGCAGATTGTGGCGGATCACCATGAAGTGCTGCTGAGCGAGCTTGATATGTATCACGAGGCACGCAATCAGATTCAGCTGCGGCGCAACTTCGCCGATTCAGATCTACTCTACGTACCTCGAGTGTATGCAAGCTTAAGTCGAGCCGACCTACTCGTTATGGAACGCATCCAAGGCATACCCATCGGCCAAGTCGATGAGCTCAAACGCCTGGGTGTCGACATGAAAAAGCTCGCGCACAAAGGCGTACAGACCTTTTTCACCCAAGTTTTCCGTCACAACTTTTTCCACGCTGACATGCACCCTGGCAATATATTTGTCGATGTCACGGACCCCTCCAACCCAAGCTATATCGCTCTGGATTGCGCCATCGTCGGTTCCTTGAGTGACATCGACCAAGAGTTTTTAGCAAAAAACCTGCTGGCCTTCTTCAATCGCGACTACGCAACCATAGCCGGCCACTTCGTTGACAACGGCTGGGTGCCAGCAGACACAGACAGGCAAGAACTGACACGTGTCATTAGCCAAGTTTGCGAACCTATTTTCGCAAAACCCCTAGCCGAAATTTCCTTCGCAGACTTTGTCATGGTGCTGTTAAAAACGGCTGCAGACTTCCAAATGGACCTGCAGCCCCAACTGGCTCTGCTGCAAAAAACTCTTCTTTATGTGGAGGGTCTTGGCCGCCAGCTCTACCCCCAACTCGACCTGTGGGAAACCGCTAAACCTTTTATGGAAGAGTGGGCCCAAGAACGTTTTAACCCATTCACAAACTTCTCTGACCGATTGCTTGTCGGTTTAGGATTGAAGGCCTCTGCAGATGAAGAGCGATGGCGAACTTTCGCCACCAATCTCGCGGCTCAAAACCGCACCCTGGTGAGAGTCGAGCAAGAGATGATCAGACAACGGCGTTTCGCGCGCGGTAAAAGACTGGCCGGCGCAAGTTTGATGACTCTGGGTTTCGTCCTATTGTGGCAACCCATCGCCAACGTCGTCATGGCCGGCGACACATCGCTCTTGGCTGGAGGCCTTGGAATGTTATTGGGTTCAGCGATGATTATGCGGGCATAGATTGCCCGGTTCCGAAAGATGGTTTTTTTTGTTTGGTATTCGATACGGCACTAGCTGTGGAGTTAAACATTGCGCCGAACCTGCGCCGCTCCGCGGTACCCGCCCTTCGAAAACAAGCCCAGGTGGGACACCTGGTCTTTTTTCTACGTTCGGCTTGGTTTTTTAGGCACAATGTTTAACTCCACAGCTAGTGCCTTAGGCGATTCCACACTCATTAATCGTCGTTTCGGGACGGAGGCTAGCTGCCGGAAGGTGGGCTGAAACAATCGGGACTACGGAAAGAGATATGGA
>JBNMMV010000393.1:0-3703 GCA_051270205.1 Limisphaerales bacterium
TTCCTCCAACGCGCTGAACGTTTCGTTCTTCGCATTCCCCGAGGCCACCCAACTCTAGCCGCTTGGCGCAAGGAACTAGATTGGTATAAACGCCTTTCAACAGAAACAGGGGTAAAGCCCATCGCATTTAGCGCCGACACGGGGCAGATGATCACACCTTGGGTAAGTGGCACACTGTTAGTCGATTCCTGGCAAAAAGATCAATTACATCCGCAACCTAGCGATTCCGTCCTTTCCCGGCTTAGCCTCTATCTCAAAACCCTACATAGCCAATTACCTTCCACTGACAATCGATACGCAAGTTCAATGGCAGTTGGCAACGGCAGTCACGTCACCTGCCACAACGATCTTAATCCATGGAACATCATCGTCACCGGAGAGGATCGATGGGTAACGCTAGACTGGGAATGGGTAGGATTGAACGACCCCATTTTCGATATCATCTCACTCCATCAGGGACTAGGACTCAATGGTGGGCTACTTCAATTGTGCCAAGACTATTTCCGCCCCTCTTCCAATATTGGATCGAATATTGACTCGAACGCTGGCGTCAACACCGATACTAACGATCTATCTTCGCGGCTGACTATAGGTCTTCAGGCTTATTGGAGACGAGAACTGACATGGGCTGAAAACCAGATTGCCCACGGCAATGATCGTCATGAAATTCTTGCACAACGCGAAACTGCGACACACAAACTTAGTTCGTTGAAAGATATTTACTAACGACTTCGCGCGCTTTACCAAGACGTTCGTGCTCACTACCTTCGATCACCTCATAAGACAAACGGCGTTTTCGCAGATCTTCTTCGTATATTTCAAACAAACGGTCTCGATCTTCCGGGTTTTCTCTGAGCGGATCCGCAACCCAAGGAATATCGGGTTTACACAAAAGATAGATTCGGGGTGTTTGCACAGCATATGCTGCTTGCAACGCACTTGGCGCGGGGCCGAATTTTTCCTGCCACCACAAATAAACTGTTTGTAAGTCTGTGTCTGCAACAACACTGTTGTTCGCACAGCGAACAGCCACCATTTCGGCAGCATGTTGGCATTGGGCGATCTCTAACAGATCGCTGGGTAGATAATTAGGCAGATAAATGGGTAAGTAGCGAGTCCCCCGCTCAAGGTGGCTGCGTGCGAATTCGTCAACTTTAGCAAGATCAAACTTCGAACACAGATAGTTGCTTAATGTTGTCTTACCACTCGACTCGGGACCTGTGCACACGAATAACACAAACTACACCGTTTGATGATTGGCAGCTGCACGCCAGGTTTTGTAGCCGACAACTGCCATCCAAAGATAGACTGCATATAGAATCGCGTAGAAATACAAGTTCGGGTCAGCCTGGGCTTTCAGTAAATACAAAACCACAGAGATTACATCCACAACAAACCAAATTACCCAGCTGTCTATGTATTTTCGAGCAGACATCCACATGGCAATAAAGCTAGCAACTGTGGTGAAGCTGTCGGCATAGGCGAAGTCGGCATTGGTATGGTTGGCAAAATACCAACCCATCAAGACGGTGCCAAAGACCGTGCAAACCGCTAAACCCAACCACTGATTTGTCGCTACCCATCCAACTTCAAGTTGCTGTGTCGGGTTGCCTCGACGCATGACACCACCCCGCAGCCAAAAGTACCAGCCGTAGGCATTCATCAATACATAGTAGCCGTTCAGTAAAACATCTGCGTAGAGTCGAGTATTGAGCATAACAACGACCGTAATTACAGCGTAAACGAGCCCAATGGGAAAGGTATAGACGTTTTCTTTGATCAGTAGCCAGACACAGAGCAATCCGCTAACCAGGCCCGTAGCACCCAGCCAGTTACTCGCTACAAACTCCATTGATCAAACTCGAGGGGGAGGAAAATCAGCCTGAACTGAGAAGATCTCCATTGCAAGCTTCCATTGCCGATCTATCGAGGTATAGAGCCGTTAGCTGTAGAGCTGTTAACTGTAGAGCCATCTAGAAGTCGCAGGCACCAATAAGCCCCATCGAAAGGCACTAGATCACCGAGCACACCCGCACTTTTTTGCAAATCTTCGCTATAGGGCACGAAAACCCGCGCTGGGCGATGTAAACCTTCTTGATTAAAACCGTCTCGATTCAAAGCAGGCGACTGCATAATGACAACTCCTTGCTGAGGGCAATCCCCTCTTATCTACAAATTGTTACTTACAAATTACAGAAACCAGTGTGCAGCAAGAAAGTTGAATTAGCCTGAATAAGAATGGAGAAAGATGGAGAAAAAGAGGATATTCATTGTCACGGCATTTCACCGTCCAGACTAAAAATTGGGTAAAATTCAGTATTCACCCCCACCCGGAGCCAATGTGGCAAAGTTAATTGCGATTGTCGAAGACGACCCAGATCAGCGCTCTAACTACACAGACGCGGTCACCAAGAAAGGCTACAAGGTACATGCATACGGTTCCCGAGCCGAAGCGCTTGCTGGAATCGATGTCGAACTCCCTGACTTGGCGATACTAGACATCATTCTTGGCGAAGAAGTTGATGGCGGATTCCAACTCTGCCGTGACCTCTTAAGCCGCGCCCCTACGCTACCCGTCATCTTTCTCACCGAACGCATCGACGAAATCGACAAGATTTCTGGTCTACGTCTAGGGGCTTGGGACTACTTACCAAAACCCATTTCGCTCGATTATCTGGCGGAACGCATCTCATCACTGCTTCGCATAAACGAAGCGCGCGATCTGCAACAGGACAATAAGTCCGACAGCGAAAAGAAGATCGGTGATCTAAGTCTGGATCAAGAAGCCTTACTTGCGTCCTGGCGCGGAGAGAGAATTGATCTATCCGGTACTGAGTTTCGCATGTTAGCCAAGCTCGTGCGCATGCCCGGGCACGCAGTCAGTTACGAAACCCTGATGAACGCGACTATGCAAAGCCTCGTAACCAACAACACCATTAACACGCACATGCGAAACATTCGGAAAAAGTTTGAGAAAACAGACCCCGAATTCTCCTGTATCAAAAGTGAGTACGGTTTTGGTTATCGCTGGTCACAGCAGTGAAAATCTTCAACAGAATTCGTGGCCCCAGATTGGGCACGAAACTGATGATGCTGGCGTTGGTGCTTTTAATCGTACCTTTCTTCAGCTACCGCCAGCTTGTTCAGATGGAGCAATTACTGGTACAGATTCAGTCACAGGCTCTGCTGCTGCTGGCTCGCAACATCTCAACACTATTTAATGGCCGCGCAGATCTATTTAACGATCTACCGTTAACCGCCGACCAGTTCGAAGCACTTTACGCACACGCTCTTGATTCGCCAGTGAGACTCGATGGGGTCGCCGACGAATGGCCACAAGACATAAAGGATGAGTATCTGAGCTTCCAGGCTGCTGGGATGTCTGGTGATGGCGACTTCGACCTGCTTCTCGGCGAGCGGGAAGGTGAACTATTCGCCCACCTTAGAGTTTACGACTCGACCATAATCCACCGCGATGCATCCTACCTTCGCTTAGACAACGCAGATCATATCCGTATTAGTTTTATCCCTCAGGACGGCGACGAAGGCCGAGTTGCACTGATCCTGGATGAGACCAATGCGCTCACCGGCTTCGCTATGGACGAACAGTGGCGATTTGCCGAAACGGGAAATGCGGACAATAGAATTCAAGGACGTGCTCAACCCTTTGAAGGTGGTTTGGAAATTGAAATAAAATTTCCCC
>JBNMMV010000394.1:0-3695 GCA_051270205.1 Limisphaerales bacterium
TCTACTTTAACTTAGTAATCTTAAAAACCTAGACTGCGGCCGGTGCTTACACTTGCGCTTTACCAACCGGCGCTAATTTATGCGGCGATAGTCAAAGTCTGTCACTCGAGTATCTTCATCTGCTTCGATTAATTTCCGGATGCTTTCTCGAAGCACTTTCGGAGCTTGCAGATCTAGTAGTACAGCACTCGTAGAACCGAGTAAGCCATAGGACCAACGTGCAACCAATATATATACGCTAGCCCCATTAACGACCAAGCCAAGAACAGCGACAAATATTGTCTGATTAAATACAATCTCAACGGGATTAAGCATTCGCAGAATGCTTTCAAACGCCATGAACAGCGCGAAAACTGCCAACAAAACTGCTCCGGTAAAGCCGCCCAGCGCATTCACTTTGCCGGTGCCAAAGCTATAGGCGCTATTGCGGGCATTGCGTCGTAAATGACGCCTGCTACCAGTTCGACGACCATCATAATTGCCGTTATTCCGATAACGATCAGCGTACGAGATTAGCCGGGCCTGCGCT
Organism: Limisphaerales bacterium; assembly: GCA_051270205.1. Lineage (GTDB taxonomy): Bacteria > Pseudomonadota > Gammaproteobacteria > Pseudomonadales > Azotimanducaceae > UBA4421. The sequence goes on from JBNMMV010000394.1 coordinate 530, forward strand.
TATCTTGGGAAAATATATGATCGTGATGCCAGTTTTCAAGTTTGTGGTTATGCATGGTTTTTATAACCGTGGTAAATCTATACAAAACGAAACAGGAAATCGTCCAAAGCAATGACTAACCTTTAAGCACAAGTGTCATACCCACTGAACAAGAGAGTGTACCAAACTGCCAATTTTCGCAGTGGCAGTGGAGCTCTGTGTTTTCAAGTGGCGTTCCATCACGTCTGCAAAGCTACCGGGGGTCTTAGGTTGATTTTTTTGTCCCGCCTATGCAGCAAGCTATAGAGCGCTGGCAAAACAATGAGCGTTAGCAATGTGGAGGACACAATACCGCCGATAACGACGGTCGCTAATGGTCGCTGTACCTCCGAACCAATCCCGGTATTAAAAGCCATGGGCACGAAACCCAAGGACGCTACGAGAGCTGTCATCAAAACGGGTCGAAGCCGGGTGAGTGCGCCTTCGATAATCCCCTCTTCGAGAGACAGGCCATGGACACGCAAATCCCTTATAAATGAGACCATAACCAGTCCATTCAATACCGCAATTCCCGACAGGGCTATAAACCCCACGGCAGCCGATATTGAGAATGGAATATCTCTTAACAGCAATGCGACGATACCACCCGTCAATGCCAGCGGCACCCCTGAGAAAATGATGGCTGCATCCCGGATAGAACCGAGAGCCATAACCAGTAAGCCCATGACGAGTACCAGCGTCAACGGAACGACAATACCCAGCCGAGTCGCTGCCGATTGTAGGTTCTGATAGGTTCCCCCGTACTCTACCCAGTAGCCCGCCGGCACCTCAACCTGGTTTTCGATGGCCCGTTGCACATCCTGCACAAAAGAGCCGAGATCTCGGCCACGGACATTGGCGGTAACTACCACGCGGCGCTTGCCATTTTCTCGGTTGACCTGGTTGTAGCCATTCACAAGTTCTGCGGTCGCAAGCTCTCCAAGTGGCACAAAATCACCATCACCCAGAGGTACAGGCAGACTTCGTAGGTTATCGGGATTTGAGCGCAAACGCTCAGGCAGTCGCACTACGATGTCCACACGTTGGTCACCATTATAAAGTTGACCTGCTACGGTCCCGCCAAAGGCAGTGCCAACAAAGTCCTGAAGACTCTCCATGCTGATTCCATAGCGGGCCAGCGCCTCGCGATCTGGAACAATGGTCAGAACCGGCAAGCCTGTTGCCTGCTCAACAGCAACGTCTGCCGCCCCCGAGACTTGACCGAGGACCTTCTGGATATCGTCACCCAGCTGTATCAGTTGATCGAAGTCGTCACCGAAAACTTTTATTGCCAGCTCCGCCCGGACACCCGCTATGAGTTCGTTGAAACGCATTTGTATGGGTTGTAAGAACTCATATCGGTTGCCGGGTATTGGAGTCACAACTGCTTCGAGCTCTTCAACTACCTGCGCCTTTGGCTTCCGGGGATCTGGCCATTCATGACGTGGTTTGAGAATAATAAAGTTGTCCGCAACACTGGGAGGCACCGCATCTGTCGCCACTTCGGCTGTGCCTATTTTGGCAAACACGTGCTCGACTTCGGGGAGCTTACTGATTTCTGCTTCGAGCCTTTCTTGCATCTTCACCGCCTGCTCGAGTGAGGTCCCGGGAATACGCAGTGCATGCATTGCGATATCGCCTTCATCGAGATTGGGAACAAACTCAGTGCCCAGCCGGGTAGCCATTAAACTACACACTACGACAAACAAAAGAGCCAGTCCTAGCACTAGCCAGCGTAGACGTAGTGATGCCACTAAAATTGGACGATACAAAGCGTGTAGCCCCCGTATAACTGCCCCCTCCTTCTCCTCCAGAGGTTTACGGAAGAGTAAAGCAACACCGGCGGGGACAAAGGTCACAGACAGAATCATCGAACTTACTAGCGCGATCACAACTGTAATAGCCATGGGGTGAAACATCTTCCCTTCGATACCGGTAAGGGCAAATATTGGAATATAGACCGCAGTTATAATGAATACACCAAACAGGGCTGGGCGAATCACTTCGTGAGTTGCCGAGAAGACAACGCTGAGTCGTTCAGCCAATGGTAGAGTAGTCCTGCCCTGCTGACTCAAACGCCGCATACAGTTCTCGACAATAATCACGGCGCCATCCACTATCAATCCAAAATCCAGCGCACCAAGACTCATCAGGTTCGCGCTGACCTTGGTCTGCACCATCCCCGTGATGGTCATCAGCATGGCTATCGGGATGACCGCTGCGGTCAGTAGTGCCGCGCGGATATTGCCCAGAAATACAAAGAGCACCACGATGACCAACAGAGCACCCTCTAACAGGTTCGTTTTCACTGTGGCCAGCGTTTTATCGACCAAGCCGGTACGATCATAAACCGCCATTGCAGTAATGCCAGGCGGCAAACTGGCTTGGATATCCTTGATTTTGTCCCCAACGGCGTTGGCAACTGCTCGACTGTTTTCGCCGATCAACATGAATACCGTGCTCATGACTACTTCGCGTCCGTCCTGGGTGGCCGCTCCGGAGCGAAGCTCGCGACCCAGGCCTACTTGAGCCACGTCGCGCACTCGAATCGGCACACCCTCCGATTCGCGAACAACAATGGCTCCAATCTCATCAATGGTGTTGGCTTGTCCCGGAACCCGCATAAGCCATTGCTGGCCATTTTGCTCAATAAAGCCCACACCACGGTTGCTATTGTTCCCTTCTAGTGCCGACACTATGTCCACATGGGAGAGCCCAAATGCGAGCAACTTCTCTGGTTCAGTCGCAACCAGAATTTCCTTCTTGAAGCCGCCGATGGGATTGACTTCGACTACCCCGGGAACACGCAGCAACTGGGGGCGAATAATCCAATCGTGTACGGAGCGTAAGTCGGTTGGACTCACGAGCGTCCCATCGGGGTTGAGAGCGCCCGGTTCAGCGTTAACCGTAAACATGAAGATCTCGCCCAGACCCGTCGCGATTGGGCCCAGGGCAGGTTCCAGTGAAGCTGGGAGCGACGCCTTTGCAGCATTCATCCTCTCGGCTACCTGTTGGCGCGCAAAGTAGATATCTGTGCCCTCCTCAAAAACCACAGTAATTTGCGACAAACTGTAGCGTGATACTGAACGTGTGTAGGCTAGCTGTGGAATTCCCGCCATGGCGTTTTCAAGGGGGAACGTCACACGCT
>JBNMMV010000395.1:0-3634 GCA_051270205.1 Limisphaerales bacterium
CAAAGTTTGTGCGTCCACTTCCTTGGTAAAGCCACTGACGTGATAGTTGCTTGGGTGTACTTTCAGTAGCATCGCCGCGTCGTTCGCGACTGCTTCGAAGTCTTTGGCATGGGTACGATTGGTAGTGCCCACTTCAACCAACTCGCAACCAGAACGGGTCATAAGTTCCGGTAGGCGAAAGCTGCCACCAATCTCGATCAGTTCTCCGCGCGATACGGGTACTTTTTTGTTGAGTGCGAAGGTGTTTAAAACCAGTAGAAGCGCCGCAGCGTTGTTGTTAACCACGGTTGCCGCTTCACAACCGGTCAGCGCCTTTAATTTCTCTTCAACAATTCGGTCGCGATCACCTCGTTTGCCGGTGTCTAAATCGAATTCGAGATTGGTGGGTTGGGTCACTACGGGTTCTATCGCCCGCCAAATCTCTGAGCTCAACTGCGCACGTCCGAGGTTGGTGTGAATAACCGTACCGGTGAGATTAAAAATGGGTGTGTAGTGATGATTACGCAAGGCTTTGGCAATTCGTTGCGCATAACCCACGGGCTCAGTTGCCCAGTCAGGCAGCGAGCCTTCTTTACGAATTGTTTGCTGCAGCTCGCGAATCTGATTGCGCACTGACACGGGGCCGTACACGGAAACGAGGCTGGCAACGGGTTCGCTTGTTAGAAGTTGTTCTACACCGGGAAGGGCGCTGAGGTCCTGCATGTTTGACCTGTCGATTTGAGAGGGGGGAGTGTACCGACGATTTCGACGTTTTTCGCAGCATTTTTTCGGCATCTAAAGGATACTGGCCACTGGTTATCAGGTGAGATCAGCATGACGACAGTTCTTCCGCAAAAGGGTACTGCTTGGCCGGCACTCGAAGCGCACATGAAAGACTCGGCCAAGCACGACGTGCAATGGCGTGACGGCAAAGCATCCGTCTACGTTTTTCACTCGGGCGACGAGGTCATGCAAGTCGCACACGACGCTTATGGTCTGTTCATTGCCGAAAACGGACTCGGTCCCGCCGCATTTCCCAGTTTGAAGCGCATGGAATCAGAAGTTGTGTCCATCGCACTCGCACTTCAGAACGCACCCGAGGGCGCTGCTGGGAGTATTACTGCCGGAGGTTCGGAGAGCATTCTATTGGCCATTAAAGCCTGTCGCGACCAAGCCCGTGCCAATGGCGCGCAAGGTGAGCTCGACATTGTTGCCCCCTATAGCGTCCACCCAGCTTTTGACAAAGGTGCCCACCTTATGGGTTTGAACGTCATCCGGGTGCCGGTAGGGAAAGATTTTTGTGCAGACACCCAAGCCATGGCAGATGCGATTACGCCTCAGACCATCATGTTGGTGGGCTCTGCCCCGTGTTTTCCATACGGCGTCATTGACCCCATAGGTGCGCTCAGCGATATTGCGCTAGAACGTGGCCTTTGGCTCCATGTGGATGCCTGTGTGGGCGGCTACATCAACCCATTTCTTGCCCAGGTAAGCAGCAGGCCGCCGCCTACTTACGACTTTGCACACCCCGGGGTCAGCTCCATGTCGCTGGACCTACACAAGTACGGCTATGCAGCAAAGGGCGCGTCGACCGTGCTCTATCGTGAAAAATCCCAAAGGAGCTACCAAATATTCGATTTTGATGATTGGCCCTGCGGGCAAATGTTCACGCCAACTTTTGCTGGCACGCGCCCTGGTGGGGCAATCGCGGCGTCCTGGGCTGTGTTGCATTATCTCGGCAATGAAGGCTATTGCGAACGCGCTGACAAAATTGACGCAGCAAAAACTGAGTTGATCGACGGGATCGGAGCGCTAGGACTTCATGTTTTTGGTGATCCAAGGTCTTCAATCGTCGCATTCGGATGGAATGATGGCGATATTTTGGCGGTCGGCGAAGGTTTATATGAGGACGGTTGGTTCTCTTCGCGCGTTAAAGATCCGGATGGTATCCAGGTCATGATCTCACCTGAACATCATAAATCTATGTCTAAATATCTAATATCATTAGAAAAAAGTGTCAGTGAAGTAAAGTCTGGAAAGCGTATTCGTCAAGTCGACAAAGTGTCTTATAGCTAAAAACGATTAAAACGATTAAAACGATTAAACCGATTAAACCGATATGGCTACTTCTCGAAGGGGTACATCGAGGGAGAGCGGTTTGGGATATTCGATTAACCCAATCGTTCAATTCGAGACGGGAACGAGTCAAGATACCCAGCAGTATCGGGTAAATCTACAAGGCAGGGATCGACGAGAAAATGGCAGCGGTCGCGCCATCGACTTGACCCGTGAACGTGTTCGCCAGATTCAGGTTGATGCGTTAAAGACCATGCCTGCTGTCATGACCGAAGACGGCTTCGAGCAAGATGCAGTTATCATGTAACAGTCCAGCCCGGTCTAATTTCAATCGCTTAACGCCTCATGCACAATGAGGCGTTCTTCGCTGTGAAAAGGGGTTCGCATGAAAGTCGCATTCTTAGGGCTAGGGGTAATGGGGTTTCCCATGGCACGTCATTTAGCAGTTGCGGGCCATACGGTCAGGGTCTACAACCGTACAGCAGAACGCGCGGAGCTCTGGCTTGCGCAACCAGAATTGGTCGGTTGCTCCGTTTCCGTGGCCCAATCTCCAGCGCTTGCAGCGCAATCAGCTGACATCGTGCTTATGTGTGTAGGCAATGATCAGGACGTTCGTGAGGTGGCATTAGAATCTTCGACTGGGGCCGTCGCAGCTATGCAAGCAGGCAGTCTTTTCATTGACCATACGACTGCGTCCAAAGAAGTAGCTCTGGAACTGGACCAGGCCTGTAGTACACGCTCCATCGGCTTTTTAGATGCGCCGGTATCTGGTGGCCAAGCAGGTGCAGAAAATGGCGCGCTCACTGTTATGGTTGGTGGGCGAACATCAGACTTTGAGCGAGCCATGCCCTTGTTCGATTGCTACGCCAAAAAGAGCGCGCTGCTGGGTTCTGTGGGTGCAGGGCAGCTTACTAAAATGGTTAACCAAATCTGCATCGCAGGTGTTTTGCAGGGACTTGCCGAAGGCGTCCACTTCGCCCAATCCGCCGGACTCGACGTGTCTCAGGTGGTCGATGTTATATCCCAAGGCGCGGCACAATCCTGGCAAATGGAGAATAGGGCAGACACCATGTCGAAAGACGAATTCGAATTTGGCTTCGCTGTCGACTGGATGCGTAAAGATTTACAGATTGCACTGCAAACTGGACGGGCGCTTGAAGCGAGACTTCCGCTCACCGCCTTAGTCGACCAATTTTATGCGGATGTTCAGCAACAAGGCGGCGGCCGTTGGGATACCTCTAGTCTACTGCGTCGACTAACCCCACCTCTCGACACCTAATTGCATCTAACTAGCGCCGGTCCTGAAAGGACAATTTCGTACTGTGGGATCGCCTAAGGCATTTGATCTGGTGTTAAACATTGCGCCTTTAAACCCAAGCCGTACGCAGAAAAAAGCCCTAGCGTCCTCGCTAGGGCTTCTTTTCGGAGAACGGGCACCGCAGAGCGGCGCAGGGCTGGCGCAATGTTTAACACCAGGGCAGGTGCCGCACCGAATACCAACCCCGCAAAACTGTCTTATCGGGACCAGCGCTAGTTAGATGCGCTAGATCAACTCGCCAGGAGGCGGCTGATTAGTCGC
>JBNMMV010000396.1:0-3624 GCA_051270205.1 Limisphaerales bacterium
TCAGTTGACCTCCCATGAAGAAAATCTGACCCACTAATACAGATTAACTTTCGATAGATCCAGCGAGCACCTTCTCGTAACCTGTGGCGAAAACCTTGATTGCGTCGCCTACGGACTTCCAGCGACACCACAAAAAGGAGAGGAGATGAAGATTGAAGACTTTTCGGGAAAAGTAGCATTCGTTACCGGAGCCGCATCAGGGATCGGCTTGGCAATCGCGCGGGACCTGTTGGATGCCGGGGCGAGTGTCATGCTCTGTGACATCTCTCGGGACAGCCTCGATGCGGCGCTGGCGACGCTAGCTACTGACTTTAACTTCGACAGTGTCGTAGCCGATGTATCCGTAAAAGAAGAACTGCAGTCGGCGGCAGCGGCGACTGTGGCTCGGTTTGGTCGAGTGGATATTCACGGAAACCGAAGCGGAGTCGACGGTTGATGCGCGTTTCGCTGAGATAAAAGCTGCGTTTGACCGTATTCGGTAATCATGTGGAACGGGATCTGTTCGTCGACAAGCTTGATCTGGAATCGACCTCTCCTACCGGATGAATGGCAAGACCGGCCCTTCAAAGCAGACCTCGCTAGTGTCTTTGGCTCGACTTAGGAAACCGATGCTCGAACCAGTTCGGCAATCTCGCTGACCACCTCAATGTTGTAGGCTTCACTGGGACCACGTGGGCAAACGTTGAGTACGCGGGCACCTTGTTCGACATAAGGTATTAAAAAGTCGGCAATCTCTTGTGCGGTGCCGTAGGGACTATAGCGCTCGAAATTCTCAAAGGGCACCTGATACATCTCCTGCATGCCTTGTGCAACGTAGGCCCGAGCATCCTTTTTGGAATCGCCAACGCCCACCCAAACCTGTAATCCATGCTGCCAGTTTGGTTTGTCCGGGCGATCTGCGCCGATTTCATCGATTTGTTCTAAGACGTTGGCAAAACGCTGACTTGAACACCAGACACCTAACCAACCGTCGCCATACAAAGCAGCACGACGAATCGCTGCATCTGAGCGGCCGCCAACGATCATCGGTATTGCAGGCTTAGGGGCGGGCTTGATCAACGCATCTTGATAAGAGAAAAAGTCGCAATCATAGGAACTACTTTGGCCGCTCATTAGGTTGCGCAGCGCTTGCAGTGAGTGGTTGGTGTGAACGCCCCTGCGCGCTGGGTCAACACCGCAAATTTCCATTTCATGACGGTCTTCGCCACCAATGCCGACGCCCAGGGTGATGCGTCCTGGGGCTGATTGGCTCAAGGATGATAGTTGCCGGGCGACTGTGACAGGATGACGCAGTGCCAGTAGGTAGACACCAATCAATATTTCTACACTCTCGCTCATTGCTGCAAGGGTTGCGGCATTGACGATGCCGTCCATACCTAGGCCGGTGTGAAAGCTCACATGATCTGCAATAAACAAGTGATCGATGGCAGAAGCCTCGACTTGTGCCATGAGCTTACGCCGATCGGGTAAGCTTCCAGTCAGAAATTCAGGCGAGCCAATAGTGCCTATTTTAAGCTCTGTCATATGGCTGCTCTAACTGGCGTCTTTGTCGACAGATTGCTCCGCTTTCAGTTCAGCTACTTTCTTACGCAGAAGACGTTCGCGAAAATCACTGTGACCTACGTGTTGCAGATTGAAAGCGGCTTGTTGAGCGGTCCAGAAACCCTGAGCATCTAACGCCTGGTTGCAGGACATCTTCGCTAATTTCAACGCGAAACTGGGTCGCTTGGATATCTTTTCAGCCAATGCTTGAGTAAAGCCTTCAAGCTCATCTCGTTCGACCACGTGGTTGACCATGCCTAGGTTGTAGGCTTCGGCTGCAGTCACGGGATCGCCTGTGAAGAGCATTTCTTTGGCACGACGAATACCAAGTTCCCACGGGTGTGCGAACCACTCGACGCCATTGACGCCGAAGTCTACTGTTAGATCAGTAAAGGAGGCATCGTCAGACGCGACAATAAGATCGCATACCCACATCAACATTAAACCACCGGCGATGGCCTTGCCATGTACTTGGGCAATGGTTGGTTTTGGCAACTGCTGCCAGCGTCGACACATGTTTAAGTATATTTCTTCTTCGAATGCCATATGGCCTTCGGCGCCACCTTTGGCAAAGCCGCCAGAGATGCCAATGGGCGACATGTCGTATACTTCGGTGTCCCGCAGGTCATGTCCTGATGAAAAGTGGGGGCCTTCGGCGGCGAGCACAATGACTTTAATATCGTCGTCGAATGCAGCCTTAGTCATTGCATCGTTAAGCTCATAAGTCATGCGTCTATTTTGAGCGTTTCGTGCCTCAGGTCTATTCAGAGAGATCTTGGCTATCGCGTCGATAGTTTCGTATTTAACAGTTTCATAATTAGTAGTGTCAGACATGTTGTTACCCTTCGGATGTATGTTTGGGACCAGTAGCTTCGAATACCCAGGCGCGGCCAGTTCGACGGTTAAGGGCGTCACTTTGTACGCGGTCCTTTCGCCTGGCTGCCAAGTCTTCTAGTACGTCATCTGCGCTATTGGCGGTAGTTTCGTAAACGGCGAGGTAGGGCAGAGGGCTGTCTTCTCCGGCCGACCCGGCCAATTTGAAACGTTGGGCGCTTGTGAAATTGGTGGTTTGCAGCACTTCTTCCAAGTGTTGGTTCTCGTAGTAGTCATTGAAGGACTCGTCTTGGCCCTCAGTAGGCTCTGTGAGGACCATGACAACATAGTTGTTAGACATTCAGTTCATCCGATGAGTTTTTAAAGAAGTCGGGGACAGATCTTCGATCTGTCCCCTGTGTGTGGCTTAGACCGCGCGCCTAACATCAACCGGTATTCCAGTCATGTGTGCCTGGCTTGAAAGCGGCTCGTAGCTGTCTGTGCCGCTGGGTAACAAGACGTTGCAGTTGACTCCAGGTTTTGAGGCGGCGACTTTCATACCCTTACTTTTCTTGTGTCCCCAACCGTGGCTCATAGCGACTACGCCTGGCATTAGGTCGTCGGCGAATTTCACCTCGGTGGAGAGCGCACCGTTTTCGTTGTCGACACGTACCAGGTCGCCATTACCAATTTGGCGTAGCTCTGCATCTTGAGGATGCATAAACAAATAGTTAGTTTGGCGGTCCTTCTGCTTTAGTTTGTCAACGTTGGCATACCAGCTATTGAACATGTAGCTGTCTCGCTTGGTGATGAGCTTCAGTTGAGTCTCGGGTTCGTTCTTCAGTTCAGTGAAAATTTGCTGCATGCGCACAATGGCATCATCGAATTGTGAAGGGCAACAATCGATACGTGCCTCTGGATGTTGCACGCGTTCGAAAAACTCGTCCGGCGTTGAACGCTCCAAAGCGATGATTTGCTCTTCCTTTAGTTGTGCAACTGAATTGCCACGAGATGCAAGCATGGCGTCTACGCGGGCCCACATGTTGGGCTCCGCTGTGTCGGTTAGAGCAGAGGTCATACCTAAGTGTTGGGCTAAGCTCTCGAATATCCACCAATCTGGCTTGCGCTCATATCCCGGCGATACCATGGCTTCTGTAAACTGTACGCTTGGCTGAAACTGCATGCCGAGGCCGGTGATGTTGATGTCCTCTCTTTCGAAAGCACCAGCAGCAGGCAGAATATAGTGCGCATACTCAGCGGTGGCGTTGC
>JBNMMV010000397.1:0-3624 GCA_051270205.1 Limisphaerales bacterium
TGCATACGGAAGATGTCATCTGACGTTAGCGGCCGCTCGCTCTCCAAATCTGCATTTCCGTAAAGCTTGAAATCGATAACTTCGTTACCCTGCAATACAACCGAGTTGGCAAATGGAATGATGCCCTCATCTACATAGCGCTGGATGCATTTATGTAGTTCAGAAAAATCAAGATCACTATTTTTTACATCGATGGACACAGACGTTAACCCCGGAAATTTGAATGCACGGATAATAGTGCAATGACGTTGTGAAAAGTGAGAAAAGCGCTAGTCGCCACTGTCACCTGGCGGATACGGGTTCCATCGCAACGAATATCGGATTCGAAAAGAACCAAAGATCTTGCCACGTATCCTGAAATAGGTTGGTCCCTGGACGATGGTCTCGAAGGTCAGGGTTTCACCGCCTGCCACGTCGAACCGTTGAATAAGCTTGGTGCTAGAGTTTTGATAAACTGTCGTATCTTCGGCTTTGCCGGAAATCGACCCGCCGCCTTATCTTGTCATGGCAAGGAAAGGCAGTAGGCACTGAATCGATATCTCGACCGACTGGGCCGCTACGCTCCCCTGAACTCGGGATCGCGCTTTTCCAGGCGCGCTTTTCTACCTTCCACGGCATCCTTACTGCTCGATGCGTTTGCAACTAACACATCCACATCACTGTGCTCGATGCCGTCGCGAAAGGTCATCTCTTTTAGTAACAACGCCTTAATGGCCCGCAGCGATAGCGGCGCATTTTGTGCCAGCCGTGAGACCAAGGCCGCACAGACGTTTTCCAAGTCTTCACAGTTTGCCACACGTGAGATCATACCGAGATTAGCCATTCGCACAGCAGATAGCGGTTCACCAAGCAGCAATATTTCTCTTGCACCGACTGGCCCGGCGACCTCCAATAGTTTCTTTGCCAGAAACCAGGTTGGCGCCATACCAATCTGCGCCAGCGACATGCCAAACTGCGCATCCTCATCTGCCACGACAAAGTCGCAATGCAACGCGATCTCACAGCCACCAGCAATGGCAAAACCCTGAACGACGGCAACCACCGGTAAAGGATAGGTCTCAACAGCGTGGAAAACGGGTTCAACGTTCACTTTCATCCCCTGACTGATGTCACGTCCTGCGCAAAAGGACGGCCCCGCTCCGCGTAAAACTGTGACTCGTTCATCCTCAGCAGGCGGCTTCGAGAAAGCCGCGAGTAACAGCTCGAGCATCTCATCAGTCATGGCATTGCGTTTATCCGGACGGTTCATAGTCACTGTGCGTACCCCGCCTGCCGTGGTTTCTTCTACGAGCATTCCCTGTCTCCTTGAGTAGTTGCTGAACCTGACGCCACGAAACCGGAATGCCTTTTAAGGCAAAGCGAAGGCATGATTTGATCACTTGCAGGTGTCCCCAGTGCCACCAGCGTTCCCCACGCAGGTGGCGTGCAGGGAACCTCCAGCGGTGAAAAGAAGCCCATCCATCGAATGTCACAATACGGTGTCCTTTCGCTCGCTTCAACCATCGCAAACTGCGAACCTAAGAGGCCTGGACCGCCCAGTTTTGCCCACCTACCGCGCTCGAATACTGCATCATGTTGCGACAAGCGCCGCGATCCCACGGCGTAAACCCCCAAGCGTCATTGGTGCGGTCGAGCACGAATATGTGTGCCATTTTTGTTGTCTGTGCCAAGGCTTTAATTTCTTTGCCGTCGATGGTATTCCCACCGAGGCGAAAATCCCCGGAGCGATGGGTCCAGGCGATCTCCAGATCGGCGACATTGTTTTTGCTGATCTGGGTCAGCGCCGAATAGTGGCCGCCACCGCGTGAGCCACCTGCCCGGGGCCAGTCATCAATCGGTCCTGTATTGTCGCGTGGCTCTGCAGGCGCGCAAAACCATTACTTTTAGTCTGCGCGTCTCAGCTCAAACAGAGGAATCACGCGATCTGTGCGGGTTTGATACCCGGCAAAGGTCGGCACGCGTGCAGCGATATTGGAATAGCACGCATCCCGGTCTGCGCCTTTTAGCTCGACTGCGACACCTTGGTACCGCTCCGCGCCAATCTCGATCTCCACCTGCGGGTGGGCAATCAAATTCCAATACCACGCAGGGTGGGTCTTGGCGCCACCTTTGGAGGCGACAATTAGAATCCGGTCATCCACCGGTACGTAAGCCAAGGGTGTGATGCGCTGTTTACCGCTTCTAGCGCCAGTTGTTGTTAGCAGCAAGAAAGGGCTGTCTGCAAGCTCACCGCGTACCTGGCCACCATTGCTGCGAAACTCAGTGATAAATTGTTCATTGAAATTTTTGGTAACGCCACCCGGCCCGGTAGGCGAGCGGATCTCGCCCGCCAAACCCTCTAGCAAACCGTCAAGAGTAAGTTCAACCTGATCATCCGACATGGATTCTTTCCCCTCCTAGTGTTCTCAGCAAATAGCGCTCCCAGCGAACAATTACAGAACAGGCAGCGTCATATTGCAACCAGCGGTACTGAGAAGTTAATCGCTCCTCTGGCAACATATCAGGATGAAAAACATCGATAAGCGCCATCGATTTCCACCCTCTATCATTCAACACGCCGTTTGGCTGCGCACTTTATGCGTATAACTGTAAGTAGGCGGAACATTACCGATCGTTTCCGTGATCCTTCTAGTGGAAACCAGTCACCCAACGAGGGTAGGAATTAGAACAGGGGTTTTCGGGCAGCAGACTGAGTATCGAAACAGGTCGAGCGTTGGAGTGTGGGTTCAAATCCAGAGTTCAGCAGTTCGACAATGACGCTCGAAGTGGGCACCGAGGTCTGGTTCGAGAACTTCCATCACGTCTGACCGGTCAGTCCTGGCAGGGCCAGCCGGGACCACTGGATCAAGCCGCCAGGGATATTGGCGACGCGCTCACAGCCCGATGATTTCAAGATCTGTGTGGCCATGCCGGAGCGTTTACCAGACTGGCAGATAGTGACGATAGGTTGGCCATCGGGAATTTCGTCAAGCCGATCTCTGAGTTCATCCAGCGGAATCAGGGTGGAGCCGGTGATATGGCCGAGGTCGCCGGAGTACTCCGCGGCACTTCGGACATCCAGTACGAACAGTTCTTGCAGATGGCGCGCTACCCAGTCCGGTTCGATTTCAGGAATACCGGCGAAGGTGACGGTAATCGGTCCCCATGAGGGATGCTCGGGTGCCTTATCCGGTCGCCCCGATTTCATGTTCGCTGGCAGCGCGATTTCGAGTTGTTTCGGATGGGGTAGGCCCAGGTTGTCCATGTACCCCGCAAAATCTTCTTCCCGAGCATCGCCCCCGATACGCGGGTTGTGGCGTTTTTCTTCTGCAACCGTAGAGACTGTTCGGCCCATATAGTCGTGCCCGGGGTAGAGCAGGCAATTGTCCGGCAGGGTAAATATCTTCTCCCTGATACTGTGCCACATGTCATGCACATCTCCCGCCTGGAAGTCAGTGCGGCCAGCTCCGCGGATCAGCAGGCAGTCACCGGTAAAGGCCATCTGTTTGTCCCGCGTGACAAAGGTGAAGCAACCGTTTGTATGGCCTGGCGTATGCACAGCAGTAATTGAGCAATCACCAAACGCCAGAACCATGCTGTCTGTCAGGAGTAGGTCAACATGCTCGGCACCCGCATCACCGGACA
>JBNMMV010000398.1:0-3619 GCA_051270205.1 Limisphaerales bacterium
CGCAGAAACGCACCAGACGCTGGTAATGAACAACTTGCGCTCACGCGTGGTGCTACAGACCGATGGACAACTTAAAACTGGGCGTGATGTCGCCATAGCATGTTTGTTGGGCGCCGAAGAATTCGGTTTTGCAACCGCACCCTTAATTGCGCTCGGTTGTATCATGATGCGTAAGTGTCATCTCAACACTTGCCCGGTGGGTGTAGCAACCCAAGACCCAGAGTTACGCAAAAAATTCAACGGCAAGCCTGAACACGTTGTGAACTACCTGTTCATGGTGGCGAAAGAACTCCGCATGATCATGGCCGAACTTGGCCTCAGAACCATCAACGAAATGGTCGGGCGAGTCGATTTACTTCACGTTGAAGAGGCCGTTGATCATTGGAAGGCTAAAGGTCTTGACCTAAGTACCATTTTAGAACCTGCACAAATTCCCGCAGAATTCTTAGGTGCCTACGCCCAACATAGCCAAGACCATGGACTAGATAAAGCACTCGACAACAAGCTCATGGAGCTCGCCCAACCGGCATTCGGAAACGGTGAGCCAGTGTTCGCGGAGATGGACATCGTCAATACCAATCGTGTGGTTGGCGCGATGCTGTCGAATAAGATCATCCGTGATATTGGTCCTGAGATGCTACCCGACGACACCATCCACTTTAAGTTCAATGGTAGCGCAGGACAAAGTCTCGGATGTTGGCTTGCAAAAGGCGTAACGCTGGAAGTCGAAGGCGACGCCAACGACTTCGCAGGGAAGGGTCTTTCCGGTGGCAAGGTCATCATCTACCCACCTAAGGTCTCTCAGTTCGTTGCAGAAGAGAACATTCTAATCGGCAACGTTGCCCTCTACGGCGCCACTTCAGGCGAGGCCTATTTCCGCGGCGTCGCGGCCGAACGATTCTGCGTTCGTAACAGTGGGGCTATGACGGTAGTGGAAGGCGTCGGTGACCACGGCTGTGAATACATGACAGGTGGCCGCGTCGTTATTTTGGGGGCAACCGGGCGCAACTTTGCGGCCGGCATGAGCGGCGGTATTGCCTATATCTGGGATCCAGATAATAAATTCGCACCTCAGTGCAATATGGAAATGGTAGAACTGGAAGCCATGGAAGCAGACGACGACATTGCCGAACTAAAGTACCTAGTGAACAATCACTTGAAGTACACCGGCTCTACGGTCGCAAAGAAGCTTCTCGACAATTGGCAGACGAGTATCAGTGAGTTCGTAAAGGTTATGCCAACCGACTACAAGCGCGTCCTCCAAGAACGCAAACAACAAGTGAGTGCCGGATAGGCACCAGAATCGAGTTAAGTAAAACACATGGGTAAACCTACAGGATTTATGGAATTTCCGCGCAATGCTGCGCAATATCGAGCGCCCGCAGAGCGGCTCTTGGATTTCGATGAAATTTATACAGAACACGATGCCGAACGGCTAACAACGCAAGGTGCAAGGTGTATGGATTGCGGCGTGCCGTTTTGCCAATCGGATGATGGCTGCCCGGTTCATAACTTAATTCCTGAATGGAATGATTTAGTCTACAAAGACCAATGGCGCTCAGCCCTTGACCGCCTGCACATAACCAACAATTTTCCAGAGTTTACCGGGCGCGTTTGTCCGGCACCGTGCGAAGGTTCCTGTGTGCTAGGCATCACCGACCCGGCGGTTACGATCAAGAATATCGAGATGGCGATTATCGATCGTGGCTTTGAGGAGGGTTGGGTGATTCCTGAGCCACCCACTACCCGTACCGACAAGAGTGTCGCCGTTGTTGGTTCCGGTCCCGCTGGACTTTCAGCTGCCGCCCAGCTCAACAAGGCTGGCCACACAGTTACGGTTTACGAACGAGCCGACAGAGTAGGTGGCTTGCTCATGTACGGTATTCCGAACATGAAATTAGCCAAGAAGGAAGTTGTAGAACGCCGGGTTGAGTTACTCAAGGCCGAAGGTGTCACCTTCGTGATGAATTCCCCCGTCGGCAATGGTGATAACAACACAGTCTCCATTAGCCAACTGCAGAGCGATCACGAAGCAGTACTTTTTTCTACCGGCGCCACAGTACCTCGCGACCTGCCTATTCCAGGACGTGAATTTTCTGGTGTTCATTTCGCTATGGAATTTCTAACAGCAAATACTAAGAGCTTGTTAGATTCCAATCTTCAAGACGGCAATTATATTAGCGCCAAGGACAAAGACGTTATTGTTATTGGCGGTGGCGATACGGGTACCGATTGCATTGGCACCTCGCTGCGCCATGGCTGCAGGAGCCTCGTTAACTTCGAGCTTTTCCCACAACCACCTGCAGAACGTGCTGATAACAATCCTTGGCCCACTTGGCCAAAGATCTTCAGGACCGACTACGGCCACCAGGAAGCACAAGAAAAGCAGGGCGAAGATCCCAGGGTGTATAGCATTTCATCGTTAAACTTCATCGGTGATGATCAAGGTCGATTGACTGGTGTTAGAACAGTTGAAGTGCAAATGCGAGAGGGTCGATTCGAAAATATCGCGGGAACAGAAAAAGACTGGCCAGCCGATTTGGTAATGCTTGCCATGGGGTTTCTCGGTCCCGAACATGAAGTCAGCGATCCGCTTGGCATCGCCTATGACGAGCGTTCAAACTATCTAGCAGATTATGGAACGTACACGACCTCGATACCTGGTGTTTTTGCTGCCGGTGATTGCCGCCGTGGTCAGTCTCTAGTCGTGAGAGCGATCAATGAAGGGCGCGAAGCCGCTCGAGAGATCGACAAGTTTTTGATGGGCGCAAGCCAGCTTCCTTAAACCATCTGTTAGCGGCTGAGAGAGCCTTGCATACTTGCAAAGGTCCTCACCCAAGCCTTAACACCAGCCAGCTCGCCGCTCAAATTATTTGCCTTGCTCTGGGCAGCTTGCTTGTTGCTAAACACGCCATAAGAAAGCACGTGGAGCTCTCTCCCATCGCGAACAATCTTGGTAAGGGCAAACTCATCAGCGTCAGATTGTCGCCTAATTAGATCGATGCCACCCTGACGACGAGAAAGCGTCATCAGCTGCAAGGTAAAGTGCTCGCCGTTCTGGCGCAAAAACCAATCCGTTCCATTGACGCCAGCGGCATCTAAAACAGGAGCCATCTCCTCCGCTTGAGGCGCGGGTACTGAATCTGGCTGGGCATCGATTGCTTCCACCGCCGTATCTACAGCGGACTCAACTGTTGCTTGTACTTGCTCTTCCACCAACCGTTCGGTTGTTACTGCGATCTCTGCGGATGTCGGCACGTCTTCGCCAATATCTACATCTACTTCAGTCTGCAGTGCTGTCGAGGCAATCGGCAAAACCTCTTCGGAGGCGCTTTCTTCAACAATCTCTGCAAGGTTCTGTTGGAGGCTTTCTACAACACTTCCTTCGAGATCTTGTGGCGCTTCTTCCACCGTCTCTTGGGCAACCAGCACCGGTCGATCTGGCTGCTGATAGAGCTGATAGAGAAGTCCAACAAGAACCACCAATACCAACGCCAATAGAATATGGCGGCGAGGAAAACCTCCCCCACCTTTCTTGTATTGGCCGGTTTCAAGATCGGCCAATAACTCGTTTGCCATAAAATCGATGACATTGGGGTTGCCGCCAGACCGTTGCGTG
>JBNMMV010000399.1:0-3606 GCA_051270205.1 Limisphaerales bacterium
GGTTGGCGAGAAACGGCTTTTAGTTTGACTTCACCGAGCTTCGAATCGTATCGGCGAGGGTCTACGTAGACATGAGCGTGTTCATCCGCGAGTTTGGTAATGGAAGATTGATTGCGAACATAAAAACCCTGCATTGGATAGTTGGTGTCTTTCCAGTCGCGGTCGAGGTGAACAATATACATCCCCACCGTCAGGTCTTTTGGCGCAACCTTCTGCAGGCCCTTGAATTTTGACTGTGCTTCCATGTCAACGCGATAGAATTTGAGAGAGCTTATGATAAAGTCTCTCCAGAGTGCGCAATGTGAACTAGGTACGGTTCCGACCGAAGAATGGCGCTCAGTTAGGGAAGTTGAGGATTATAGACGGCTTTTAGAGGTGTTCAGGAGGAATTATTCTTCTCGTTGGTAGATACCGATAAACCAAGTGTCCCACTCATCTGTTTCAGCATTGAGTTGATGAAACTCTTGCAACACGCTGTCATCTGGTTGTGGTGTCCAGCGCGCTCGAAACGGTGCACGCGTCGCATTGGACTGATAGCTGATTTCGCCTTCCATGCGCATAGCTCCGTCCTCCCAGCCACCAACAGTATCGATGATCACGCCTGGACTAACCCAGACCTGCCGCCAGTTTTTGGTAGTCACGTCGTAAAAATTATAGCTTTGACCGGTGCCGCCTTGTGATCCTAGCCAATGCTCTGTTAACAAGCAGCCAGCCTGATCAATGGTGATCTGGTTTTTCCCGGCAAAGTCACCTTTTGGAGTGGTAACACGCCATTTTCCTGCCCAGAAATCGAATTGCCGATAGGCGGCATCCGTACACGGCGGTGGCGGGTCTCCATTTGTGGTGGCGCTCAACAGGAGAGTGAGCGCTAGGACAATCGCCCTATGCATTTAGCGACTCATTCATCAACTCATTCAGGGACGCGTGAGAGCGGGGCGACAAAATTCGTACCTTCGGTAAGCGTCACTTCGATATTGAATGTGTCGTTTTCCGGTCGTGAATAGGTGATCTTGCTCAACCCACCTTCGCCGATGGCTTCGAAGGTAACGGTTTTATTGCCTAATGAGGTCATTTGCAGCGGCTGTGCCGGAAAACGTGGCTCCATGGTTTTGGAGAATTGTTGTAAGCGCAGTACTAAATTGTCGTTTTCTTCATTGATTGTGATGAGTTCGACCATGCTGGTGGCCGCAGGCTCCGTTTCGGTAGGGCCACTCATTCTTACCGCGGCAACCATGGTTCCCGCCAGTGGCCGGTTCCAGGTCTCCTCAAGGGTGGCGGGACCCATTGCACCGGCCCAACGGCCAGTCATCCAAGCCAAATCGTTAATGTCGGCAGCAATCGCTGCCGGGCTAAGAAAGAGTCCAATAAGGACTAAGATAATTGAAATACGCATTGCTTGAGCATAAGGATTCATAAATGTCTGCGCAAACTTCTTTTCCGAGCCGAAACTTGGTCTAATTACCGGCTTGGCTTTCTTTATTTGGAGGGGATAGTTTTGAACAATACAGATACCGTGTTGGCATTTGTTCAGGCATGGAATGATAAAAACTGGGACGGCATAGAAGCGCTCTTTGCCGACGAGGTGATCTATCACAACATACCGATGCCGCCGCTAAACGGCAAAGCAGAGGCAATGGCTATGATCCGCGGTATGCAACCGAAAGAGGTAGATTGGCAAATACTCAACATTGCCGAAAACGGTAATGTGGTTCTCACCGAACGTGTAGATAACTTTGTCATGGCTGACGACAAAGAAGTTTCACTGCCGGTAATGGGTGCTATGGAGCTAGATCAGGGGAAAATCGTTGCTTGGCGTGACTATTTTGACCTGCCATCATTTACCAGCCAAATGGCCTAATCAATTGAATCTTGGGGACAGCACTGTGTTCTGTCCCCGATAATTGTCACAATCAGGAGAGAAGAGTATGGATATAGCAGGAAGTAAGGGATTATTTGTAGGTGGCGCGTCTGGCATGTGCCGAGCCACTGTAGAAAAGTTTGCTGCCAAAGGCGGCAAAGTCGCCATTTTGGATTTGGAAAAATCTAATGGCCGTGAAGTTGCCGAATCAGTAGGGGGTAAATTCTATCCGTGCAATGTCATGGACTTTGACGGTATGAAAGCCGTTATCGATGAAGCTGTTGCCGATCTAGGTGGCGTGCACTTTATGGTCAATACTGCGGGTGGTGGTGTGGCACAACGTACTGTTAAGAAAGATGGTACGGGCCATTCGCTAGACGACTTTAGGCGCATCATCGACCTCAATTTAATTGCATCTTTCAATATCAATACGCTAGCGGCTGAGCACATGGTCAAGAACACGCCCAATGAAGAAGGTGAGCGTGGGGTCATGCTAAACACGGCTTCCATTGCCGCATTTGAAGGGCAAATTGGACAAGTCGCCTATACAGCGGCGAAAGGCGGTATCGCTGCAATGACCTTGACCATGGCACGCGACTTAGGCACCCATGGCATTCGTTGCATGACCATTGCGCCGAGCTTATTCGACACAGGTTTAACAGCTGGTATTCCAGATGAAGGTGCACTGCAGTTAACTAAAGATGCAGCGTTTCCCAAGCGTATGGGTAAGCCTGCGGAATATGCTGTTATGGCCATCGCGATATTTGAGTGCGCCATGATGAATGGTTCAACCATGCGAGTGGATGCAGGACAACGATTCGCACCACGCTAAAAAGCGTTCTCAAAGCCCGGTAAGGAACGCCAACATAAGTTTGGTCGTTTCTGCCGGTGCTTCTTGTTGGGTCCAGTGACCGACGTTCGGAATTAGGTGATTAATGCGCAAGTCCGTTACGTGTGACGGCATGTCTTGTAGGGCTTGTGCAGCCATCATGATCACTCCGTCTTTGTCGCCTGCTGCGAACATGGCGGGTTGATGGATTTTGGTGGGGGCGCCAGCCGTCAGATTCCAGGTTTCGTTGTGATTGCGGTAGTAGTTGAGTGGCCCGCGGAAACCGCTGCGGGTAAATTCGTCTACGTAGTAGTCCAAGTCTATTGCGCTCAGCCAGTCTCCCATTTGTTCAGGATCTAGAAGGTCAGACAACAGGTCCGCGTCAGCCGGCTTAGGACTGAGCGTGCTCAAGTCCATTTGTGCGCTGGCCATGTGGTAGAACTTACGCAACGAGGTGCGCACGTCCTTCTCTAGTTCAGCTTCTGCGGTGCCTTCTTCTTGGAAGTAGAGTTGGTAGAAGAATTGGTCTTTGAAAATGACTTTCAGAGTGTCTAAGGGCGGTGCCTCCGGGCGAGGGCTAAATGGAACAGACAGTGCACCCACAGCCCGAACCTTTGTTGGGTGATTCAATGCGCAACTCCAAGCGGTTGGCGCACCCCAGTCGTGACCGAAAACAATTGCGTTTTCGTGGCCAAGTGCAGTGACAAGACCAATAATGTCGTTAACCACTTCAACCTGATTGTAGGCGCTGGCTGGCTGAGGTTTGTCCGAATCTCCATAACCCCGCATATCTGGTGCTACGACGTGGTAGCCCGCTTCGGCCAAAGGCGCAAATTGGTGCCGCCAGGAGTACCAACTTTCTGGAAACCCGTGACACATTAGGATGAGAGGTCCCTCTCCTTGTTCAGCAATATTTAGC
>JBNMMV010000400.1:0-3599 GCA_051270205.1 Limisphaerales bacterium
CAACGTACCCATGAGACGATCTCTGGCTCAAGCTATGTAGTGTTCGAAGGTATGGCCCACGACCTACCGGAAGCCGTGGTCGGCAAGCTAGTCCTGGAAATGGTAAATTTTTTCGGCCCCAGCTAGCTCTGACGTAGATAGCATTCTGTCTCGAAAGGACGCTTTGGGTTTGGAATCGCCTAAGGCATTTGAGCTGAAGTTAAACAATGCACCACTTAACTAGCGCCTCACGTAGAAAAAAGACCTGGCCTCAGGGCTTGTTTTCGAAGTGTGGGTACCGCGGAGCGGCGCAAAGTTGGGTGCATTGTTTAACTTCAGCTCAAATGCCGAATCGAATAACAAAATCCAAATAGCATCTTTCGACCCAGACGCCAAATAGGCTACCGGGAAGTACAAAGCCACTCTGGCCCCGTGGTTACACTCACTTCTAGTTCGCACAGTTCCGTCGGCTTGGGACGCGAATTCGTACACCATTGAAAAAGACCTGCGTGGTAAGATGCCTGGGCTTACACAGGGAACGTATTTTGACCGCTATTCTTACCACCCAATTTCTGGGCAAAACCATTACCCAAGCCCTTACCATTCCTTCAGGTATTGTTGCCACAGCGGTACCAATCATTGAATACCTGTTTCGCGAAGTACCGCAGATCGGTGTAATGACCACCAAAAGTATTGGTCCTGAACCCAGGCTGGGGAATCGGGAGCCGGTTTTGAGTCAATATGCGCCAGGCTGCTTTGTAAATGCAGTGGGGCTAACTAACCCTGGTGCGGAACGATCTGCAGAACTTTTTGCCGATCTAGTGGTGCCCGCTGATCGATTTTTGTTGATCTCTATTTTTGGCGCGAGCGTGCAGGAGTTTGTGAAGGTGGCGGAGTTGTTGGCACCTTTCGCCGATGGCTTTGAGCTAAACCTATCTTGCCCACACGCCCAAGGTTACGGAATGGCGATGGGGCAGGACCCTGATTTGGTGCGAGATATAACTGCAGCAGTAAAGGCCGCGGTGGGAATTCCTGTGGTACCGAAACTTACCCCCAACGTGGATAACATTGGTCTGATCGCGCAAGCCGCAGTGGCCGGCGGTGCAGATGCGATTTGTGCAATTAATACATTAGGTCCTGGTTATTACACCGCACATGGCGCGCCTGTGTTGAGCAACGAGATGGGTGGCATGTCTGGCAAAGGCGTACTTCCCATTGGTTTAAAGTGTGTACGTGAAATTGCTGCGGCAGTTGATGTGCCGATCATAGGCTGCGGTGGGATTAGCTCTGCCGAAGATGTACGGGCCTTTGCAGATGCGGGTGCCAGCGTTTTTGGTGTCGGCTCAGCGCTCATTGGAATGACTTCTGAAGAAACACGGGATTACTTTCAGACGTTGAACGAAGATCTTGAAACGTCCACCAACACAGCTGAAAGACAAGTTCGCTACGATGTTGACATGAGTTTTGATCCCGTCGTGTTAAAAACGCGTCAGCAAGTCGCCGAAGACATCATTATTTTAGAATTCGACCGACCCATTGAAATCAAGGCCGGAGAGTTTGTTTTTTTGTGGGTGCCCGGCATTGGCGAAAAACCCTTTTCAGCACTCACCGATGATCCATTTTCGCTCGTGGTCATTAACGTCGGGGAGTTTACGCAGGCGTTGATGACGTTGCCGGTTGGCACTCAATGCTACGTACGAGGTCCGCACGGCATTGCCGCAGACCCTGGTGACAAAAAAATTGTTGCGGTGGCAGGGGGTACCGGATTGGCAGCGGTCTACCAGCTAGTCAGAGATTTTGGTGGCGCCGACCTATTTGTTGGTGCTCGCAGCGCCGATCGGCTTTATTACTTAAATGAGTGTGCTGATGCTGCGCAACTACATGTCGCCACCGATGATGGCAGCCGTGGCTATCACGGAGTGGTGACAGAGCTATTGCGAGAGTACCTTGCCGGTCTTACCGATGACGAGCGCGGTGAACTTATCTTTTACAACTGTGGACCAGAACCCATGGTGCTTGCGGCTGAAAAAGTGCAGCGTGAATTTTGCAATCCGGAGCAGATATTCTCAGCGATAGATTATCTAACGAAATGTGGCGTCGGCATCTGTGGTGCCTGCGCTACGCCAGATGGTCGGCGCCTCTGTGTTGATGGTCCCTTTCTTGAGGCCTACAGCGCCGCGTAAGCCGGCGGTGGTCTAAACCCTCCAAATAGATCGCTCGCTAGGCGTGCGAATTCTATACATCGGTAGTCTCTATAAGGACCGCAAATGGCCTGCAATCCAATCGGCAATCCACCCTTTGATGGGCCTGTTGGAAAGACCGTACTCGGTAGATAGCTGTTGACCACAATTCCTGACCAAAACAGCTGCTGAAAGTAAGGCTGTTCAACGTTGTCGACTGTCAGTGTACGTTCCTGCATAGGGCGGTGGTCGTGTGGAAAGGCGGGTGTCGCCATTTGTGGACATACCAGTACATCTACTTCCTCGAAGAATGCCTGCCATGAGTGCCGTAGTTTCTCACGCTGTGTGTTGGAGCGAATCCACTCGCGGTGGGAGATTATGGCCGCACGAGCGTTGACTGCAGCACTCGATTGGTCACTCGGATCCAGATCACGCGCGATACCCTCCGCGGCAGCAACAGCTTCATCTGACATGGCGGCCGTCATTACCGAGGTGAGCAAAGTCTGGTAGTTATTGTGGGCGAATTGCGTGTCGAATCCGGGTCGAGTGGTTTCTGAGACCTGGGCACCTGCATTACTCAACATGGAGCCAAGGGCCGTACATCGGTCTGCGGTTTCTTGGGTCACTGGTGCCATTTCATCATTCGCCCAAATCGCCACCCGTAAACCATCCAGTTGTTTAATGTCGGCAGCAGGCAGGTTGAGCCCCCAGCCCAAAGCGTCACGCTCAATGGGTCCTGCCATGATGCCAAGCGCGACAGCCAAGTCTTCAGCTGTTCGAGCCAAAGGCCCGCACACGGCTAAATCTGCATCTGGCATATTTGGCACCAGTTCATGACCCGACAGAGGCACAATACCTTGCGTGGGTTTGTGGCCGAAGACGCCACAGAAGTGCGCAGGGTTGCGGATGGAGCCACCAATGTCTGAACCTGCTTCTAGCCCTGTCAGTCCAGCTGCCAATGCTGCTGCACTGCCGCCGCTAGAACCGCCCGGAGTTCTTTCCAAGTCCCAAGGATTGCCGGTGGTGCCGTAGATTGGGTTGTAGCTTTGGAAGTCTGCAAGGTCTGTAGGGACGTTGGTTTTGCCCAAAAAGTGCGCGCCTGCTTGGCGAAAACGTTTTACAGTTAAGCCGTCTTCGCGAGCTATGTTGTTGCGAAAACCTTCAATGCCCCAAGTCGCTGGTGTATCAGCGATGACATAAGATTCTTTAATGGTCATAGGTACGCCGTGCAGGGTGCCGGTTGGTGTCCCTTTTGCCAGTGCCGTGTCGGCTTGGCGGGCTTCTTCTAGCGCTTTATCAAAGCGTCGAACCACCACTGCATTAATGTCACCATCGTAGGCTTCGATACGGTCAATGTAGGCCTGGGTGACTTCCACAGAACTGATTTCTTTTTCGCGTATGGATTGGGCGATTTCTAATGCCCCGCTAAACGGATTAAAA
>JBNMMV010000401.1:0-3593 GCA_051270205.1 Limisphaerales bacterium
GTAGAACGCAACAGAATCTGGACCAAACTGTTCAATGGTTTGTTGGAAACGACCAGCAACCTCTGTGATCGCCGTATCCCAATCGGCCTCGATACCATCAACCACTGGGTGTAATAGCCTGGTTTCGTGGCTTTGAGTCGCAACCAAGGTTGAACCCTTGACGCAAAGCCGACCATGATTCGCAGGGTGAGCCGGGTCACCGACGACGGTGACTAACTCATTGTTGCTGACCGATGCAAGCACGCCACAACCAACACCACAATAAGGGCAAGTGGTGCAGCTAGTGGTTACAGCCATAGAATTACAGACCCCCCTTCAAGCGCAACAGGGTAGGACTTTACCGCAACACCCTCCTCTTCGAGGCACTGCCCCGAGACCAGGCTGAAATGCTGTTTATAAATGGGCGATGCCACAACCAGTTCACCTTGTTTATCGCCAACAATGCCTCGAGACAAGACATTCACTTTGGATATTGGGTCGTAATTGTCGATGGCATAAACGCAAGGTGTCTCGTCAGGAAAATAGAACAAAGCAATCTGGTGATTGGTGATACGCACAGCAACCCCAGCATTAGGTGCTAAATCGGATATAGCGCAAGCTTCGTGGCGTACTTGTTGGGAGATTGTCATATTGTCATCCCGCCTTGGTAATGAGTTTGACTTCATCAAACTTATCGGTAGGCCGACGCTGACCACGCGCTTGAACGAAAGTGACCGCTGGATCTGAATCGTCGGTATTCACAAACTGCCGAAAGCGCTTACGCATTTCAGGGTCATTGACCGCGGTTTTCCATTCACACTGGTAGGTATCAACGAGCTTGTGCATCTGCACTTCGAGCTCTGCACACAGCCCCAGACTGTCTCGAATCACAACGTCCTGAACATAAGACAAACCGCCGTCTAATGATTCCATCCAAACCGCAGTACGCTGCAGGCGATCCGCCGTGCGCACGTAGAACATCAAGTAACGGTCGATGTACTGAATCAAGGTCGCATCATCAAGGTCGGTGGCAAACAGTTCTGCGTGGCGTGGCCGCATACCACCATTGCCACCCACAAACAGATTCCAGCCGTTCTCCGTCGCGATCACACCCACATCTTTGCTTTGCGCCTCTGCGCACTCTCGGGTGCAACCAGAAACACCAAATTTTATTTTGTGCGGGGAGCGCAAACCCTTGTAGCGATTTTCGAGGGTCAAGGCCATGCTCATTGAATCTTGTACACCATATCGGCACCAGGTACTACCGATGCAGGATTTCACGGTGCGCAGCGCCTTACCGTAGGCATGGCCAGTCTCTAAGCCAGCTTCGATCAACTCTTCCCAAATTAAAGGCAGTTCGTGTAGCTCTGCACCGAACAAATCGATTCTTTGGCCACCCGTAATTTTTGTGTACAGGTCAAATTTCTTGGCGACCTCACCAATCGCAATCAATTTGTCCGGTGTGATTTCGCCGCCAGGAATTCTTGGCACCACGGAATAGGTTCCGTTGACTTGAATGTTCGCCATCACATAATCGTTAGTATCCTGTAGTCCCGCACGCTCTTGTTGCAAAATATGCTCGTTGAATAACGACGCAAAGATTGAAGCGGCAGCAGGCTTACAAATATCACAGCCTCGCCCTGTCCCATGGGCATTCAACAAAGCCTTAAAGTCACCGATCTCTTCAACCTGACAAAAGTGGAACAGCTCTTGGCGAGTATGTGCAAAGTGTTCGCAAATGGATTGATCCACCTCGATGCCACGACACTCAAGCTCATCATCAAACACAGATTTCAGCAGCGCAGCACAGCCGCCACAACCAGTGCTGGCTCTGGTATCTACTTTTAACGCGGCTAGGCTCAAACATCCGGAATCAATAGCACCCACGATCGCGCCTTTCGATACATTGTGGCAAGAACAAATCGTTGCGCTGCTAGGTAACAAGTCTGACGACAGCGCATTTGCACCGTCAAGCGCAGGTAGCAGCAAACTCTCGGGGGAATCCGGCAAAGTAATATCATTGAGATAATATTGCAGCAACGTGTCATAACTCGAACAGTCGCCCACTAGTACGGCGCCGAGCACCTTCTTACAAGCTGCATCGACATTCATTCGAGCGTAAAATTTGCGCACAGGATCGAGATAGGTATAGGTCAACGAATCTTCGGTGGTACCGTGTGCATCGCCGATTGAGCCGACCTCGACTCCCAACAGTTTGAGCTTGGTGCTCATATCAGCACCGGTGAACTGCAGGGTACCCTTTGTAATGGCAGAGGCAGCCACCTCCGCCATCCGATAACCTGGTGCCACCAGGCCAAAGATTCTATTGTCGTACAAGCCACATTCACCAATTGCCAGAATGCTCGGATCACTGGTACCACAGTCATCATCGATCACTATGCCGCCGCGCTCACCAAGGTTGAGCCCAGCGTCCCTGGCAAGTTGATCCTGGGGTCTGATGCCTGCGGAGAACACAATCAGGTCAGTCGCCAGACTGCTACCATCTGAAAAATTTAATTGCAGGCTACCATCAGCCAATTCAACGATGCTTTCGGTGGCCATCGACGTATGAACTTGCACGCCAAGATTCTCGACATGATCTTGCAGTACACGACTGCCTTCGGGGTCTAACTGAACCCCCATGAGCCCTGCTGCAAACTCCACGACATGAGGTGTGAGCCCTAAGTTTTTGAGCGCATTTGCGCATTCAAGCCCGAGCAGGCCTCCGCCAATCACCACACCGCTTTTGGCGCCACTGGCGGCCTGCTGAATGCTATCTAGATCTTCGATGGTTCTATAGACCAGGCACTTTGGATGATCGTTACCGGGAATTGGTGGAACAAAGGGGTAGGAGCCAGTAGCGAACACCAGGGTTTCATAACCCATCAAATCGCCAGCACTGGTCGTGATCTGTTTGGCGGCAGTATCCACTGCACTGACAGCAATACCGAAGTACGCTTCAACACCCATAGTTTGATAGGCCTCAGCACTGGTGAGCGCTAATTCATCCGCAGATTTTCCGCCGAAGACCTCAGACAAATGAACCCTGTCATAAGCTGGTCTAGGTTCTTCGCCAAAAACTGCAACGGAAAGAGATGGATCCAGCTCGTGCAAGGTCTGCACAAAATGATGCCCAACCATACCGTTACCGATTACGACTACGTCTGATGTCTTCATGGTTATACCTTCCTGTTCATTTATAGTCCAAACGCCAGTCGTTCTCGCTCCTTGGGGGAGAGTCGTTCACCAATTGATTGATGAATTTTTGCTGCCCCAAGAGAATCTCCTACCAATACCGCGCCGTGCAGCACCTGCTGACGAAACAGCAGACGGCGATAAACCTCATCGCTCACAACTCTGACCTCGTTATCGGGCTCTGGATCTTGCGTTGAAACATCGCCTGCTGAAAAAACTTCCACACCACTAATTTTCAACCGTGTTGATGGCGCTGGAAACTCACACTTTGCGTTGCCGCCACACAAGTTACCGGCCAAGACGTCTGCCTGATGAAACACAGGGTCCACTAGACAATGGTGGATGCCGCTGACTTTCGCGCATTCACCTAAGGCAAAAACGTTGGGTGTACTCGCTTCAAGTTGACCGTTAACTTTAAT
>JBNMMV010000402.1:0-3585 GCA_051270205.1 Limisphaerales bacterium
ACGTTTGGCAGCGAACCACAAATGGTTGAGGAAGGAGAAGACTTGCACGTGTTGATAGAACGCCTCGGCGTTGCCCCAGTAGTACTTTATGGTATGTCTTCCGGTGCCCGCTCCAATTTGATACTGGCTTCTCGCTACCCTGAAGACATTGCTGCTTTGGTCATCGCTCCGCTCACGGGTGGGCCGCTCGCTGCTGTGCGTTTGTCGGAGGAATATTTTTATAAGTACTTGCACGACAAAAAACTAACCACCACGGAGCATATTGGCGAAGAGCCGATAACAAGTATGAATGCATTGGCGAAAACACCGCTATGGAGCGCCTATTTAGCCCGCAATTCTGCCGATAAGCAGCAGCGTTTTATTAGCGCAAACATTGACGACTTCTTGGCTGCAATGGAAACGTCTGGAGATCATTTACGGGCGTCGATGTATCAGACAGCGCTTGGCATGACAGATGAAGAACTCGTCGCACTCAAAATACCCGCAACGCTTCTCCTCCACCACAGCGCTTACACTGACTTTTTACATCCGGTTACGAATACAAGAGCTGCGACCACACTGATTCCGAATTCCACCTTTAAGTTTGCGCCTTACCTTCCAGAAATACTGGACGCGCTCTTACCCTTTGTTAAAGAGCACGCGCCGACTTCAGAATAATGACGGATACCGCGACTAAAATTTTGGATGTAGGCCAAGAACTTATCCAAACCCGTGGGTACACGGCGATGAGCTTTCAAGACATCGCCGTAAGGGTTGGTATAAAGAAGCCCAGTGTCATTCACCACTTTCCCAGCAAAGCTGACTTGGGTGTCGCCATTATCCAACGTTATCGTGACACCTTTGCTGGGCAACTAGAGGCCATCAAAAAAGACCCTAACAAAACTGCCTGGGAAGCGTTGGAATTCTACTTTTCGCCTTATCTACACTTTGCGTCCACGCCGAATACAGTCTGTTTGTGTGGCGCGCTGGCGGGTGAGGTACCTGCTTTGCCAGAGGAAATGCGTAGCGAAGTTAAGGTATTCATGGAAGACCACCAGAGCTGGTTAGAAGGTATTTTGCGCGATGGCCGCAGAAGCGGAGCGCTGAAATTCAACGAAACTCCAGCTCGCCTGTCGCGAATGTTGTTCAATACACTGCAAGGCACATTATTGGTCAAACGCTCAACTGATGACCTAAGCCAATTAGAAGACGTGATCAAAGTGATCACGGGCATGTTGAAATAAGCAGACTTTGAGGAGATTAAAATCAGACAACTAATATTGTGTATTTGCTTGTTTGCACTATCTAGCCCTGCCTTTGCGGCCGACCCAAAGTACGCCTTAGAACCTCGAGTAACGGTATTGTCCACCATGTTAGCCAACTTCTCCGGGGATGGAGAATGGGGTTTCAGTGCGTTGATTGAAACCCAGGCCGGCACAGTATTGTTCGATACCGGCTTTAAGCAAACGACCGTTTGGAATAACAGCAAGGCACTGAATGTCGACTTAAGCGCCGTCAATAGTGTAATTCTAACGCACTACCATACGGACCATACCGGTGGACTTTTGCATATGAGAAAACAACTTATGCAGGAGCATCCAAACGCGCTTTCTCAAGTCTACGTGGGCAAAGGTTTTTTCCAGCAGCGCTTTGACCGTGACGGCAAGCCAGTCTATTCATTGGACAGATCGCTAAATTCTGATTTCTTCGATAAGCCTCAAGATTTTCGTCGCGCTGCCGAGGCTTTAGGCATACGTTTTACTGTGGTAGAGCAGGCACTGGAGATTCTTCCCGGCGTACACCTAACTGGACCTATCAAAAGGCAACATGATGAACGCAATGTCAGTCCCGGGCGGTTTCTAGACGTTACTGCGAGCCAATCTGACAACGTTCCCGAATCCCAGGTCGTGGGTTTGCTTACTGCCAAGGGCTGGCTTCTAGTATCAGGTTGCGGGCATGCGGGTATTGTCAATGCAACCGTAGCATTGAGAGATATCCGAGCGGTGCCAGTTGTTATGGGCGTAGGTGGGTTCCATCTTTTTCGGGCGTCAACCGAAGTGTTGGATTGGACCGCTGAACATTTGCGTGCGGTGGGTATGGAAAGTTTAGTCGGCGCGCACTGCACGGGTACGGCTGCGACCTATCACCTTAAAGAGCAGCTAAATTTACCCGCTTCAAAAGTTTCCATTGGCGCAGTAGGAACTCGAATCGATGCATCGCTCAACATCATCAGAGCGTCAGTGGAGTAGATGCTCTCAGGGCGAATACGCGCTAATGGTTGCTGCCGACCTATGTCGTGGTGGTAGAGTAATGCCAAGTTAATCAACTCTCAAGGAACCACATGTCCAATAATCTAGATCTGTTTGACCTCACCATGTCGGAGAAAGCACAACCGCTGCTGGACGCCGTCAAGAAACACATTCAAGACAACGTTGTGCCAATCACCGATGAGTTTGAACGACTTGGCGCTGAACGTGAGAAAGAGTGGGCCTATGCGCCGGGGCAGTTGGCGTTACTGGATGCTGCCAAGCAAAAGGCAAAAGAGTCGGGACTGTGGAATTTCTTTCTACCCGATGCAGATACCGGCGAAGGTCTAAGTAATCTCGACTACGCCTACATCGCCAATGAGCTGGGCAAATACCCTATTGCATCACAAACATTGAACTGTTCAGCACCAGACACTGGCAACATGGAAGTGCTAGAGCGTGTCGGTACCCCAGCTCAAAAGAAACAGTGGTTGGAGCCTTTACTGCGGGGCGAAATTCGTTCCGCATATGCGATGACCGAGCCCGGACAACCCTCTTCAGATGCAAAGAACATTTCGACGGAAGCCGTGCTCGACGGCGATGAGTGGGTAATCAACGGCGAAAAATACTTCACCTCTGGTGCCGGCGATGAACGCTGTAAGATAATGATTACCATGGTGAAGACAAGTCCTGATGCACCACCGCACAAACAGCAGTCGCAAATTCTAGTACCCACCGACGCTCCTGGGGTGAAGATCCTTGGCGCAATGAAAGTGTTCGGCGAAGCACAATCACCTCACGGCCACATGCACATACAGTTCAAAGACTGCCGCGTGCCGAAAGACAACATGCTGCTGGGCGAAGGACGTGGTTTCGAGATCTCCCAGGTTCGGCTCGGACCTGGCCGCATCCACCATTGCATGCGCTCCATTGGTGCTGGCGAAAGAGCGCTAGAACTCATGATTCGACGTGCATCAGCACGCACTGCCTTCGGCAAGCCGATCATCCAGCTTGGCAAAAACATCGAAGTAGTGGCTAAGGCGCGTTATGAAATAGACGCATGCCGATTGATGGTGCTACAAGCCGCTAAGGCTATGGACGTGTTAGGCAACAAGGAAGCGCGGGTCTACGTAAGTGCGATCAAGGCAAACGTTCCCGCGAAGATTTGTCGAATCATCGATGAGGCGATTCAGATGCACGGTGCAACAGGCGTCACACAGTGGACACCGCTTGCGCAAATGTATGTTTCTCAACGCACACTGCGAATTGCTGACGGCCCAGATGAGGTACACCACATGGTGGTAGGCCGCAACGAGGTGCGCAAGTATGAAGGTGAGGAATACACCGCGCTGGATGACAA
>JBNMMV010000403.1:0-3584 GCA_051270205.1 Limisphaerales bacterium
AACAAGGGCGCTCTCACGTTTTTTTTGAAGCACTAAGCTCATAATAACCTCAGACTTTTACCATACCGCCGTCGACCATTAACGACTGCCCGGTAATGTTCATGGAATCTTGGGAGACCAAAAAAACTACTGCGTTAGCAATATCTTCAACCGTTTGCTCACGACGCAGGGGCGTTGGACCAAAAATGTCAGGGTAGTCCCCGCGTGCGATGCCTTCAAACCACGTGCGCGGATCTTGGCCCTGAAAACGCTCGATCGAGGCGACAGCTCGTTCGGCATTCGCCTTCCATGAGTCTGTATAGACAATGCCAGGGCAGACTGAATTAACATTGATGTTGTGTGGCCCCAACAGTTCAGCCTGGGTTTGGGTGTAGCTGATCAGTGCGGCTTTCATTGCCCCATAAGACGGATGAACAAAATGTTGCAAGGCTTGATCAGACATGGGAATGCGACCCGCAATGGAGGAAATGTGGATGATTTTTCCCCCGCCATTGCTTCGCATATGAGGAACCACGGCTTCACTCATTAACACCACGGGCTTTAAATTCTGTCCGTACAATGCATCCCACAATGCACCGGTTAGGCCTAGCTCGTGATCCGAGGGCGCCAAGGCATCCTTAGGACCGGCGCCGACATTATTGACGAGAATATCGATCGACCCCCACTGTTCCAAGGCTTGGTCGCGCATTTTTATCATCATGTCGGGATCAGTAATATCTCCCGGTACAGCTATGGCTTGACCACCGGCCTCGGTAATCAGCCGAACCGTGTTAGCGGTGGTCTCTTTAGCATAGGAATTGACCACCACATTAGCGCCACTGGCTGCAAGACCGATCGCAATGCCTTGGCCAATGCCACGTCCAGCGGCGGTAACGAGTGCAGTTTTTCCGGCAAGCTTCTCAACAACATTCATTGTGCAGTCATACCCGCGTCAATTACGAATTCGGCGCCGGTTACATAGTTAGATTCATCCGAAGCCAGGTACAAAATACAGTTGGCAATATCTAACGGCTCTCCGTGTCGCCCTAGTGGAATGCGGCTTGGGCTTATTTGTAAACCAGCGGGATCATTCAACCCAGTCGCTTGTGCTTGCATGTTGGTCCAAATCACTCCGGGGTGAACCGAGTTACAACGAATTTTGAATTCCGCAGCCTCCACCGCCACCGCTTTAGACATGGTGCGCACACCGCCTTTGGCAGCACCATAAGCACTACAACGAGGCAATCCGACAATACCGGCAACCGAGGAAAGGTTAATGATGCTACCGCCGCCGCGTTTTTGCATTGCGCCGATAGCCGCCTGACAACCCAAGAATACGCTAGACAAGTTGACTTCTATCTGACGATTCCACTCTTCTAAGGTCAATTCCATAATGGGTTTCAAAATCGCGATGCCAGCGTTGTTAACGACAATATCAACGCCCCCAAAAGCCGCCTCTGTGGCTTCCATAACTGCCTGCCAGTCCTCTGGGTTAACCACATCCTGGCGCATAGACTGGGCTTTACCACCCGCCGCCTCAATGGCCTGCGCACAATTTTGCACGCCCACCAGATCAAGATCGGTAACCATTAAACTGGCACCCTCCTCTGCTAGACGCAGGGCGGTCGCACGGCCCAAACCTGGATTGGATGCTGCTCCTGTTACCAATGCTACTTTGCCTTCTAATCTGCCACTTGCCATCATTCCCCCAAACCGTTTCTTTAAATCAGGCCATAGATTAGGATAGTTTGCTCACGAAGACCAACTTTCAGGACCTACCCCACATGTCTGAACAAATGTCAGAACAAAACTCATCCGCCAATTTAACAACGGGGCAAGACCTTAGTGGCAAGGTCGCTGCCATCACCGGTGGCAGCCGGGGCATTGGCCGCGGGATTGCCGACGCCCTGTTAGCCGCCGGAGCAAGTGTGTCGATTAATGGTCGCAACCAGGCTAAGGGTGATCAGGCCATTAGTGAAATGAACGCGCCTGGACGTGCCATATTTGTAGCTGGCGATGTCCAAAAGCAAACAGACGTAGAAAGTTTCATTGACCAAACAGTGGAAACCTTCGGAAAAATAGACATCCTGGTAAATAACGCTGGCGGCTCCAGCGGCTATGCCCCTGTCGCAGAACTGTCAGACGAGGCCTGGCAAATTGCTGCAAATTGGATCCTCAACTCATGTTTCTGGGCCACCCGTCGCGCGCTCGGGGACATGTTGCAACGCGACTGGGGACGCATCATCAACATCTCATCCGTAGAAGGTCGCCAAGCCAATAAAGCCACAGTCTCCCACTACATCACCTATAAACATGCCATGAACGGTTTCACCAAGGCATGTGCGTTCGAATACGGCGACAAAGGAATTACCGTAAACGCTATCGCTCCTGGTGGTGTGGAAACAGATTTAATGCTCGAACAGGGTCCGCTTGCGGCAAAATCAATGGGCATTAGTTATGAAGAATTGAAAGACAGCTACGCACAGGATTCAGCCATAAAACGCCTCATCAACGTTGAAGAAGTCGCAGCCATGGCCCTGCTTCTTTGTTCAGATGCGGGTGCTGGCATCACCGGTGCCATACTGCCTATCGACGGCGGCACGGCACTCTGACCACAAGCGCTCTGACCACAAGACTGTGTTACTTAACAGTCCAGCGCTCGGCGTTAATAAGCGCTTGTCGGTAGTGGCGCAAACAATAAGCTAAACACAGAACCGCAATGCTGTAGTTCACCACAGCAAGAATAGAAATAGATTTACCCAATGCCAAGGGCGAGGCAAACACTAAGTCACTTAAAAGCGCCGGTAGCGATGGCGCGAAGGTGTAGGCAATGAAATTTACCGCGATCAGATAAAACGCCACCATCTGCCCTCTAAGTTCGTTTGGCGAGACTGCTTGTAACGTCGCCATAATCAATCCAGGCGGCATGGCCATGCAAAATGTCACCGGTATCAATAAGCCAATGGCAAGCCAAGGATTGTCGACCCAGGTCAGCAAGGGGGCTGTTAACAACAAGACCACCGTACCCCACATGACAATTCTCAAGGTCGCATCGGGCTTGGTTTTCATGAGCCGACCCGCCCAAACCCCGCCAATGACACTACCGCTCATTCCGACAATCAACGCAATGCTGCCATACACCAATCCGATTTCGGTGCGCGTCCAACTGTGGTTACGCACATAATATTCGACCAGCCAGGAAAAAAGAGACCAGCCTTGAGTGGCGAGACAGAGATAGGCCGCAAAGGCAAAAAAGAAAAACCATCGACGAGATTGCACGAACTCCCAAACTTGAGCGAACGATGCGCCCTCACCGGGTTCGTTCATAGCACCGGTGCGTTCGGGTTCACGTAGGCGCCAGGCAGCGAGCGCCACAAGCAGTCCTGGAAGTCCGACAACGATAAATACCATTTGCCAGGAAAAGACTTCGCCGAACAGCGGCAGTACAAAATTAGGCGCGGCTTCTAAGTAATCTATGAGCGGACCACCGGCGATGTTAGCCAGCCCTTGGCCAATAAAAGGCGCCGATGAGACGATTCCAATGGCCAGTGGTAAACGGTCGGAAGCGAAGTAGTCGGCCAGACTGGAGTTCGCTGCCGGGCCTA
>JBNMMV010000404.1:0-3583 GCA_051270205.1 Limisphaerales bacterium
GCCGGACTGGTAGAAAATGCTTACCCCGGCCAGATGATCCAATCAAAAACATTGGGGTCGCCCTAGTGCCTGAATACAATGATTTAAGACCGGCATCGGATTTTGCTGGGTGTGACACACTATCGTCACCTGTGGCGCAAAAACCAGCTTTCAGATCACTACCCAATATGATTTGAGCTATCGATAGATTCTTCAGAACAATTTCTGCGTAACAAGCGCTCAGCCCTCACTACCGAGTAGTCTCTCGAGGTTGGCCGCGGCTTGTTTTCCCACTTCGCCGAGCTGTTGCATTTGTGCGAGTACTTCTGGGTTGGTCATATCTGGATCTGCGGCATCGGCATCGGAAAAGCCGTCCAAACGTGCCTGCTTCAACCATGCTTGCAGAGCGCTGTCTGCGGACCATCGAGCAGCATTTTGCATATTGCCGAGGCTTGAGCGCAGAAAGTCGAGGTCTGAATCTGGGTGAGGTACTGGGGTACAGAGGTCATTTTTCTCTGCATCATTTGAGTAACCAGCCTCCAAATGCGCAATAAATGCCGCGCTGAAAACCTGTTGGCAGGTGCGAACTGTCTGTAAGGTAATTTTGTTGCCGTCGAATACAGGCAATTCGGGTCGACGTTCGAGTCCATCGGCTGAGCAGTCGACAAATAGCGTATTCGGCTTCACGGGGAGTTCACCGTCATCTAACGTAATGGTGGTGGGCTCAATTTTCTTAACCCGTCCAAGTCGAATGATGTTGGTAATACGGCGCAGTTGCTCTAGCTCAGCGGTTGTAACGGTTGCACACCGATACATAGTGGGTGTGACCGTTGGGTCAATGCGCAGCAGACCACCACGAGCTTCGACTCTGGCAAATAGATCTGCAATATCTGAGGCTTGCGCAAAATCCTTCGCTTGGTCGTTAAACAGGCGCGCAATGGAGCCAGCAAAGAGTTTGCCAGGTTGGATGTTCTTGCGGTCTAGAATCCAGGAGTCACGTGGCGTTACCCAGGCGATTTTTTCAGGAGATACGCCGTTTTTCAATAGAAACAGACAGGCGTCCATGCCGGTTTTGCCGGCACCTACAACCACGTAGTGTTGGAATTCGCCGGTCACCTTAGGCAGTGCGTTGGGTGGTTTGCAGGCCACATCTTGGTCTACTGCATAGCTAGGTGGTCGGATGGAGGGCACGGTAACGTTCATGTAGGTAGCGTCGACCACCTTGGTTGCCTTCACTTCAAAAACTTCGTGACTCAATAACGATTGAAAGCTCTGGTTGCCTAAGTTCTTAGACGGGTTATTAGAAAGGTAATTGCAACTGGGGAAGTATCTGACGCGGCCGCTGGGCAAAAGGGATTGATGCATGACCTGGTCGAAATAGGCGACCACTTCGCTGTTTGTTGCAAGCTCATACAGTCCCTTGTTCCAACCACCGGCGTCGATTGTGTTGCTGCCGAGTTGTTTGGAATTGACGCCATAGAATGCCGATGGTTGGTGCAAACGCACATAAGGGTAGGCATCGTTCCAATGCCCGCCTGGCTGGTGGTGGCGATCGACAATGACCATGGTCGCGTTCGTCTCAGCAAGCAGGGTGTCTGCGAAAGCCATGCCCATAGCGCCGCTGCCGATAATCAAGTAATCAGTTTCAATAGGATCCATTTAATCTCTCTTAGAGGGTTTAGTCATCGCTGGTTTCGCCCCAACGATCAAAATATGTAACGTTTTGTGCTGGTTTACGACGAACAGGTCCAAAGTTACCCATGGGCCATCCGATTGGCATGGTGACCACCACACCATAGTCTGTAGGGATTTCGAAATAGGCATGAAGTTCGTCTTCAAAAACCTGGTGCATGGTAGTTAAGGCAGCGCCTAATCCCACCGCACGACAGCCGAGCAGAATGTTTTGTACACAGGGATAAACTGCGCCGTAATTAGGTGGTGCAAGACCGACGCGATCTTCCTCGGCCACCTTAAATGGCCAATCGCGCTTTCCGCAGACCAACAAGAGGTAGGGGAATTCATGCATGTGATCCATTTGGTAATGCAATGCCCGCAATTCTGGGTGAACAGGTTTCGATGAGTCAGGGACTCGCCGGGCGCTGAAGCGTGACTCGATGGCTGCCTTGTAGCGTTTTGCGAACCACTGTTTTCGCTGCGAGTCGCTGACCAATACGAATGACCAGGGTTGTGAGTTTTGACCCGACGGCGCTTGTACGCCCGCTTCAAGTACTTTGCGGATCAGTTCAATTGGCACAGGGTCAGTTTTTAATCTGCGCATGGCGCGCATATCGCCGACTAGATCGAAAAATTCAGGATGTAAGTCTGCTCCCGCCACACTGTCTACCTTACTCACTGTGATGGTCACCATGTTAAGCTAAAAAGCATCGTGCGCGAAGTTGTTGGCGACGATGAAAAGCTGCTCGCAGAGGAGACCACAACTCACATTCTGACCTAATTCCTTTCGCACTAGATCTATCCTTAGATCGATTTCTGCTGCATTATTGATCGGTTGTATGGGGAGGGATTGATGATTTTACGAGTTGTACTCGCCGTTTTTCTATGGTGTCTAGTTTCTACGCTGCAAGCCGAGCAGCACGGTGGCGCAGTCGCTGCAAGCTTTTCGTCTTCAATGAATGCTGAAAAAACCGTAGCAGAGCTGCAAGAGAAACTTGCCAGCAGTCGGATTGGCGTGGCCAACGTGAGCATTCACGACGTCATTGTCGACGGACGAGCGTGGTTTCGGGTTGTTGTCTCAGGCGAAGCAGGCGGTAGAGCTCTGGTCTCAGAATTACAGCGCATAGGCTATGCCGGTGCTTGGTTTTGGGCATCAGCAGACAAGCCGAAAAAAGTAGCGATACCCACGCACAGCTCTCTGCCCGCGACAATCGCTATCGTGCCAACTGAAAGCCAAGTCAACGATTTCCCTGAAGCGCTGCCGATAGCCACGACGTCAATCGATTCGCCGCTTACCCCCATAGATGTATTGGGTGGGGTCGTGCGTCACCGCTATCAAGTGCCGAGCTATCGGGAGGCTGACATTGCAATGTCGGTTGACGGGCAATTGGATGAATCGACCTGGGCTGAGGTTCCGTATCATGATGAATTTGTAGTAGCCGTACCTAACAAAGGAACGCCTGGAGAATACGATACCCATCTACGGGTTTTCGCCACCGAGAAAGGACTCTATGTAGGGGCTAGGTTGTTTCAGCCGCCGGAAACCATGGTCAGCCGTCTATCTGTGCGAGATGACTTTCTCGACCGAGACACCTTCGGCATGAACCTCGACGCCAGCGGTGAAGGCTTGGTTGGATATTGGTTCATCTTAGCGTTAAGCGGCAACGTACAAGATGGCAAAATATTGCGTGAGCGCAACTACTCCAGAGACTGGGACGGCGCCTGGCTAGGCAAGAGCGCGCAGCATGACGATAGCTGGACCGCAGAGATGTTCCTGCCATGGTCGATGATGAACATGCCTGAAGTTGAAGGTCCGAGAACCATCGGCTTTCTCGCCACCAGACAGGTCTCGCATAAGAACGAACGTTACCAGTGGCCCGGACACCCTTATTCGTCTGCGCGCTTTTTATCGGCTTTCAATGAGATTGAA
>JBNMMV010000405.1:0-3564 GCA_051270205.1 Limisphaerales bacterium
GGTAGTGTTGTTTGCCTCCAATCTTGACGAACACTTCGTCTAGAAAGTAGGTGTCACCAAAACCTTGATGCCTTTTTTTCAACCGCCGCGCAAACTCTGGACCGAATTTGTTCACCCAGAGTCGAATGGCTTCATAGCTGACGGAAATATTGCGTTCGGCTAACAAGTCTTCAACGTCTCGAATACTGAGATTGAAGCGATAGTAGAGCCAAACGGTGTATTGAATGATACAAGGCGGGAACCGATGTCGTTTGTATAGGTTTTTCATCTCGAAATGCTGCCAGACGAGCGGTTAACTTGTCAGTACCTCACTGTCTACTTTATGTGACTGGATAAATGAGTGGTTGATCACGAAGTCTTTTAGTTGGAAGTTTAAAATTTCGGTAATAAACACGCGGCCGGCTGCTCCATGGAAAAAACCTCATCAAACCTCATCGTTCTGATCTCATCTCTGTTGATCGCCGCGTGCGGTGGGGGCGGAAGTTCCAGTTCTGCTCCGAGCCAAGGCTCCTT
Source organism: Limisphaerales bacterium (assembly GCA_051270205.1). Lineage (GTDB taxonomy): Bacteria > Pseudomonadota > Gammaproteobacteria > Pseudomonadales > Azotimanducaceae > UBA4421. The sequence goes on from JBNMMV010000405.1 coordinate 514, forward strand.
GAGTCTTCAAATAACGGATGCGCCAGTTGATGGTGTCACGGGTGTAACCGTCGAGTTTACCGGTATTACGGTCAACCCTAGAAATGGCGCGCATTTAGAGTTCCCCTTCGATTCACCATTGTCGATAGATTTGGCGACACTGACGGAAGACAATACCGAAATGTTGCTGAACGGTCAGACACTCCCTGCGGGCGAATACAACTGGGTGCGTCTCGACGTCAATGCCGATTGTGATACCGTCTTTGATTCCTTTGTCGATGATGATGCAGGTGGGATGGTTGAACTCCGCGTGCCCAGCGCACAGGGCCTTCAGCTCGGCAACGGATTTGTGATCACAGCCAACCAAAACACCAGTTTTGTGGTGGATTGGGACCTGCGTAAAGGGCTCAATGATCCGCAGGGGAGCAACTGTTACAAACTTAAGCCGTCATTGCGAATTATCGACATGACTACGCATGGTTCGATTGCAGGTACGGTTGATCCATTGTTAATTTCGAACGCCGCTGCTTGCACGAGTGATTCCAACACTGAGGCTGGGAATGTCGTCTACATCTATGAAGGCGCTGATATTATGCCAGATGACATCGATGATATTGATCCGGAGCCCGTGACCACGGCAAACGTACGCTACGATGCGACCACAGATACTTATGACTACATGGCGGCATTTCTATCGCCTGGCGAATATACGGCTGCCTTCACCTGCCAAGGTCGGGATGACGCTATCCCTGATGAAGACATGCCCGATCTTGTGATCGACAACGACGTTACCTTCACAGCGGGCCAAAACGTGACCGTTGCGGACGGGCAGACTGCCATAACTAATTTCCAGTAAGGATTAAACTATGAAGAATTTGAATAATCAGAAGACCTTGTTGTTGGTGTGTTTGTGTGTGGCGGTACCATCATGGGCTGATGACGTTAACAAAACCGACGCGGTAATCGGAGCGGGTGTCGGCGCGGCAGTAGGTGCAGTAATTGGCGATGAGCTAGGTGACCGCAAAGGTGCGATCGTTGGCAGCGCTGTGGGTGCGGCGATCGGTACTGCGATTGCCACAGAATCTAATTCACACGGCGGGCGAACGATCGTCATTGAAGCGAATCCGCAACCAGTAGTCATCGTTCAGCAGTCGAAGAAAAAACATCACTGCCCACCCGGTCAAGCTAAAAAAGGCAGGTGCTAAGCTCGCATCCTATTAGAGAAACTAACCCCCATGTCGGTACTGACAAGTTAGCTTTTTCCGTGGGACAGGGTTACACAAAACACAGGGCTTTTGCCTTTTCTCGAACGGATATCGCCACTTGCATGTAATTTCATGCCCGCTTTTGCAGACAAGTCGGTGTGCAGTGCAACACCAGTATTTGGCTCATTATGGTGTCGCTCGTGACTGCGGGCAGACCGGGGCAAACGACTGGCAGCTTTTGCCAATAGCGGTCATGGGGTAAATTTTGCTGATCTAGCGTGAAAGTGCCCATAGGCGACAGAACCAGGACTTGGCTATCCCCTAGGCTTGGGGTCTTAGAACCCTCCCCCAGCACCTGAGTCGCTTGAGGTTGACACGCTATGCCTGCAAATCCAGCGATGTTTGGTGACGCCAAACTAAATGCGTGTTCCAGTTCGAAATGATCCGACACAAATGGCCCAGATTGACGGTAAACCAACCTCTTCGAAGTTGGCACGAATTTCGCAGCTTCTCCGAGACCGGACATTAGTCTTTAAAACCTAAAGGAAGCAGCAGCTATGAAAATCGAGGACCTGAATGACGCGAAAGAACTTGATCAAGAGGAAAGCTCGGCCATTGTTGGTGGCTGGACTCTGTCCCGCTATTCCTCTTCTACTACTTTTAACACGCGCACTGACTTTGGCAAAATTTCGGATGGGACGAGTAAGACATTCAGCTATTTCAATTGGTTCTAAATATTTCGGTTGGACCTGATAGCATCGCAAAAGGAACCTCGCTTAGGCGGGGATTTCTTTTCTCAGTCGCCCCATGAGTAGGCAATCACGGTTTCGGCTGCATAGCAGTCATTCCTCAGAGACAAACCTCTCGATAACTCCATCTTCACCTCGATACCAAGCAAGCCGTCCACATGAAGGACATTCGTATATAAGCGTTCGTTTGTCTGGCGCGTGGGTAGTATCAGAACGAACCCCACATTTGCAGTAGAAAGAACTCATGAACCCATCATCGCTTGTCTCGACTGAGATTGTCGACCGGCAACTTTGGGTTAAAAGGCGAAATCGCATTGTGCACCGCAATAGCCAGCTTTCAGCCGCACAGCAGCCGTTCACCTGTATGTACTACCCGCCCGTTAGTGCCGCATAATCTGGTAAACTAATGGTTTTTGTTGGGAGAGTAAGGGCATCATGAACTGGGAGATCGTTGGTTCTACCGGAGAGTGGGCGGGTGCAATTGCCGTCGTGGTGACCCTTTTCTACTTAGCCCGCCAGATTCGACAGAATACACAAGCGACACGGGCAACTTCTCATCACGCGATAACTGATGCGCTGAACGAACTGAATTTCACCCTTGCAACCAATGACAGTGCGGCGCATATCTGGCAGTCGGGGATGAAAGATAGAGAGGCTTTAGATGATCTGCAGCGTGAGCAGTACGATGCGCTGGTTCGGGCCTACCTGCATGTGTGCGACACGATGTACTACCAAGCGCAGGTCGGCGCTGGTGACCACGGACTGTGGCAAGCCGAGCAAAGATACTTGGCAATTGCATTGACCACCCAGGGTGGAAGCGCGTGGTGGCGGGAAAACCATCAATCAGTTTCCGCCGATTTCCGCGGCGCCGTCGAAGCTATAATTCAGGGACACTCGTCTGAATCTGATGAGACAGATGCACTCGCCGAACGCTGGTCGCGTTCGAATGAGTCAGGGACCTCTCGGCGATTGCCCAAGTGAAGAAGGAACGAGACTTTTTAAAGGAAGCAGCGACGTTCTTTGCCAAGCACTCGAAGTGAAATACGAGTGCATTGAGCGTCGCAAAGTACATTTTCCCGTTCGCATGATGTGTCCGTTACTGAAGGTATCCAAGAGTG
>JBNMMV010000406.1:0-3563 GCA_051270205.1 Limisphaerales bacterium
GAGGCTATCCAGGCTCGCGCGTTCGACGCTGACGCCGTTGTTTTCTTCCATCTGCGCGACCCAGGCAATTATTTTATTGAAAGATTGCTGTTGAAGAACCACGCTGACAACACCGTTTGATTCTGGTTGAAGGCGACTGACGCTGATTTCGTGGGCGGTTGCCGTGCGCGTGATAATCGGTGTGAGCGAGCGACTCTGATTTGGTTTGGTACTGGCTGCTTTTCGTGCAGCACTCTCATTGGTCAGCAACCAGTCATGGAGTTGTTGGGCATTTTGCTGCCGATTTACTGAAGTCTCGCGCCAATCTGATACCGGTTTCCAGACGCTTGCCCATAGTAGTGTGATGACGATAAGTCCGCTGAGACCTGCCAAAATTCGTTGCTCATTGTGTTCTCTGCCATAGAACCAACGTCCAACCGGTGAGCGCTTTAGACCTTCTATCTGTTGTTCAAAAATCATCAGTCGGCATACCTTAATTTCATGCGAGATCTAACCTGGTTGTCCTCTTGCTCAGCATTGGTCGGCTCCATGATAACCCCGCTGCTGGCCAACTTTTCTTTGAGTGAGTCGATCTCATCGTAGTCTTTCAACAGAACTTCGATATTGAGCTCACGCCGTTGTTCTGCATAGCTGATTGACGAAACCAAATGATTTGGACCTAGAACGCTGGCGAATTGCGACACCAACCCAACGAAGGCACTTTCAGTGCCTCCGGTTGATTTTTTACCGAGCTTGCTTGCCATGCGGCGACGAAGTTGATCGACACTCACGGGCTGACTTTCGCGCGGGAAGACGTTTTTATAAAACGCGAAACTGTCGGTTTCTAACTGGTCAGCCTGCCCTTCTGCCCAATAACCTTGTGCAACCATGCCAAGGAATGCGATGACAAGCCAAATGGCCGCTAGACCTATAACGCTTTGCCAGCGTGAGAACGCTTGGCTTCTTGCCCGTTCAGCCTGATATTCGCCTTGCAGAATGTTGATGAAAGTTCCACCAACGGCTGCATCACGGAATTGCGAGGCGAGATACCCCAGAACACCGCTTTCGTCTAACTCGATTATTTCAGCTTCGAGCTTATTTTTGGCTTGACCCGCCTCGATATCTGTCAGCTCACCGCCGACAACAGTAACGTGGTCGATGTCCAATCCAGCTAGCGCTAGCCCGAGGTTGCTGCGATCGATAACGGCGGCCTGTGTCATGTGTGCGACAAGTACTGTGTTCTCTTCGAAAAGTAGGCAGCCGGAGCTCGCACTGCTAGGCAGTAACTCTGAATCGTTTATCAGGAATCCGGCTTTGACACCAACGGATGACAGGCACTCAAGCCAATTTTTCATTTGTTCACGGGCGATGATAGTGCACTGTATCGGGCTCCCGGCCTTAATTGGGCCATGTGCGATATGCATGCTTTCTATGTCTTGGGCAACGTATTCTTCGGCCGCGAAAGGTAGTGCTCGCCGAATCTGTAAGGTACTACGCCCCGGTACTTCGCATGCGATTTGCAACACAAAATGGGCGGGAACAAATATGATCGTATTCTGCGGGTCTTGTAACCACTCGACATTCGGGTCTGCAACGTCTTGCAGCCCTCTGTGGTCGGTAACACCGTGACCACGAATAGATCCGTCGTTTTCGGTGACCAGCCACGCGACACGTAAGTCGAAGCCTTCCTCGTCCGGAATCGGCGTCGCATCAGTAAGCATGCGTAAATAGAGCTTTGGCATCAGTCGGTTTCTTCAATCGCCACGTTTGAGCGGAATAGTTTACCAAAATCCCGGCTCAAGACTGTGATTTCGCCGGTACTTGGATCACGATGTAGCTGACTATACAGTGTGACGGAGGTCTCGCCGACTTGGGCGACTGCGTGCATGGCGAAATACTCGCTTTTGACATCAAGCTGCCCTGCGACGGCTGTGAAACCATCGTGGTCAGCAATAAATTCGTCGACTTTGGTATATTCGCGAGGGCCTTCAGTGAGGCTGGCGAGGCTTTCGGGGGCGATAGCGGCGTCTAAAGACGCCAAGGCGTGCACTCTCGCGGTATTAACATTGAGGCGGCTCTCACTGATGGGTAGCGCACAAACCTCCGGGCTTAGAAGTGCCAACTCTTCTGCGGTTATGTTCTGCATTAAGCGTAGCTCGCTTGTGTTCATGACTAAAGTATTGGGCGTGCGATATGGTATTTCGCTTAACAGATATTCACTATCCTCAGCTCCGGATTCGGTGATTTGTTGATCCCCGTCCACCCAGTCCTTCCAACGATCGGCAATCTGTGGTTGCACGCCAAGGTTGTTGAGCATGTGTTTAAACTGATCGCGAGGAGTTGTGGATGAGCTATCTACGTTGTTCAAGTTAAAACACCCTTGAAGATCGATGAGTTGGGCTTCCAAATACCCACCTTCGTCTAGGTCGAATGGCAATACCGGCTGCGCCCAAATCTCTCCCAAATGATCCACTTCTGGCCCACCCGTTGAGAAGTCTTCAAAAAGGCCTTGGCGAGCTAACGATTCTGCGCCTAAGGCGTACTGCAAGGCTTGGTTCTGTTCGAATGAATTTTGATTCTGGCTGATGATGAGGCTGTGCCGACGCATTAAGTTTGAGGCGACAGTCAATAACACGGCCACAGTAAGCAAGACTGTGATTAAGGCCACACCTGCTTGATGTCTATTGCCCATCTGGCAAGTCCCAGATGCGTTCGACAACGCCGAACGGTTTGATTTCAATTCTTAGGACCAATCCAATCAGTCGAATGTCGGGAGGCAATCCAGACTGTGGCCAGAACGAGTGCTCATTGCCAGTACTGTCTAATGCAAAAAATTCAGCTCGTTCGACATCAGATAACAAAGTTTGGGACACGGGTTCCGTATCTTGCGCTCGATCTAAAACCGGCCAGTAACCGCGCATCAACTTCTCTTCTTGCACCACATATCCAACCCGTTGTACCTCGGCACGAGGTAAGTTAAGTGGGTTGCGCCAGCCGTTGCGCGAAAATTCGATCGCGCCGTCGGCACCAATCATCAATGCTGGAGCAGAGTCGCCATAGTTGCCGCGTATGGGGCGCTGAGCCATTTGCATTACATCACGCTGCAATATTTGCATTGCGCGATGTATCTGTGCCAAGCGATCGCCGTGTTCTTTGAGAACTTCGTTGGAGCGGATTGTTTGCGACATGAGCTGGCTGGATATAAGCCCAACAATCGAAAAGACCAGCAGTGCTACTAAAATCTCTAGCAAGGTGAAACCAGATGATCGTTGACGGTTCATGCTAATGCCGCCCAACGAACGCGATTAGGTGATCGTAGGGGCCGTTTCTGTCACCAGAGAGCATTTCAAAAACATCGACTTCCACACGTCGAAGCAAGGGATGTTCCGTTGCAATAACAGAGGTTCGAACCTCCCACTCCCGGTCTCCCATGAATAGTCTGGCAGTACTTTTACCTTCCGGTAAAGCGCGTGGATTAGCACGCAGATCGATACGTAGTTTTGCCATCTCGTTAAGCGCCACCCAGTTGGCGACGGTACGTCGTTCCAACGCATAAGTTTGTCCGGCAACACTACCAATAGTTG
>JBNMMV010000407.1:0-3549 GCA_051270205.1 Limisphaerales bacterium
GGTATTTAAGAGGGTGGTGGGTTCCGGTGTAAATGTTGAAGGCGTGGGGCGGGCGCCACTGCCAGGGCGGGTTGCGCGATAACGTTTTAAATCGGAACGAGGCGTAGTCACGAATACTTCCGTTCCCTCTAAGAAGAACAGCCGCTTTTCTGGGAAGAATGTTTCGAATGCGCTCAGATTGACGACAACGTCATCGGACTCTACTGCACCAAAGTCCGGATTTAGGGTGGCCGTAAGTTGAGTGTTCGGTGACGGACGCCAGGCAATGTCTGCGCCCACCTCGTATTCGTTGTCGTTTTTGATAGCGTCGTGGGTAGCCGAAACATAGGGGAAAAAGGCGAGTTGCGACTGGGCTTTCAGGTTCGGTAGTATGGCGGGTTGCAACGCGGACATAAATTTGGGCTCGGTAAAAGGTAGTGCCGGCAGCCCGTAGAGCTCATCCCGATGTGCCACCTTACGTTCAAGCCAGATACCAATTTTTTTATCTTCGCTGCCGTCCGCAAGCGCCATCATCGACCAAGGCAGGAACATCTCGGCACTCCAACCGTCGTCGGTGCGATGGCTTTCACCGCGCCAAGGACCATCCCACTGCTCGCTGAATGTTCGTTCTGGCAATACCCGGCCGTCCATCAATGAACCGCCGAGATTGACTTTGAACCAGTAGCCGTAAAGTCCTTCGCCTGACGTGTCGATGGTGATACCAAAGGCGTCTCTATTGAGAAACTGATCACGTGATGAGAGCCGCGCGACCAGCGTATCAGTGGGTTGTTCCATGACCGCGGATACGTAAAGACCCCGGTTAGTAAAGAACATTCGAGTTTGTGTCGCATACATAGGCTGGGCCATCGAATCTGGATCGATCACCCGCATATCGTCTATAACTGCGAGCTTTGCCCAGATAGACTCATCAACTTGTCCATCGAGATTGATGTCTGCATCAGGTAGATATTCTATTTGAATAACAGAACCAGCGATGGAAGGTTGTGCTGGTGCCGGGGAGAAGTGTTGGGCAGAAGATGTAGTGGTCTTTTCTTGCTCTGGTGTTGCCTGGGTCTCTGAGGGAGAAGCTGTGGCCGCGATTGGCACGGAGAACACAGCCGGAACAGCCGGTGCGGCAGGAAGCGGTGCTTGATTGGCTTGTCCTGGCGCGAACCAAGCACTATCGAACCCAGCTTGCTTTAGTGTTTGGGCTTCTGATTCGGCGATGAGTTTAGTCTGGACTCGATGGTAGCGTTGGCCATCCACTTCAATGCTGGTCAGCTCGATTTGGACTTGAAGTTGGTTCTGTAAACGTTGCCTGGCCTGTTGTGCGTATTCTGGATTTTGCCAACTGCCGAAAACCAGATTGCCGAAACGTTCGTCAGCATCAACGGATGCTGTAAAAATTAAGCTGCATAGCAGGCAAAGCGTGGTGGTGTGATGAATAAATTGCGAACGAGCCATAGATCTGCTGCACTCCCTAAGACAGCAAGACAGTTCGCTATTCTGCCTAATTAGTTGGCGTGAAGTAAGCGTCCATTATAGCTCGTGTACCCAGACTCAACAGACTGAGATCACAAAGTTGTCGCAGGCTTACTCGAGCTGCGAGCCGATTTCAGAAACTACATTCTCTAACTCATCAATGAATACCCGCACTTTTAGCGCTAAGAAGTCCCGGTGTGGGTAAACCACATAGATGGCGCGTTGATCATCCCAAGCCAGTTCAGAAAGTACAGGGACTAAGTGACCGGACTTGATCTCATTTATAACTAAAAATGTAGCAAGCCTTGCAACGCCCAGACCTTGCAAGGCTGCAGCCTTTACCACCAAGCCAATGCTTGAAAACCATCCTGCTACTTTGATTTCTTCGACTCTGCCGCCTTGACTAAATGACCATGTGTCTACCGATTGGTCACGTGTATGAATGGTTAGGCAGCGATGTGATGTTAGATCGGTGGGTTGTTTCGGCGTTCCGAACTGTTCGAGATAGGAAGGACTTGCGCAGACGACCCATGGATCTCGAACGAGTTGCTTGGCGACAAAAGCGGCATTAGTCGGGCGCTCGAATCTGATTGCAACATCGACTCTTTCCTCGATCATGTCCAGTGGGCCGTCGCCCTGCAACAGCGATACGGATACCTCGGGATAACGCTCGTGGAACACCTTCAACATTGGCGCCAAGACTTGAACAGCAAAGGCGTCGGAGCATGCGACGCGCAACCTGCCTCGGGGTGTGAGCGTCGCGTGCTTTGCTCTTGCTTCTGCTTCATCGATGGAGGACAAAATAATCAGGCCACGCGCATAAAGGTCTTGGCCGGCCTCTGTTAGAGCGAGGGTTCTTGTGGTGCGGTTTAAGAGCCTAACGTTGAGTCTCGTTTCGAACCGACTGAGTTTCTTGCTGACGCCGGACGGCGTCATATTCAGCCGCGCGGCGGCGCCGACAAAACTACCCGACTTAACGATTTCGCAAAAGACGTAGAGATCGGATACGGAATCCACATAAATCCAATTAATGACATGGTGTCACTAATTATTAGATCTAGACGAACTTTATGCAAATAGAAATTCTGTATAGAGTCTTCCCACACGCCCAAGACTCAACTTTGTGCGTCAAATTGGCGACGTAGTCCAGGAGGACTAACCAATGACAAACTCGACGCTACAGCTCCGCACTGAAGGTGGGGAGAGCGAAAATACTAAACCTCTGAGTTTTTTAGAGATGCTCCAGAGTACGCTTTGGGCTGCGATGGGCGTTCAGAAATACGAGAATCGGAAGCGCGATTTCGAACGTGGCAAAGCGCATCACTTTATCCTAATGGGTATTGGCTTTACCGCGTTCTTTGTTTGCGCAATGGTAAGTATTGTCCACCTTGTTATTAATTTGGCTGGCAGTTAGATCGAACTTCGCCAACCTATTATCCCGGGTCTTGGTCCTGCAAACGCGCACCGCGTAACATCACGTCTAGCGTATTGCCTTCGTGGCATGCGTATTCGTATATAAGGCCGTCGAGTCGTGAAAGGGTCTGCCGCGCGGTCCAAGGACGTGTGAATGTCTTCGGGTCGTTAATTGTGAATTCATAGATGAGCTTATCGTTGTCTATATCGTGTCGGAGCTTCTCGGTGAGATGAAGCTCGGCACTGGTGCCTAAATGATTTGTATGCGGCGCGAACCCTTGGGTTTCTATAACAAAGGTCTCGCTATCCCAATATCCTAATGATTCGCCCCGGTAGCTGGCAGGTAGCGTGTGCTGCACTGGTGGAGTAACGATACGCACAATCCGTGCTTCGTGAATCATCTCGGTGTGGATAACAAAAAACTCATCTGTCTGCACTATACGTAGGTTGTTGTTGAAAAAGCTCGGGCGAATTGGCGTCACCGGATTGTATGCACATCGTTCAAGCATGGTGCGGTCTTCAGGGCCTGAAGGATCGGACATCATTTGGCCTTTCCATCCACCTGCCAGTGTTTTTCCGTATTTAGTTCGAGGCGGTAGCCTGCCGTTGGCCGGGTCGATGATCAATGATGCCCGGCTACCCTCTGTTAAGAATTGCCCGCGGTCTGCCCAAGGT
>JBNMMV010000408.1:0-3532 GCA_051270205.1 Limisphaerales bacterium
TGCCTGAGATAATACCCATGTTGATAGCGGTTGTATGGTGAGCTGCAATATAGAATAGGCCGTTGAAAGCAGCTAATCCAAACCCGCCCATTAGAAAGAGAAATCCGAGCTGCGGTCTTAAGGCTGACCAATCACGCCTCAAGGTCTGGGTGTTAAAGATTACCAGCAATACCACCACGACGAGCCAACGCAATGCCACCATCATCATGGGTGATACCTCGCCCACAGCCAGCTTAGCGAACGTGGTGTTGGCGCCGAAGCATAGCGATGTCAAAGTCAGCAGTAGGTATGCGCGTGCGGTAGCACTCACGAACATGCTCCTCTCTCGAGAAAAGTGGGCGTGTGAAAGCTAGTCGCTTGCGTCGCTTGCTGCAAGTTTACGGTTGACTACAACACTCAAGCGCGAGTTACTGAGAGTGCTTGAATCAGCATCATTGGGGACCACAGCGAGATGTTCGAACATAACAATGCAGCTATCTACTATGAAACAGCTGGAAGCGGTCAACCCATCGTATTCATTCACGCCGGGGTGGCGGATAGTCGCCAGTGGAATAATGAGTTTGAGCGTTTGTCTGGTCGGTTTCATGTCATTCGTTATGACCAGCGCGGGTTTGGTAAGAGTGAACCGGTCGATGGAGAATTTAGCTTTTTGGATGACTTGGAAGGCTTGCTGGGTCATTTAGAACTTGATCAGCCCGCAATACTGGTTGGCTGTTCCATGGGTGGCGGTACCGCCTTGGATTATGCATTGCATATGCCTGACAAAGTTAGCGCACTCGTATTGGTCGACAGCGCGCCGTCTACTTTAAGGCTAGATGTTCCTGGACCGGAAAAATTTAAGTTGGTGGTCGAAGCGGAAAAGGCGGGTAACCTGGAACTCGTCGGAGAGCTAGAAACTCAGATTTGGTTTGACGGCGACAGAGACACCCGCCATGTAGATCAACAGATGCGTAAGCTCGCCTATGACATGAATCTGATTGCGTTACGCCATGATACAAAGGGACTAGGTAGTCAGCGCGCCAATTTGGAGGAGCCAGCCATCAACCGTTTGGGGGAAATTAAAATTCCGGTTCTCGCTATTCTGGGTGCGAATGACATTCCTTATATGCACGTCGCCTTGGACTTTCTAAAAGATCACATCTCAGGCATCCAAACCGTAACTATCCAAGATGCGGCGCATTTGCCGAATTTAGACCAGCCTGAAGCGTTCGATAAATTGCTACTAGAATTTATAGAAGGTGCCCTAGCATGAACTTCAACAGCATTACGCCGTCCTTCGGAGTTGAGATTGCAGGTGATCCACAATTAGCCGACTTTAGTGACCAAGAAGTGGCAGAGTTGAAACAGTTAGCTGCGGAGCGCGGTGTGGTGGTTGTTCGCAACCAGGTCATGGATGTGCATGCGCAAGTCGAGTTTGGTCGTCGCCTTGGCACGCTCATGAATACCCCTATCAACAAGCCGGACATTCCCGAAGAACTGATCGTCATTCATGCAGGTCCTAAGTCCAAAGGTGCTGCGGGTGAGGGATGGCATTCAGATGTGTCCAGTGAAGCGGTGACCCCAGGGCTGTCCATGCTACGCATGGAAGTTGTTCCGTCCAGTGGTGGCGATACGCTCTTTGCAGATATGTATCAAGCGTTTGAGACTTTGTCAGAGCCCATGCAGTCGTTTCTAAAACAACTAAACGCTCAACATGATCCAAAGGGACACTACCTCTACTTATCTGGGGTAAAGAAACTTGAGGAGCTACCGTCTGCAGTGCATCCAGTTGTGCGCACTCATCCGCTGACGAATCGCAATGCGCTTTACGTAAATTCAGGGTTTGTTGGTAAAATTGTTGGGCTCAACCCTCGCGAGAGCGACGGTTTACTCTCCATGCTCTATGACCATATTGCCTACACCGTACGCATTCAGTGCCGGGTGCAGTGGGCACCAAATACCGTCGTATTCTGGGACAATCGGGTTGTCCAACACCACGCTGCTTTCGACTACTTCCCAGAAGTCAGACACGGATATCGCCTCACTGTTGTAGGCGAGGCGCCGACGCTGGTTGACTAGGAGAATTTTCCTATTTAGTTATCAGCGCGTAAATCTTGGTGCTACACAAGTCACCGGCCGCATGACGACTGTCGTTTCGGGCAATACCTTCCGAGCCGAAGCTCGGGTCTATTTCCCGTCTACCACAACCTTTGCTGGATCGTCTGCCAATTGAAAGCTTCTTCGAGTTGGCTTGCGAGATTTAGCAGTAACCCTTCTTCACATACCTTGGCTGCGAACTGGACTCCGACAGGTAAATCATCCTCGGTCCAATGCAAGGGCAGGCTAATAGCAGGTTGGCCGGTACTGTTAAAGAGGGGTGTATTAGTCGCGTATCTAAAAGTTTCTCGGGTCCAATCGATCGCCGATATATTTGGATTATTCTGATCTAAGGTACCGTGTTTGGGTGGCGGGGTTGCCAGCGTCGTGCTCATCATTAAATCGAACGCTTCGAATTCTGTAGCCGTCTCACGAGTAATACGGTTAACGTAGTCCATTGCCGCCAGAATTTGAACCGCATTGGTATTCACACCGAACTCGGCACACGTCAGGGTCACGGCTTCAAAATTGTCATTGTTGGCTTTGCACCCAGTTCCTGTAGTTACCTGATCAACAAACTGGGCTGCGAATGCACACCAAATAACATTTATGTTCTCCGCGAATTCTTCGAAGTCTAAACGAATGGGGCAATCGATGACGGTATGTCCGAGTGACTCAAGAAGTTTGACAGTGTTCGCGACTGCCAATCTATTTTCGTGATGTACAGGAGTGCCCAGCATAGATCCCTCAAGTACCGCAATTTTAAGAGGATTCACTTTTGCTGATGCCGCCTGAGAAAAGCTAACGGCGGGCATAGGGGTTATGTGTGGTGCACCTAAATCGGCGCCAACGACACAGTCTAGTAGCGCTGCACTGTCTCGAACACTTTTTGATAAGACAAATTCTATTGCGTGGCCGAATAGCGGATCGGATACGCCGGGGCCAGTTGGTGTGCGATCTCTGGAGGGTTTTAAACCAACCAAACCGTTGCAAGAGGCGGGTACCCGGATGGAGCCTCCACCATCGTTGGCATGAGCAATGGGAACGATACCTGCCGCTACTGCTGCACCTGACCCTCCACTTGAGCCGCCGGCGCTATAGCCAGGTTTCCAGGGATTGTGCACGGGTCCAAACGCGATGGTCTCGGTGGTAGCGTTGTATCCCATCTCTGGCGCTTGGGTGGTGCCCACCAAGTGCAATCCTGATGCGCGAAAACGCCGCATCAGTGAAGAGTCCGCAGGCGTTGGTAAATCAGGCAGTGCGCGATTTCCCGCTCGGTTGGGCGCGCCTTTAGCTTGCAAGACGAGTTCTTTAACAAGGAATGGTACGCCGCTGAAAGGTTGGTTCTCTGAATACGCTTGCTCATGTAATGTTGATAGAACCGCATTCAGGGCTGGGTTTTTATCTTCAATGGCGCTCCGAGCGTAATCAGCCAATTCTTCGGCTGACACTTCTT
>JBNMMV010000409.1:0-3531 GCA_051270205.1 Limisphaerales bacterium
AACGTTCGATCGTCCGTCGGCACCTTCACCCTGGAAAGTGGCAGCACGAGTCTGGCTACCAGAAGACCAAGGCATAGATGCAATGATCTCACCAACATCAGCCGCACCGAGATCTTCGATGTCAGCAGATGTGATCACTGATAGTGGCGATGGTGAATCTGCAGCATTTCGCTTTAGATAAGATCCGGTGACGATGACCTCTTCGATCGCTTCATCGTCATCCGCAGCCCATACGTTTTGGCCGCCTAAAAGCGCCAAGGTGCAGGTCAACAGGAATGTTGTTACTCTCTTCAAAAAAACCCCCTACTCTCAATTATCGTAGAATCTTAAGGGAGAATCCGACTCTACGTTCCCGCAGACGACAATCCCCTAATTACCTAAGTGCTCGCTCAAACAGCTGGCCAGCTTATAAAATATTCGTTTCAGTTTGTATCAAGCCGAAACACATGTGCTTAGATAGCAATGGCGTAACTCAATGTCAAGTGCCTACTTAATCCGGTTCACTCGTGTGGAGGTGCCATTTTGGTTGCGCATGATGTATCCACCAATTTTGCCGGATTTTACTCTGACGCTATCGCCCTTTTTAATCGGCAACAAACGAGGTGAACTTTGCATCCAGATCTGCTCGTTATCTAGCAAAAAAACCATTCGTTGCTGGCCTTCATCTCGCACCGCTTTGACTTCGGCGGTGAAGTCGAGTTCGTCGTCCCACGAAAACATGCCTTTTGTTCTATTTTTGCCGGCCGCAGGACTCGCGGTGGTGCCTTTTCGAGCACGCAGGCCAGACGTATCCTCGACCGCAGTGACAGGCGCTTGCGCCTCATCTGCTGACGCTGGTGCAGTATTAAGGGATTGCCCTTCTAAAGTTTGCGACTCTGGGGATTGCGCTGGCGCAATCACCTCGCTGCTAATTTTCGGCAGCTCCGCACGTACGCCAATTGGAAAGGTTCGGTCATAACATACCAGTCTTTCACGAGCGTTCTCTATTAGCGCGCAATTTTCTTCGCTGGTTCCATCTTGGCCAAACACTGCCCCCGAAACGGACAGTAGCAACAACGGTAATACGTACTTCATTCTCGACCTACCTCGACCTACGATTGTTCAAACCACCCAGTATCACTCATGTGGTTCTTCGATGCATTTTCATTTTCGCCTCAGCGCTTTCAGTTTGTCCAACAAAGCACCACATGACTGCATGATGGGTACTGTATAGGCTCGCATGACAGTGTCATGTGGGTTGCCTTCATCACCAAGACCTATTTCAAATTGTTCATAAGATTGCGGCACATACAGCGTGCCGAACATCCAGTCCCAAATGGCAAACATCTCGCCGTAATTTTTGTGCATGCGTTTGGGGTCATGGTGAATCTGATGCATAGCCGGACTGATGAAGAAGTAGCTCAAAGGCTTTCCCCAGCTCAGCCAAACATGCGAGTGACGCAGGTTGGCACCAAAAAAGTTATACACAATATAGACGGTGTTCAAACCAAACAGAATCTCCACCCCAGGATTACCAAAAAAAACAAACACAAAGACGCCTTGGAACAGCCCGGTCATTGTCAGGTTGAGCAAATTGGACAATACATTCCAAACGGGGTGCTTGCGGAACAAAGTCACTGGTGTCATCACCTGGGCTGAGTGATGCAAGCTGTGCAATGGCCAAAGTACGCTGTTGGCGTGATGGAGGCGATGAATTAGGTACACCGAAAAATCCGCAACCAATGTATAGCCGAGTATGAAGACTGCATAGGTCGCGACGCCCCAATCTCCGACCATCACCGCCTGATCAGAATTTAGCCCAACCAATCCCGCTGCGATTTCGGTTGATATCAAAGCTTGCAAACCCGCCCCCACTAACAGCAACGGCGAGAGCAGAATGTTGATCAAGAAAACCGCGTAATCCACCCGCGCTGAGCGGGCGAGATAGATACTGCTGGGAAATAGAAACTGCCAAAAATTTCGGCGCGTACGGTGCTTGTAATAACGTCGATAACTAAAGTAGGCCAAGCCGATAAAGGTAATCACATAAACAAAGTAGAACTTCTCGCTTATTTCCAAAGGCATGCGAATGAGGACCGTTCCAACATCCTCTAAGTAGGCGCCCAGCAGTGCGGGGATCCCGGACTCGCTCACGCGACCGCCTCATCGGCATTGGGGATTTTCACAATCAAGCTGACAACCCCAGCCAAGATGAATGCCCCACACCAAATTTGAAAAGCCGGTACATAGGAGCCTGCCTGGTCCGCTACGAAACCAGTAATCAGGACCCAAAAAGTAGCTGGCGCTAAAAAGAAGGACAGTAGGCCGTTGGCTCTGGAGAACTTTGCAGCCCCAAAGAGTCGCGAAATGACAACCGAGCGCACGGGCACCATGCCACCAAAGCCAAGACCAAACAGAGCCGACGCAATAGCCAGTTCAGTGAAACTCGAACCAGAGAGGATCGCCAAAGTCGAGCCTATGTAGGCAACGACACCTGAAAGCACGGTGATTTTTGCCGGCAAACGATCCATCATCCGTCCGAAAACCACCTTGCCCGCAATAGCAAACCCACCGGCCAGGGACAGCAACCAGGCCGCATCAGCAATCGAATAGTCCAACTCTGTGCTCATGTAAGTAGGCAGATGAGTCGCCATAGCAGAGTAGACCCCATTCATGAGACCGAAAGTTAACACCACGCTCCAGAACGCAGAACTGCTGAGTACTTCTTTGTACACTGCCCACCCTTCTGAACTGGAGGCAGGATTCACAGCGGCTACGTCAACATCAGGCACGAGACCATCCGGGTGTTGGCCCATTTCGCTCGGATGCTGACGCACCAGTAAAAGCGTTGCAGGTATCACCAACCCCAATAATAGGGCTGCGTATATGAGGTACGCATTACGCCAGCCAATGGTTTCAGCAAGGTAGGCATTAATGGGAGGAACGACCACACCGGCAACAGACATACCCATAATGGCGAGGCCAAGTGCCATGCCTCGATTTTTACTGAACCAATTGACCATGAGCTTGGTATGCACGAGCGGCCCAACACCCGTCCAGCCAACGCCTTGAAATGGGACCAAGACCAATAAAAGACCCCAGTAACTGTCAACCCATTGCATGAAGACGTAGCCAATCGACAGCCAGACCGCTGCCGTACAGACAATCCACTTAATCCTCAAATGATCTATTAAGTAGCCTGTAAGCGGCGCGCACACACTGCCAGTGAACAAAGTTGCGGTAACCGCAAAAGACAGCTCTGTTTTGCTAACGCCGAAGTCACTCATCCAATGAGGGAAAAACACCCCTCGAGCGTGCAAGAAAAAGGAGGTGGCCAGAAAGCAAACCATGAAAGCGTACGCCACCAACCGATAACCATAAAAGCTGTATTGCATACGAATGGCTTAGCGGTCGGTTAAACCATCGTCTCCGTAACTATTTGCAGGTCCTGGACCGTCGGAGCCCAAACGCCCCTGTGGGCCAAAATGGCCTTGGCCCGGCACATAGTTAAACTCAACCCGTAAGCCATCTGGGTCTTCAAACAAAATCGAA
>JBNMMV010000410.1:0-3521 GCA_051270205.1 Limisphaerales bacterium
CATATCATTTTCGATCTAGCCAGCATAGCCAGTCTTTGAATATGCACTCGTTATTCTACCGCATTTTTGGAGTTCAATCAAATGAACCGATTTTGAATCGACCTCGATGTTGGAACCTGAGGTCTAACGTTGGCTTCAGCTGCGAGCGTGGCTGGCGCAGCTTGTGCGCCAGACGTGATTGTCTGGTGCAAGCGTTTGTTAGACTGACACCAGACAATTGTACCTCTTCGCTGTATCCCGCCAGCAACGTCCGGACCGTTTCAAGCTTTAAGTTAATGGACACTCTGTAGTAAAATATCTTTACCAGAGGAGTTTATCATGACTGAACACAGAGACCCAGAAAAGATCGCCCGAGAGATCAGGCGCAAGACCCGCCGCAAGTTTTCCGCTGAGGAAAAGATCCGCATTGTCCTAGAAGGATTGCGCGGTGAAGAGACCATCGTCGAGCTCTGTCGCCGCGAAGGCATCAGCCCCAACCTTTATTACAACTGGTCCAAAGAGTTCCTCGAGGCAGGAATGCGCCGACTGGCGGGCAACACCAAACGTGACGCTGACTCAACCGAAGTGACAGAGCTTCGTCGTGAGAACGGCCAACTCAAACACTTGGTGGCCGACCTGTCGCTGCGCAATGTGGTGCTCAAAAAAAAACAGTCGGCGGCTCGGACAACGGGTTGGTCTGGCAACTTACAAATTGGATGAAGACGAAGAAACAACAGAAAATTGGGAGGTGCGGTAGTTCTAACGAATGAACTTGAACGGCGACTGTGGCGTTCCGAGCTACCGCACCCAGAATTCAACTAACGAAACAACGCCTTTACCCCACCCCAGGTAGCAGTGTCATTAGCGACCGCCCCCAACGCCCTAAACGCCACATATTTCCATTCAGTAACCGTATCATTGGGAAAAAATGCCTTGCCAAAAAGCAGTCGAGGCGAAGTCGTGTTCCCAGTAAGATTATCTCCACTAAGCCGCAAAACCCCATCCACTAAAACATCCACATGAGTCCCCGTCCCAGTCAAGAGATACTGGTGAAACCCATCCGAAGTATCCATTGCATAGGATGTTGTCCCACTCCAAGGTCCATAAAAAGTAATGTGGTCAGAAAAAATCAAAAATATGCAGTAATGGACCCCATTGAAAAAATATACCTCAACCACCGGTTCACTGGTCTCGGTATAGGCAACAACTTTCATTTCGACTTCAACCTCGTATCCGGATGGGTCGGCTGCGGCGACTGACCAGAGCGCGGGAGGTGCCTCGTGGGAAATTAGCCCAGAGACAGGCGCCGAGAGCGTCAAGATCCCCGGTGCCCAGCTTGACACGCTACTAGGGGTCCCCACCGTTGTCCATCCTTGAGTGCTGGGGGCCGAGGTCATATCTAGCTCAGCGGATTGGGAGAAGGCCTGAGCCGGAATCAAAAGGGCGGCAATCAGGATCGCGGCGTGCTTCAGTTGTCGTGCTTTGGAGTAGAGCAAGGGGGCACCTCTGTTTGTGAGCGTTAAAATAACAAAAAATCTACCGAATTGTTGCACGGGGATTATCAGAAGTCAACTTCAGGGCGAAAATGCGTATGACATCTCTGCCAAATAGCTCATTCTGGCCCTAGCGTTGGCTTCACCAGCAAGCGTGGGTGGCGCACTTTGTGCGCCAGTATAAAGTGTGACGTGCACGATTGTCAGGTGCAAGCGTTTGTTAGGAAGCACTAATTCGATTCGTCGCCGTGCGCTGTACTTTCCAAAGCTTGGTCTACGAAATCTAATACCAGTGGGAAAGCAGGCTTATACAAGTTCCAGACTTCTCGAGCCCCAGCATGGCCAAGCCATACCTGGGCCGCTGCCTCGATATTCCCGAGTTGAGTTTTCTGATAATCCGCATTCCTTGACGTTTGTTGGACCTGCCGGTACCAGCCTTCAAGAGTATTCAAAAAGCGGATGTGGAGATGATCAAATTGCGTGCGTTCATCAGGGTCGAGAGCATTTATGTCGACTCTGCCACGATTCAATACCGCAGCAGTTTGTTTCGATCCAACGATTAAGTCACACCACTGATTAAAACCGTCTAGAGTGTGACGAAGAGATTCTAGTTCAGCTTGCTTGTTGCCGGTCCTGACCTGGACTGATAAATAGATGAGTGTGATAAAGACAGCGACGGTCGCCGCAAGATCAGTAAACGCCCCGACTATTGTCCAATTCATTTAAACTCCATTCTTTGGCTGACTCGCACGCTACATGACAAGGCTTTCTAACGTTGGCTTCAGCTGCGAGTGTGGCTGGCGCAGCTTTTGCGCTAGCACAAGGTGTGACAGACGCGATTGTCAGGTGCAAGCGTTTGTTAGAACCTTATGCGCCAATTAATGCGACCTTCGCCCTAAGTCGGATACTACGAACCCAGTATCTGTTGATGCGACTGCCATCTCTCGCCCGCCAGAACTTTTGCCCGTACCAAGGCTCACTGCGACAATACCGGAGAGTGGTTCACTAACAATATTGCCGTCAACTGTCGCAATTTTTTCAGGCTGATAGACTTTCCAAATATATTCACCAGGAATTAGTCTTTGAGCTACAAGATTTATGGCCGCATTTGCTTCGTCGAGAGATATAGGGTCAAAAACACGGATGAATTCATGTGGCCCGGAGTGTTCCGAATAAACCCATGAGCAATCATCCTCGTTTTTAAGCTCGCCCGCACTCGCACTACACACGCAACTAACGATGAATAAGGCTACTGCGATGACACGGGTGTTTTTTAGCATGAAATGTTTCTCTCTATAGTTCTAACGTTGGCTTCACCTGCAAACGCGTATGGCGCAGCTTGTGCGTCAGCACAAGGTGTGACAGACGTGATTGTCAGGTGCAAGCGTTTGTTAGGTGATCAACCCTTCCTCACATACACAAAGTAATTCTATCTATAGGTACTCTTCAATAGCCCCCAGGATGACTCGTGTATTGCAACACTATTGCTATAGTAAAAGGTTATCGAGACCGGCGAATCCACGACTACGCTGGCGTCCTGAATTGTACCGGGGCACCCCGCTTGAGCGTGGTAGACATCAGCGTAGTCAAAAATGATTTTTAACTCTCCTGAGCCATCGGGAAACCACTGGCAATTTTGGTAGCACAGTTTAGTCTCGTCGATGACAACATTCGTCGTGTCAAAACGTTCTCCGTTTTCAAATACCAAGAATGACCGGTCAACAACTAAGACGTCGACATTGATTCCAGCACTCCAAGTTCCTGTACAGTTGCCATTATGATCTTCTTTACAGCAGTAGATCGCGGGAACCCACGTTCCCGTCATAGAAATTGAAACCGAATCGATGGTAGCTTCACTTGAAGGGAATTCAAACGGATAGGTCCCAACTTCACCAGGAATCTCTACTTCCCAAACATCGGCGATAGCAGATACACCCCAACTCAAATGCATAAGCAAACCGGCCACAATAAGTATCTGCCGCGACATGTAAATGCTCCTCTAGGTTCGCCTAACGTTGGCTTCACCTGCAAGCGTGGGGGGCGCACTTT
>JBNMMV010000411.1:0-3437 GCA_051270205.1 Limisphaerales bacterium
TGGAATGGACATGCCGAGGGTAATGCCTACCCCCAAGCCAATGCTCGCAGAACGGTTGGCACGCAGTTTTGCCAGCGCCTGGCGAAAGTCGCTACCGTGGTTGTCGAAGCGGTAGTCGCTGAACTGTACAGCCATCAGCCAGCCACCGTAGGTGAGCCAGATGATGGGTGCCAGGATGTTAATTACCGGTATAAAGCCAACCAAAAAAATACCGATTAGGCGTGGCAGAACATACTTTTGTTTTGTCCACTCACGCTTGAGGCTCGCCATGACCTCTTGCCCAAAGGGGCGAGGAGCGACGTTAGTTGGCGGGTCAATTTTTTGACTCAAGTAGCCGTAGAAGGGACTGCCAATGACCGCGGCGATAAAGCTAAAAAGCCACGCAGCGGCCAGTACGCCGCCTAGATATAGTAGTGGGTCGACGATGAATGAAAGAAACTCGGGCCACCAAGACAGAGATCGAATCGATGTGCTGAGTGCATCGATATAGCCGATGGCAAAATACAATCCACCGCCGACGATGACTAGGCTCACAAGTGCAGGGAGTAGGAGATAATCCAGAGTCGGTCGGCGGAATGCGCTGAGTACACCGTCTTTGAAGAACGTCAGTCCGGTGGAAAACCCCATCTAGGTTTGCCGCGTCTCTTTCCGCGCTTGGGCAACAGCTGCGTCAACTGACTCAGACAGCACTTCAACGACCTTATCGACCTGCGCTTCCTCGATGATAAAAGCAGGTCCCATGCAGACAATGTCGCGCACGTCTCCGGTGCCACCACCGTAGTAGAAAACACCGCGATCCAAACCCGCTGCAACGGTGTTCGCGGAAACGCTTTGGTCTTGGGGAAAGCGTTCAAGGGTTTCGCGATCGGCGACGATTTCGATAGCAGCGAGCAACCCTTTACCGCGGACTTCAGCCACGTGCGGGTGATTGGAGAATGCGTCAGCGAGTCGCTGGTGGAGATAGCTACCCATGGTGGCGGCGCGTTCAACCAGTGATTCCTCGCGCATGATAGTCAATACTTCGCCAGCGGCAGCGCATGAGACTGGGTGCGCGCCGAAGGTGTTGAACATAACCTGGAAGCCAGCAGACTCAATGGCGCTGCCAATAAATTCCTTGGCGAATACGCCACAAAGCGGGGCATAGCCGCCAGCGAAACCTTTCCCGCTTACTAAAATGTCAGGCTCCATGGGCCAATGTTGGAATCCAAAATCTACCCCGGTACGGCCGAAACCTGTCATCACTTCATCGAGAATAAGAAGCACGCCATGCTCATCGCAAATTTCTCTTACCCGAGACCAGTAACCATCAGGGGGCACAATGGCGCCACCACTGGAACCGGTGATAGGCTCGGCAATAAATGCCGCAACCTTCTCAGGTCCAAGTGCCAAAATACGTTCTTCGAGTAGGTCTGCGTAGTGGTGGCCCATTTCCGCGACGGGCACCGAAGAGCGTAAAGGATAAGGTGCGACGATTTCAGGAAAGTCAGGCAGGGCATTCTCCAGACCTTTTTTCCTTCCGGGGTGGCCGCTCACAGATGCTGTAGCCATGCTCGTACCGTGATAGCCAATGCTACGTCCAATGACCTTGGTTTTTTGCTGCTCGCCGCGGGCTTGTTGGTATTGTAGGGCTATTTTTATTGCCGCTTCGTTGGCCTCTGTTCCGCCGCTGGTGCAGTGCACACGAGTAAACATAGGAGGCAGCCAGTCGGCTAGGGCGTTGAGCATGGCTTCCCGTGAAGGTGTTAGCCAGGGTGGCACAACATAGGTCTCGTTCTTAGCTGCATTGGCAATGGCGTCAGCTACCCTTGTGCGCCCGTGGCCGATATTGGCAACAATTGCACCGCCTGCAGCGTCGATAATCTGCTGACCACCGTTGGTGTAGAGGTAAACACCCTCTGCCTTTGCGATGTTGATTGGGCGATTGGGTAAAAATGGCCAGTTCAATTTTGACATGATGCTTCTTCCTAATATCAACTGGATGCTAAGGTGACAAGATGCTGAAACTAATCGCCCTTATTAAGAAACAACCGCAACTTAGTGCTGATGAGTTCCAAGCCTACTATGAGACTAATCATGCGCCGCTGGTGCAACGATTGTTACCCATGATTGTGCGTTATACACGAAGCTACATGCCAGCAGAACCCGCGGTGACTGGCAAAACTGGCAGTACAGATTTCGACGTCTTAACGGAACTATGGTTTTCCGGGCAAGAGGATCTTGATGCGTTTTGGGTGCGGATCCGAGAATCAGAAGTCATCGCTGCCATACGTGCAGACGAGGCTAACTTTCTGCTCAGTGACCGTACTTTAATGTATGAAGTTCAAGAGTGTCTGAGCTACGGGGACCAGCTATGGGGTCAGAGTAAAGGGTCAGAGTAAGGGTCAGACCCTTTACTCTGACCCCATTACTGCTGAGCGACTAGCTACCTTGCCAATTCGGCTGCCGTTTCTCGGCGAACGCTCGTGGCCCTTCTAACGCATCTGCACTTTCCTGACGCTGTGTTTCGCTGGCGTAGGCGGCATTGAAGGCATCCTCCAATGTAGTGTTGAGACCTTCCATTGCAGCCTGTTTGGTTGCGCGAATGGCCAGTGGCGCGCATTTCATTATGTCGTCGACCCAACCTTGCACACAAGCGTCTAATTCGTTAGCCGGTACGATCTCGTTAACTAAACCCAGTTCATAGGCCCGCGACGCCGGCATGTGTCGGCCGGTGAGCAAGTAACCCATGGCCGGTTTTAGGCCAATTTGCCGGGGTAGACGGTGCACACCCACGCCACCGGCGATGAGTCCTCGGCGTGGCTCGGGAAGACCTACTTCAATGTGATCAGCAGCAACAATTATATCGCAAGCAAGGGCTAGTTCTAAGCCACCGCCTAAGGCGAAGCCATTGACCTTGGCGATGACAGGCTTCGGAAATGACCAACGTTGATTAAGCGGAACGGTGGCCGCATTCATTTGTGTCCATTCTTGACGTTGAGCTGCAGATGCCTCGGCTTCTCGTGCGCGGTGCTTTAAATCAGCACCGGCGCAGAAAGCACGGTCGCCAGCACCGGTTATCACCGCCAGCCAAATTTCAGGATTGCTTTCAACCTCGTCGAAATGCTGAGACAACGCGTAGCGCAATTCAGGGTTTAGTGCGTTCATAGCCTCTGGCCTGTTTAGAGTGATGTAGGCACAGTGATCGCGAACTTCGAAGCGGGTGATGCTCATTCGGAACTCCTAGGAAAAATCTTGGCGCGCAGCCGCAAAGCCGGGTCGGGATTGCAGCCGTTGCCAATAGGGTTGCAACTGGTTAGGGAATTTTTCGGGTGCCAGCAGCTCGGCGATTAGCAGACTGTAACCCATAGAAATGTCAGCGGCACTGAACACATCACCGAGAAGAAATTGCTTACCCTGCATGTGTTGGGCGACGGCTTCTAGGCACACGCCTGCGCGAT
>JBNMMV010000412.1:0-3432 GCA_051270205.1 Limisphaerales bacterium
CCGCTTTCAAGTTAGCCCCTTCATTAGCAATCCAGTGATCGACATGATGCTGTTCAGATTCCGCATTGAGTAAGATTCGCTTGGTCACATCACTAGTCTCGGGGCCATAGCGGACGACGAGATTAGATGTCAGACCAATCGACAACTCATTATCCGAAAATTGACTAAACATTAGCGCTTCCACCCCCAAGGTGACGACAACATCGGTTTCTGAGTCGACCACCTGCCAACGCCCATTCTGTTGCCTATTAAACTCGTTCAAAAGATTCGCCGGAATAGGCTCATTTTCCAGGTAGTTTTGAATCAGGGTTTCCAGAGCACCCGCCTTGTCCTCAGGCAGTGCAATTCTAGCCCCCTGAACACTCCCTACGACCCCGCCGGCCACGCCTCCTAAGACACCGCCCACAATCGCAAATACCGGCATACAGACAAGCGCGAGTACCTCGCAACCCATTGCCGCTTCAACGCCACCTGATGCACCTTCCGCAATACCTTGAGCGGCGTACGACGATGCGCCGTCACGGACTGCCTCACCGGTATCTTTCGCATCCGGGGAAGTAATGCCAGGCACATTCACAACTACACGTATCTCACTGCCTCGCGGGATGGGTCTAAGTGGTGTGTTTTTCGGTACTGTGGCGCAACCTGTGAGGAGTACGGAGCATATCGAAAGCATGACGGTGACAGTTCGTACCATTAAAGACTCTCCTTCATTCCGGAAAGATCGGCAGTAGCGACGGTACCATCAACTTCTTCAATTACGGTTTTGTATTGCCTCTTCTTACAAATGGTTGTTGTTTCCTTGGCTTCCTCACACGCCGTGAAAACCTCAGCAAACTCTTTTCGAATTCTTATGTATTTCACTTCTCCTGGCTTAACATCAATGGGGCGCACAATTCCAGGTTTAAATGAGAATGGCGTCCCGAGCGCAGTGTAGGAGTCAGGCATCGAATCTCTAAATATGTTCCCCGCAAATTGCTCCCAAAATCGAAAATTCACCACACCAGGCCCCGCAGGGACACGGGTGAAACTGTTCGGAAAAATCAGACCGTGACCTTCGTCATCAATCCACACCCGGTAGGCTATACTTTGCTCTATGCCGGAATCGACGAAAATGATCACCACCCCTTTATCGCCGGGCGCTTTGCCGTGTTCTGAAGGATGATACGCACTGCCCAAATTGGAAGAGAAACAACCAACGAGAACGACACACAACAAGGCAATAAAAAAATATCTACAAACGCCATCACCTCTCACTTTGGTCATCCAATACGCCGCATGGCTCTACTACCGCTTCAATATCAGTCTCCAAGATGTTGACTACTTGTTAGCCGAACGAAATAATTCCGCCAGCTATGAAGCCATTCGACTCTGGGTGAACAATTTTCGGACCGATGTTCACACGTCGTTTCAAATCAATTACCCAGGCGCAGCGATTCCTGGAAAGTCACGCTCCCCAGCAACCTCTAAATGCCTAACGCCTACCAACATGCACCAACCGGTACAAAGCGGGTAACACGAACATCGTTAACAACGTAGACGAAACAATACCCCCAATAACGACCGTGGCCAACGGCCTTTGAACCTCAGAGCCTATACCAGTGTTCAGCGCCATCGGAACGAATCCAAATGACGCGACAAGGGCTGTCATAAGCACCGGTCTCAAACGTGTGGTGGCACCTTCCTGAATGCTCGGGACCAGATCGCGACCGCGGCCGACCAAATCACGGATGAATGACACCATAACAAGACCGTTTAAGACAGCGATGCCAGATAGTGCAATAAAGCCAACCGCTGCGGATATAGAGAACGGTATTCCACGTATTAGCAGCGCAGCAATTCCCCCCGTTAGCGCAAGTGGTACACCACTGAAGATAATCAGCGAGTCTCGAATCGAACCCAACGCCATAACAAGTAACACGAGAATCAGAGCAAGCGTTACTGGCACGACAACACTGAGTCGCTTACTCGCAGACTGTAAGTTCTCGTAGGTTCCACCATACTCAACCCAATAACCCGCAGGTATTTCCACCTTCTGCCGAACTGCGGCTCTAACATCCTGTACGAATGATCCAAGATCTCTGCCGCGCACATTCGCGGTGACAACAATACGACGTTTGCCATTCTCACGATTGATTTGGTTGTAACCATTCACTACTTCCAGTTGAGCGAGTTCGCCTAACGGCACAAAGCTGTTATCCCCTAAGCGCACAGGCAAGCGGGCCAATTGATCTGGATTTTCACGCAGCGCATCACTTAGGCGTACAACAATGTCGAAACGTCGATCTCCTTCGTAAAACACGCCCGCCACTTGGCCGCCCACTGCGGTGGCGATCAAATCTTGCAGCGTTGCAATATCCAAGGCATATCTTGAAATGACCTCGCGGTTCGGGCGAATGGTAAGCACCGGCAATCCTGTTGCCTGCTCCAGGGACACGTCCGCTGCGCCGTCGACATTAGCAACCACTGTTTCAATGGCTTCACCCAATTCAATCAGTTGCTCAAAGTTGTCGCCAAAGACCTTAACCGCAAGCTCTGATCGCACGCCGGCTATTAGCTCATTGAAGCGCATTTGAATAGGCTGCAGAAATTCGTAGCGGTTGCCTGGAACCTGCTCGACTAACGCCTCTAGCTCACGAACAATCTCCGTCTTTGGCTTCCTCGGATTTGGCCACTCATCACGAGGTTTGAGCATTATGAAGTTATCGGCCACGCTTGGCGGCATGGCATCTGTTGCCACTTCACCCGTTCCTATCTTGCTGAAAACTCGCTCAACTTCCGGCAGCCGCTTTATCTGATCCTCTAACACGCCCTGTTGACGAACTGATTGTTGAAGAGAGGTGCCAGGTATTCGCAGCGCGTGCATTGCGATATCACCTTCGTCCAAATTAGGAATGAACTCGAACCCTAGACGCGTGGCGGCAGCTGCGCTTAACAGCAACAAACAGACGGCGCCGAAGACAACGGTACGACTGTATTTCAAAGCCCACGTCAACGCAGGGCCGTAAACTGCCTGGGCTGCTTGTACGACGCGATTGGGTTTTTCTTCAATGGGCTTACGAAAAACCATGGCAACGGCTGCTGGTACTGCAGTGATAGACAACAGCATTGCACTGATCAATGCGATGACAACGGTTATTGCCATGGGGTGGAACATCTTGCCTTCGATTCCGGTCAAGGCAAAAATAGGGATGTACACCGTGGTTATAATGAACACCCCAAATAGCGCAGGTCGAATCACTTCGTGGGTCGCCTGATAAACGATGCGTAAGCGGTCCTCTAGCGTAAATTCACCGGCACCCTCCCGTCTGCCATGACTTTCCTGGCTGAGTCGACGCATACAATTCTCGACAATGATCACAGCACCATCAACGATCAAACCAAAATCCAATGCGCCTAAGCTCATCAAGTTGGCACTGACTTTCGTCTGCA
>JBNMMV010000413.1:0-3429 GCA_051270205.1 Limisphaerales bacterium
TTTCTCGGCTCCGAGGCCGACATGAAGTGGGTGTCACGCAACACTCGCACCAAGACAGACAGCGCCATCAAATTAGCCGCTCAGAAGGAGCACATCCAGCGTCTGCAGAGACGAATTGCTCAGGTTGAGGTTAAAAGCGGCTTGCAAGTCAGCGAAATCAAAGAGATCAATCGCCGCATGTCGATGGGCGAGGCCCGTGCCAGACGAGCCAAAAAAGAAATGGTGGAAGCAAACTTACGTCTGGTTATTTCTATCGCCAAAAAATACACCAACCGGGGCCTGCAGTTTCTCGACCTTATTCAGGAAGGCAACATTGGCTTAATGAAGGCCGTAGATAAGTTTGAATATCGTCGCGGTTACAAATTCTCTACTTATGCGACTTGGTGGATTCGTCAGGCTATTACGCGCTCTATTGCCGACCAGGCACGCACCATCCGTATTCCAGTGCATATGATAGAGACAATCAACAAGCTGAACCGTATTTCCCGCCAGATGTTGCAGGAAATGGGCAGAGAGCCCACGCCTGAAGAACTGGGCGAACGTATGGAAATGCCTGAAGATAAGGTACGCAAGGTGCTCAAGATTGCCAAAGAGCCTATCTCAATGGAAACACCTATTGGCGACGATGAAGACTCACATTTAGGTGATTTCATTGAAGATGCGCATATTCACTCTCCGGTGGATGCAGCAACAGGTCAGGGCTTGCAGGAAGCGACCAAGGACGTACTTGCCGGCCTCACAGCCCGCGAAGCCAAAGTATTGCGCATGCGCTTCGGTATCGACATGAATACCGATCATACTCTGGAAGAAGTGGGTAAGCAGTTTGATGTAACACGTGAGCGAATTCGTCAGATTGAAGCGAAGGCTCTACGCAAATTACGTCACCCCACCCGCTCCGATTTCTTGCGCAGCTTTTTGGACGAATAACGAGAGCTGCTTGTTAAAGGCTTGCCGCCCATTCCGCGCAATCAATTTGAGTACACAGGATGTTTCGTAAACCTTACTTTTGGATCGGATTGATTGCGCTGGGCCTGATTGCTTATCTGGCTGTTAAAAATTTACTGTCTATACCCCAGTATGAGCAACTGCAGTCGGTTGCGCCCCCCTACTCTGCAAGCCTAGCCGACGACGCCCTGTGGGTGAGTTTGTTCAACGGCAAAGATCTCGACGGATGGACGGCAAAAATTACCGGACACTCAGTTGGAACTAATTTCGCCGACACCTATCGCGTCGAAGATGGGGCCATAACAGTCAACTACGCCGACTATGAAGTATTTGATAACAGCTTCGGCAATCTGTTTTATAAAACCCCTTTTTCGCACTATGTCTTACGTATGGAATATCGCTTCATCGGCGAACAGGCGACCGATTCGCTCGCCATGTTCTGGGCCTGGCGCAACAGCGGCGTGATGGTGCACTCTCAGGCACCTGAATCTATGTCACTGGACCAGTGGTTTCCAGCGTCGATAGAAGTGCAGTTGTTAGGTGCAAAGGAAGGCGAGCACCGCAGCACAGCTAATCTGTGCACGCCAGCCACCAACGTTGTGCTATATGGTGGTGATGATATCTATACCCCGCACTGCACCAATTCGCTCTCTCAAAGCTATGGTGGCGACCAGTGGGTAACCGTGGAGATTGAGGTTTGGGGCGCAGAAAAAATACGCCACTTTGTCAACGGCAAACTGGTGATGGAATACAGGGCACCGCAACTGGACGCCTCAGAGAGCGATGCCGAGGCCTTGCTAAAAGACAGAACAGATGGCGATTTACTATTGTCCGAAGGCTACATCGCACTGCAGTCTGAGAGCCACCCCGTGCAATTTAGACAGATTGAGCTACATCAGATTCAGCAGTAGCCTCTAGCGTGGCCTTGCGGCTTTAGAGCATGGCATTTCGGTGCTAGTAAGCCGACAAGTCCAGTACTTCGGCAAGCCTTTTACCAAACACCTCGGCACCTGCAGGGGTGAGATGAAATCCATCCAGGTACAGTAATCTGCCGCCATCACTCACACTGCATCGGGGCGAACATTGCACTGCTGCTATATCGATTACCTCTACCTCGGCATTTGGCAGCAGACGCGACGTCATATTTAGCTGCCGTCTCATTTGTTGCAGCAATTCGTTTTTTTGATCAGCCAATCTCCCCAGGTTTTTATTAGCTTCATCTATCGATAGCTGCGTTGCAATTAAAACCGGCACAGAGCGGGGAAACATCACCGAAGGCCCCATGACTAATACTCGCTTGTTGTGGCTCTTGAGATAGTTGACGGTTTTGATCAGAGCTGGCAATTGGGAATCTCGCCAAACCGAACTGAGAATAATCAAATCTAACTCTTTAAGGGCCAGCTGCGAAAAGCGGTAGTCATTAAAAGCCCTACACTTGGGCGTTCTTTTGGACTCTTGCTCGAGCAGTGCCGGGCAAGCCGCCGCTGTGGCTTGTGAAAACTCGATACTGGGAAACGCCGCACGCAACAAAAGGTAGCTATCGGCTGCGGCGCTATCACCAATGATGAGTATGCTTTTACCTTCAGCTGCGACATTGGCACACAACGCCTCGTTATAAACACTAAGCTCGTGCTGCGGATGTAAATTGCACACGCCCGTTCTTATCGCCTTGACCCGACTTTGATGTGCGGCTTCTGACGTATTGACCAGTTCGGCGATCTCTGGCGAAACTCTATACTCCAAACCCGACGTACCCCAAAAAGTGAGCAGCAGCGTCATGACTAAGGCGCTGGCACCGAGCACAAATCGATTACCGGGCGAGTTGAACAGTCCGTCTTTACCCGTAATGCTCCTGAACGGTTGCTCTACCCAATGATGCAGAGCGATGGCTGCGACTAAAGACACAACGAATATGGTTATCTTGCGGGAGGTTGTCAGCTGGAAATTGTAATGGTACTGACACAGCACAAGAATTGGCCAGTGCACCAGATACAGAGCGTAGGACCGCCTTCCCAACCACTGCATGATGGTGTTGCCATAAAGACGAAGCGAAACCTCTGAGGAATGGCCAGCAAGAAGAAAGCAACCAAACACAGAAACCGCCACTGCGTTCAGCGCTGAGAAGTTCATGGTCTGGGTAACAAACAACCCCATCAAACCCAGCGTGGCAAACAAGGTCGCAATGCCACCCAGGCGTGGACGAAACTGAAAAACACACACTGCGACCAAGGCGCCCGCCATTAACTGATGTATCCGAAAAGGCAGCAGGTAAAATAATGCAACCGGCCGCGTGTCGTAAAACGCCGCACACAACCCCAGCGACGCGACGCCCAGGGCCATAGTTAACTGCCACCCCCTATTACACTTGTAAGCCAATAGGATCAAAACTGGCCACAGCAAGTAAAACTGCTCCTCTACACCCAGCGACCATGTGTGCAACAACAGTTTTGTATCGGCGCCTATGTCAAAATAGTTCCACTCCCA
>JBNMMV010000414.1:0-3412 GCA_051270205.1 Limisphaerales bacterium
CGGCCCGGTCATCCGAGGCTTCCAACCACTTTTCCATCATCGTCGTCATGATGTAGCCAGGATGCACCGAGTTACAACGGATATTGTAACCCTTGTCAGCGCAGTGCATAGCGACAGATTTAGTCAGCAGTTTTACCGCGCCTTTGGTGGCCGAATAGGCAGCCTCATGGGGCGCGGCCTGGATCCCATGGATTGATGATATGTTAATAATCGACCCACCCCCTTTCATCAAATCGATGGCGTGTTTGCAACCCAAAAACGTGCCTTCCAGATTGACCCGGATAACGAACTGAAGATCTTCGAGGGACTGCTCCTCGATGTTGCCCGCCCGACTGACTCCGGCATTATTGACCAACACGTCAAGCTTACCGTGGCGTTCTTTCACTGCGTCGATCACTGACTGCCAGTCCCCTGGGTCGCCCGCGTCATGAGCGAGCCCCATCGCGCCGCCGCCGAGATCGTTTGCGATCGCCTCAACGGCGCCACCATCGAGATCGGTCAGCACGACCGTCGCACCCTCGCCCGCCAGCCGCCGCCCAATGGCTTCGCCGATACCGTCTCCGGCTGCAGTTACCAGCGCAATCTTACCTTCAACTCGTCCTGTCATACTGACTTTCCTCCCTTAAATGAGACTACATCTTCTGTAAAAACAGTTCTGCCGCCATCCTATCTGATATCATAGATGACTGAGTAATTCGCCGCGCACAACTGCCACCGTTTTACTATTCGCTAAACTCTTAACCTCAAACCTGGAATGCAAGTATGAAGATAATCATCGCTGGCTTCATGAAAGTCGACCCAGCAAAACGTGAGCAATTTTTAAAACATACCCGCCAATTTATCGAGGCCTCTCGCGCGGAGCCCGGCTGTGAACGTTACGACTGGTCTGCCGATCTGTCAGAGCCATCGATCATCTATGTGTTCGAATGTTGGAGCAACGAAGAGAGCCTGGCAGCGCATTTCGAAATGGACCCCTACTGGAAAACTCGCGCAGCCTTTGCCGAAATTTTCGGCGAGACTGGTATCTTCGAGGTCGAGGTCAACAAGTACCGCATTGATACTAAAGAGCCAGTATATGATGAGACTGGCACGCCACGGGCTGATTTCTTTAGCATTTAACGCATACTCCTAACGAATACTCCGAAAAAAAAAAGGCGCCATCAGGCGCCCTTTTTTTGTAATCCTCAACTAGAACTTATACTGCACCTCAGCACCAAAGTAGCGAGGACGATTCGGCGTGCCGAATGACCATGCGCCAGGCGCGTAGACGGCAGTTGAATCAGTGGCAGAAGTCGCCACACCGTTAGCACCCACATCCAGGAATGACATCAGATACTCCTCGTCGGTTAAGTTCTTACCAAATACAGAGAACGTCCAATGCTCGGTCTCGTAGTTAATAGAAGCATCGACGATACCAAAGGAATCAACCTTTGACGGGTTGTCCGTATAACCCGCTGGAGAATGGTCCAGGTTTGACGTCGCTGAAATGAAGTAATCGTCTTTCCAGGTGTAATTCAAGTTGCCTATCAGGAATGCACCATTAGACAGCTCATGCTCCCACAATGCACCCAGTCCAGCGGTCATTTCGGGTGCGCGTCGCAGATCTATGCCACTGAGGTCGACAAGACCGGTTGCGCTTTCAACAAGATAATCATTAAACTCTGCATCGAGTAAACCGATATTGCCACGCAGCGATATGCCTGCTGCGACAATCCAGGTGAAGTCCATCTCCAAGCCTTCAATAGACGCAGTCGATGCATTTTGAACAACCGTTAATGTTGCCTGACCGTCTTGACCTGGTTTGACGATATCTTCTTGCTTGTCGTTATAGTCGATGCTGAAGAGTGTCACATTCAACTGCAATGTGTTGTCCAGCAAGGTGCTTTTGACGCCTACTTCCCACTGTTCGACTTCCTCGGGATCATAGGGGCCAAAGTTATCCGGAGCGGTTGCACGACCATTAAATCCGCCTGAGCGGAAGCCCTCTGAATAGTTGACATACGCCATACCCCAATCAAAATTGTACTGGGCGCCTACACGGGGCGTGAACTGAGTCCAGCTTTCCTTACCCTGAGCTCCAGACTCAAACACATCGGCTGCCCATCCGGGGCAGAGGCCTTGGTCGCCAAAGGCAACCAGGGCCGTTTTGTCGAAGCCGAGTGTATCTGTGTGAGTTACATTCGTGCCATCAAAAGTGAGAGTAGAGTTCGCCATGCAGGCACTTTTCTCTTCGTCGATATAACGGCCGCCAGCACTTACGGTTATATTCTCGGTGATGTCCCACTCGGCCTGAGCAAAGAAGGATGTGCTTTCGACTTCCTGATTATAATTAGGTGAAACACCGTAGGTAGCCGGGCTGGTGGGGCCCGTGAACACTTCTAAAACCCGTGTAACCTGCAATAATTCATAGTCGCTCTCCCAGCTGAACATGCCCACGGTCGTGCGAAAGCTGTCGGACCAGTCTGACTCAAGCCTTAGCTCAAAACTCTCCTGGTTCTCGTCGGTCGGGCGCTCTGTGTAGAACGTATTGAATGAAGTACCGTCGAACTCGTTAAGCGCCTCTTCTTCGGACTCACGTTTGCCATAGACGAAAGCGAGTTTGTGCTGATCGGAGATAGACCAGTTAGCATGAATGGTGATCGCATCCGTATGCAGCTCGGCGTACTGATCAAAGGACGTGAACGTTGTGAACAGATCGTCAGTTTTGTCCGCGCCACATTCGTTGCCTCCGAAAGGAAAGAACCCTTCATTTTGCTGTGTAAAACACTTCACCGGCCGAGTATCGGTGTCGTCTGTAATTTGGTCGTAAATTACGCGCAGATCAAAGTCATCGGTAGGCTGCCAGAGCACGTCTGCCGAGTACATCTTCAGATCGCTATCGCCCAAAGTTTCGCCTCGGATTGGATTATCAACGTAACCGCCACCTTCGCTGCTGAGCGCCGACAGCTTGACGGATACGCCCGCAAACTCGGGTAAATTGATACGCCCCTTGAAATCCTCTTGATCGTCTTCAGCAATGGTCGCCACGATCTTGCCACCTAACTCACCGGTGGGTTTGGTACGAATCACGTGAAGCAAGCCACCGACCGTGTTGCGCCCGAACAGAGTACCCTGTGGGCCACGCAATACTTCTACACGCTCAGCATCCCATACATTAAGCAGTGCGCCGGTGGTGGATGAAAGATAAACGCCATCTTGGTAGATCGCCACTGCCGGGTCAAAGCTCTTTTCTACCTCGGCAAACTGCATGCCGCGAATAGAGATGGCTGCGGTGCCGTTACCCAGTACTGGATTGATCACCAGGTTTGGTGACATACCGGTTATTTCGTCGATAGAACGGGCGAAAGTTCTCTCGATTGTCTTGGCGTCAATAGCCGAAATCGAAATCGGAACGTCCTGGATATTCTCTTCA
>JBNMMV010000415.1:0-3390 GCA_051270205.1 Limisphaerales bacterium
TGCTGCAAGGACACTGCGAGCAGCAGCGGGATACATAAACTCAGGCGTATCCTTGTACATGCCAGGTACCATTTCTTTAATGTTTGAAATGCCTTCATCAATGCATGCCAATATTTGTCGTTCGCGATCGTGCCGGTGCTCAACAAACGACTGTACGTGCACATGGGGCTCGACAATTGCAGGACCATGAGTGGGCCAATAAACCTCATCATCTCGTTCTAAAAGTTTATCCAAACTTTTCATGTAACTGGCCATATCACCATCGGGTGGCGATATTATGCTGGTAGACCATCCCATGACATGATCGCCAGTAAATAGCGCTTTGCCTTGTTGTAACTGGAAGCACATATGATTCGACGTATGCCCTGGTGTATAGACGCATTCAACACTCCAGCTGGGTGCCGATATGACCTCTCCATCCGTCACCAGCACATCCGGCATAAATTCCATATCACCGCCTTCCTCTACGGTGACGCCTTCCTCCAGCTTACCGGCACCGTGCGGTCCATAAGCGTAAGTTTTGGCATCGCAGTGTTGTTTTAGTAAACGACAACCAGGCGAATGATCCATGTGAGTATGGGTCACCAATATATGTGTAATTTTTTCGTCTTGGGTCGCTTCAAGAATCGCGGCTATGTGCGCTTCATCGGCGGGTCCCGGATCAATCACTGCCACCTCTCCGGTGCCAAGGATGTAGGTCCCAGTTCCATAGAGCGTGAAGGGACTAGGATTGTTTGCTATGACTCTGCGAATTCCGTTCGCGACTTGGTCACTGTGACCATATGAAAAATCCATTTTACGACGATAAGGTATGGTAACGGACAACGGTAATCTCCCCAATGAGGGCTCGCAATATAGGGCCGGTCTAGGACAAAAGCAATACTGAAATCAACATCAAAAGCCCTATCAAGGCAGCGCTGATTGCCAGACCACTCGGCAAGCTTTCCCAGCCCCACCTCTTAAAGCTTTGTCCTGTCAGCCAACCCTTACCTTGAGGCTCAAAAACCTGCAAACATAGAGTCACATCACCGAGCTGAATTTTATCGCCTGCCTGCAACATGACCGTGTCGACGACGGCACTGTTGACTTGGGTTAAACCAGGAGATGTCAAATGCGTCAATCGTAGGCCATCAGCCGCAACGTCAACACGCACATGACGATCATGAATGGACGAATGTTGAATAAAAACGGTGCACTCTGGGCTACTACCGATCGTATTATCTCCAACTGACAACGGATAGAAATTTTGCCCGTCGTCACTTACCAAAGCGGCGCCCGTTTCACGGCTGACAGGGGAAGGCTTCTCAGTGTTCGCCACACGAGGCGTCACGGGGAGATTTTTGGAGCTGCCCAGTTCGGGGGACTCAAACTGGGCTACTGGGGTCAAATCGCCACCACGCCCAACCAGTTGAAAGCTGTAACGATCAAAGTTGATTCGATCGCCGTGATACAAACGCACGCCACCGCGTACTTTTTCTGCATTGACGTGAGTACCATTCGCCGAGCCTAAGTCTTGAATCCAAATAAAGCCCTTACGTTCAAGGAAACGCGCATGGAAACGAGAAATGTGGGCGTCAGCAATGGTCACATCTGCACCGCTTGCTCTTCCTACTGCAATCTCACCGATTACCGGCGTCTCTTCACCTGAATCTGCAACTAAAAACCACTCGTAGTGAGTGCCTTCCATTTCTACTTCAAATCCGATCTGCATCGTCGATTGGCCGACAGTCACTACATCACCGACAATGGTTCTAATGGGTTCGTTCGTTTCTACCCCGTTAATATTAAACGTCGCACTACCCAACGGTACTAGGACTGGACCTCGATCTGTTATTTCAATACGCAGATGGAAATCAGCAACATCTTCTCCCGGCACCATAATGTCGTTTTCTAAGTGGTTACCAATCGTACTGCTGGACTCTAGCGGAATCGCATCGTCATCTATATAGAGTAGATAGGAGATGGGGATCATTCGATTTCTCCCCAGCCTTCTCGCAACGCAATCCAACTTTCTACATCCGGCGTAATCGCCAATGCCAGGTCCAAATACTCTTTCGCTTCATCAGTAAACTCCTGCTCATGGGCCTCTACCGCCACATTGGCGAGTTTTTGTGCACATTGCTTTAGTAGTTCGATTGCATCGGCATTACCCGGATCCACCTGTTGAACTTCACGCAGCTTGGCAACCGCATTCTGACCCACCGGCAGAGTCAAATAGCCTTGCGCCATGAGCTGTTGCGCCATAAGAAGATTGTCGAAGATGGTATTCTGCCGTTCGTGTTCAGCATCTAACCTACGCCTGATTTCCGCCACGCCTTCCTGTACCAATCCCGCAGCTTGTGCCTGGCTTACGAGCACATCTACCTCGGACAGTTGGTTCGCCGACAGCAGCGCCTCCGCGGTCGCGGCAACCTGAGAAGTGATTTCAATAAGTCCTTGCGCGGCGATTGCATTATCGGGGTCTGTCGCAAGTACACGATGATATAGTTCCGCCGCGTTTTCCCCAGACGGTAGCATCAGCTGATTCTGAGATCTTAGACGCCGTGCTTGTTGGAGCAAGTCATCTATCGCAGCTTGAGCGGTGGTCACCTGTGAAATGAGCTTGCGAACTTCATCAAGCATGGGTACCGCATTGTCTGCAGCTGTCGCGCGCTCGAGTAGGCTGATGCCATCATTAAGTCGCCCTTCTTTCACTGCCAGATTGGCAAGTTGCGCATAGTGCACGCTTAACTCAGTAAGCGCCGTCTTCGCTTCGTCATGACCAGGCCACAACCGTAAAACCTCCTGATACGACTGAATCGCCGCTGTTGCACTCGGCAAATCCGACAAGCCATGGCTGGTTAACAACTGACGAGTGCTGGTCAATATTCGCTGCGCGCGTCTTCTATCCTGCAACTGATTACGAAGATCAAGCCAGTCGACATCATCGGGAAAAACGGATTCCGCTTCCTCCAACCGCGTTCCAACAGCTTCAAGATTACCTTGAGACAGACCTTCAGCAGCTTGAGCT
Organism: Limisphaerales bacterium; assembly: GCA_051270205.1. Classification (GTDB taxonomy): domain Bacteria; phylum Pseudomonadota; class Gammaproteobacteria; order Pseudomonadales; family Azotimanducaceae; genus UBA4421. Next base: position 3,011 of record JBNMMV010000415.1, read on the forward strand.
TTCCATATGGACTCCAAATTATGCAACGCATCCGTTGCCCCTTGATGCTTACCATCGAGTACTAACACGCGTCGAAATCCAGCCGCAATCGCAGCAAGATCTTGGTTCGAGTCACCTTGTAGAGCTTGGGCGTCATTCCATGCCGCGATGAGCGCCGGATCTTCAACAATACCTATCGCGGTCAAGACTTGATCCACAGAAATAAGATTGTTGCGTTCAACATAAAGCCCACCACCTACCAGTGTTCCAAGCAACACCAGAGCAAATGACACTCGCCTTAGAATTACTCGTTTAACCAATCGTTCAGAGCGCCGCTCTTGCCGAGTCGAGTCAACAGCGGTAATGAGTGCCCCCCCCCCTAAAGACCGAATCTCTTGAGT
>JBNMMV010000416.1:0-3381 GCA_051270205.1 Limisphaerales bacterium
ACCCCGCACAGCGAGCGGGCATGATGGCTGGATTCGGCGTGGGATGGCCTGTTGTAAACGAGCAGTTTGCAGAATTCATACCAGAAAACGGTGATCAGTTAGGACAGACGATTCCGGCCGCCGTACCGAGTCTGCTGGAGGAAATGTGTCAGGCACCTATATGCATCTCCCATGCAGACGTCCGTCTCGACAATATCTTCTTCAGCGACGGTGAAATTGTGTTGGTCGACTGGCAATCTGTATGCACCTCGGCCCCGGAGCAAGACCTTGCTTACTTCGTAACCCAAAGCATGCCTGCCGACATTCGCCGCAACACTGATTGGGTTAAGCTCTATCACCAAGAATTGGTTGCACAAGGCATTGAAGATTACAGTTTGGCGCAATGCCAACGCAGATTTAAAGTCAGCGCGCTGTACTTGGCTTGTTACGCGACAATTATTTCTGGGACGCTGGACCTTGCCAACGAAAGAGGCCAGCAGCTAGGACGCACACTTTTTGGTAACGCCATGACTGCTTTGACAGACCTCGATGCCTTTTCACTGCTGGACGCATAATGACTCAAAACACATCCGTACTCCTCGCTAGGCGCCCACAGGGCAACCCGGTTGCCGAAGATTTCTCTCTTCAAAGCACAACGCTGGGCGAGTTAGAAGGTGGTCAGTTTCTAATGAAAAACAGCTACATCTCTCTAGATGCTGGATTTCGGAATTGGATGAACGAAGGTACAGGGGACGATGTATTACCCGCAATGCCACTTGATCACCCCGTCATGGGACTGGTAATGGGATCCGTCATTGATTCTAAACACCCCGATTATGCGGTGGGAGAATGGCTCATGGCGCGCATTGCCTGGCAGGAATATTCGGTTTCTGATGGCAGCGACTTCATCGTCAAGATCGACCCCGACGAACCCTATCCCATGAACTACTACCTAGGCGTTTTGGGGGACACCGGTTTGTCTGCCTATTTCGGCATGTTAGACATTGGCAAACCCCAGCCCGGTGAAACGGTGTTAGTCAGTGCGGCTGGAGGTGCCGTCGGCAGCATCGCAGGACAAATAGCCAATCTTCATGGCGCAACCAGCGTCGGTATTACGGGCAGTGACAAGAAGTGTCAACGGCTCATCTCGGAACTCAATTACTCAGCCACAATCAATCATCGAAAAGACGTCGCGACACAGCTTGCCGAAGCCTGTCCAAACGGCATCGACGTGTACTTCGACAACGTTGGAGGGCCACTCCTTGAGCAGGTCTTAGAACATCTGAATGTCGGTGCTCGCATCGCCCTTTGCGGGGCTGTTGCCACCTACGGCGCCCCCATGTCTGGCCCCAGCAACTTGTTTCAGCTGGTCACAAAAGAAGCGCTCATGCAGGGCTTCTTTGCTCACACCCAAGTAGAGAGATACCCATCAGCGCGCGCACAACTGGCAAAATGGCTGGATCAGGGTGATCTCGTTGCTCCTGAGTATATGCTGGAAGGCATAGGCTCGGTCGGAGGTGCGTTCAGTGATTTGTTTGCGGGCAACAACTTTGGTAAAACCATCGTCAAATTACCCTAGCCGCTATCCCTCCTGAAGGGAAGCCATGAACTCTTCACCCGTTAGGCGTGGATGGTCACCGGCAAAGTTATAGCTCGAAGGTTTTTCGTCGAAGAAAATTTCTCCGGCAAGATCAAACTGATCTGCCTCATCAAAACAACCCGTCGCCATGATGTACATATCCTGCTCTTTGAGTCGATAAAACAGGCTAGTACCACACTGTTTGCAGAACCCCCGCTCAGCCCATTCGGATGAAGCGTATCTCGCAATAGACTCTTCACCTTTGAAAGATATCTCTCCGACAGAGGCCGCCATCATCGGCCCGCCCGTCCAGGTTCGACACATCGAACAATGACAAGCATGCACATGGGGATCGATTTCGTTGGCCTCAAAACTAACCGCACCACACAAACACTTCCCTAAACTACTCATCACCGTTCTCCTTTTCGATTAAGGCTCATACTGACAATTTCGAGGCTCTTTGTCTTGTTTCAACGGGTGTCCTACTGACAACGGTATGGCACCAGCGATTAGCCTTGCTCGCCAGCGGGGCTTGGTACTTCATTTTTTCCAAACCACCACCAAGCCAATATTGCCGTCGCAAACAAAATAACACCGTTGAAAAGAAAGGGTGCGACCGAGGCGTAGTACTCATAGAGAAAACCACCCGCGAGCGGTCCTAGAGCGGCACCGAAACCTGCAGCGGCCTCCTTCGCACCAATCACACGACCACGATTACCCGACTCACTCAGATCCGCGACAAGACCGTCCAAGGCCGGACTGGCCACCGCCCAGCCGACCGCAAAAAGAACATAGGAGACGGCCACATAAACCAATCCAGGCCAGAATGGCAAAGCTGCGCCCACCATCGCTGCAAAGACAATTCCAGTGGCAATGGCTCGTCCACGTCCAGTACGATCTGCCCAGCGACCCGCATACCGTGGTACGAAGGCAAACACCAAACCGGCCGGGAAAAATACCAGCGCAAGTGTTAACGGTGGCAAATCATAGGTGTGTTTTACCAATAACAAATAAACGGGCTCGATCAAAGCGGTCGCGAAGCCCGCCATGGCAACCACAATGAGCGCCCGCACTAACTTGCCATTGGCAGCGATCTCTCTCCAGCCGTAGGTGATGTTTTCTGTTGGGGTTTCAACGACCTGTGGTTTACTTTCTTTGACGAAGAATACAGACCAACCCAGGGCAATGAGCGCCAGTACGCCGTAGCCCATGAAGGCCCAATACCAAGCGGTTTGCATGGGTAAGAATCCCAACAAAGTGAAGCCATAGAAACCACCAATCATGCTGCCACGCGTAGAAATGGCGGTGAGTTGACCCATGGCCTCGCCATAATTTTGTACCGGCGTCGTGTCAGCGACAATGGTTCTTGCCGACACCCACATTAGCGCGGCGCCTAGGCCCTGAAGAAAACGCCCCAAGTAGAGTCCTTGCACACCATCCGCAACAGCGAAGGCAAACATAGCCACCGCGTAAAAAACAAAGGCTCCGGTAAAAAACCAACGCCGCCCAAATTTATCTAAAAGCACGCCAACCAGCGGGCGGGCGATGAGCATCGTACCGGTGAACACCGCATAGGCACCGCCGATCATTAGCGCGCCCAAGCCCATCTCATCTGCTTGCATTGGCAGACCAAAGTTTAGAAAAACAAAACTGCTCGAAGCGAGAAATACCGCGGTAGAATGGTTGGTGCTTTGCATACCATATTGATACACCAAGGAGACGTAACCGCCAATGACTAAATCAGCGAAGCCTGCAGGGCAAAACCTACATGTCCTTATTGTTGGCGCGAGTGGTTTAGTGGGTAGCGCTGCCAGCAACAGTTT
>JBNMMV010000417.1:0-3374 GCA_051270205.1 Limisphaerales bacterium
GCATATACCAACATGGCAACACGGTAGTCATCGAGGAAGTAGACGGCCAACTGGAACGGTAAGGCCAACAAAATTGCACACGCAGGTATCCATATGTACATCCTCGCATCGTTTTTGCCGTACTTGTCGCAGTAGTAGCCACCCATAAACGCACCCACTGCTGCCGGTAGCGCAGCCACCGGCGCTAACCAATTGGCAGTCTCACCACTTCCTAATTCATGCACTCGTTGCAAAAATGGCGCCATCCAACCACCAACCCCATAAGAAACGAAGGCATGCAAACCTGCTGCCATAGCCATATGTCGAAAAGAGACACGATTCCAAAGCAATTTGAATACGTCCGACAGATCAGGTGCATCAGTACTTACCGGCTTAACCTCAGACATGCCACGGGGAGGCTCCTTCAGCGTGAGCCGCACAAACACGGCAAACAGCACGCCCGGTATGCCGGCAAAGATGAAAGCTTGCCTCCAGCCGAGATATTCATTGATCCAGCCACCCGCAAGAAAACCGATGAACACGCCAAAATTAATTCCCATGTTATAGGTTGAAAGGGCCGTAGCCCTCTGTTGAACTGGAAACATATCCGAGATGATGCTATGCGCCGGGGGGCTACAGCCAGCCTCGCCAACGCCTACGCCAATGCGCGCCAATAGCAGCTGCCAGAAGTTTCCGACGAAGCCACACAAGGCTGTCATGACACTCCACAAGGCGAGCGACACAGAGATCACATTTCGACGCGAACCTTTATCAGCAATACGAGCGATCGGTATGCCCATGATGACGTAGAAGACAGCAAAGGCAAAGCCACTCAACATGCCTAGTTGCCAGTCCATCAAGCCTAAATCTTGCTTAATAGACTCCTGCAAGATGACGACAATCTGACGATCAATAAAGTTGAATACATAAACTACGGTCAGCAATCCTAGCGCGTAGTATCGATAACCTTTACCAAAACCAACTGACTCCATCTTGGCGTTTAAATCCTCGCCAGCTAAGGTCGTCTGAGTTTGATCTGACAAAACGTTCTCCCCTACCAATACAGCCATTCAATACCAATACAGTCATTCAAGCATAGTTTCGCCCCGCTTGTTAACAAATCCTCATCACCCAACAATTGGAGAAAATCGCGCACTAAAAACCTTAGTTTGCAAACCTTGGAGAATGAGCGATTCAGGCAGTAGCCCACCCTCCACATTAAAAGCATTGGGAACCATAGATGCAGGCTCAAGACAAAAAAACGGTCTAGTTGCAGGCGCATACAGAACAAGGTGATCTAACGTCGAGTTTGCTGTCATGTGCAGAGCCAATTTATCACTCCACCGAATCATCGCCGAACCAAGCCATCCACCATAGACGTCATCACATCCCCCACTCAGCACCAGCCCAGTTTCTAGGACTAAGGGTGCATTCTTATGCCAGCGCTTAAACATATACGCCTCATCAAGCTCCGCTTGGAGACTGCATTTGGCGTGAACTTGCGTCTGAGCAGAGCGATTAAAGAAAGGGTGCCAGCCGAATCCAAGTGGCATCTCAGTATCAGCTAGATTTGATACAGACATTTCCAGCAGCAAATCATCACCTACTAGGGAGATCGTTTGGTAGGCCTCGTAGTTCCAAGGCCACAGGTCCGTACTTTCGCTGTGCATACAAATTGCCGAATCAGAGTGCGTGACCAGGCGCCAAGGCTGCTGCCAAGCGAAACCGTGCATGGGGTGTCGATCCTCAGCAACATTTGCTGGTAATGCCACTTGCTGATCGCCAAACTTAAACTTGCCATCGCGTAAGCGGAAGGCAAAAGGCAACATTGGAAAACACCCAGCGCCTCCGGGCTCTGATGAGACTAGCCAGTGAAAACTCGCTTCGTCGAAAATCGTTTCGTACGCAAGCACACGTCCACCGAACAATTCAATTTCCGCGTGGCTATGATCACTGCGAATGCTCAAGGTCAACTTTTGCGCCTATTACTTGTATAGTTAGTTCCGATACCTACCCTACCTACATTGGATAATTTATGAGCAAAAAGAAAGTCGGTATCCAGCTACCAAAACAGGCACAAAATCAAACCGTAGAAGAACGTTGGTCACTGGAATTAGAGGCGCTCGCTCCGATAGCTGACATTATCGAAATCCGCGCCGACACCCCTGAAGAGTTCGCCGAAGGCGTCCGCGGTGTGGATGCCATTATTACTTCCTGGGGATTGCGCATCGACAAAACTGTGATTGACGCTTTAAGCGGTGCAGTTTGCATTGGTGTCGGCAGTGTCGGCGTTGACATGGTCGATATCGAAGCCGCGACGAAGGCAGGCTTGGTGGTCACCAATGTTCCAGATGTATTCATTGAGGAAGTCGCTGACCACGCCATGGGGTTGTTACTGGATATGGCGCGCCGCACCCCAATCATGGTACGCATGGCACGGGAAGGCGATTGGTATGAAGGACGCCCTCTACTGAGTAAAATTCCACGTTTGTTTGGGCAAACGCTTGGGTTGTTCGGGTTCGGTAATGTTGGCCACTGCATGACCCGTCGAGCCAAAGCTTTTGGACTCAACGTCATCGCCTACGACCCTTATGTTTCGGAATTAGAAATCACCAAAGAAGGCGTAGAGCCCGTTGGTATGGCGGAGATGCTCGCTCGCAGCGATTATATTTCGGTTCATGCCCCGCATAATGATGAGACGAACCACAGTTTTTCCACCGAAGAATTTGGCCAAATGAAAGAGTCGGCAGTCATCATAAATACCGCGAGAGGCCCCATCATCGACGAGTTCGCCCTTATCCAGGCATTACAATCTAGCCAAATTGCCGGCGCCGGACTGGACGTTCTAGAACAAGAACCACCCGAGGCAGACAATCCTTTGTTGGCAATGGAAAACGTAGTTGTGACACCCCATGTTGCCTCTGCAACGACGCGCATGCGACCGGAGACTAGACGTCGCGTAGGTCGAGAAGTTGCGTTGGTTTTGAGAGGAAAATGGCCTATGAGTTGCGTCAACCCAACGGTATTGCCAAAAGTCTCACTTGAAAGGTGGCAACCCTATCCTATGAACAGAGGACCCAACCGCTAGTTAGTGCCTGTCCCGAAAAGATAGATTTTTTGAGTTTGCTATTCGACTCGGCCTTCGATCTGGCGTTAAACATTGCACCCAACCTTACGCCGCTCCGCGGTGCCCGGACTTCGAAAACAAGCCCTGGCGAGGACGCCAGGTCTTTTTTCTGCGTACGGCTTGGTTTTAATGGCGCAATGTTTAACGCCAGATCAATTGCCTTACGCGATCCCATGATCTAAAAATATACTTTCGGGACAGGCACTAACTAGTGCTTGTCCCAAATGTGCAGAACTGGACCGCTCAAGCTGGAAACTGGCGGGAACAG
>JBNMMV010000418.1:0-3361 GCA_051270205.1 Limisphaerales bacterium
CGTTGACGGTTTGAAATTCTCTAATGGTGTCGTAGGTGAACATCAGGCGGCCGTCGTCGCCGTCGAAGATTCGCAGGTATCCGTCTAGACTGCCTGTGACGACGGCGCCGTCGACGACAATGGGCGCTGCGGAGAAGCCATACAGAAACTGACACCGGGGTGCCTTCTGTTCACGGCCATCGCAATCTGGATAAGTGCGGTGTTGCCATACCAAATCGCCGCTGTCGATATCAAGTGCATACAGGCCTGGGACAGGCTCAAAACCAGGGCGGGGTCTGCCGGGGTCACTAATGGGTGCATAAACTTTGCCGTCGTCTATGGCCATGGCCCAATGAATGCCGCCATTTGCAGTGCCCTGACCATAACTCCAGCGCCACAGCACGCGCCCTTGGTCGTCTGGGTCTAGTGCCCAAACAACGCTAGATTTTTGACCAGCAAGCAAGACGTCGCTGCCGTCACTGCGTTGAGCAATTATGACCGAGGCGCCGAAGTCGACATCGCGATTGATACTGTATTCTGGCGGGCAGTTGAGCGATTCTTCGCGCCAACATCCGGCGAGGAAAATATCGTTGGCACTGGCCTGAAACGACCACTGTACCTCACCACTTTTAAGGTCTATGGCAAGAATTGCATCGGTATGCTTGTGGGCAGGTTCGGAGTTTGCCTCGCCGGTGCCGACGTATAGAAGACCACGCTTCAGATCAATAGCGGGGGATGTCCACACAGGTGCGCCGGACGGCCCCCAAATCATCTGGCCGTCGCCTCTATCACGAACCGGTTTTGCCTCCGGAAGCGTTGGTGTTAACCAAACAACATCACCATTGGTTGCATTCAAAGCCGCCACTGCGCCACTGGCCTTGCAACATTCATGTTCCGACTGATGACCAATCATAATTTCAAACTGGGAGACAGATGCATAGACACGATCGCCCACCAGTTGTGGCGTGCCTGTGATAATGGACTCAGGGAATCTTTTCAAATCCGTGCGCCACAAAAGCTCGCCGTTGGCTGCGTCTAGCATGTGGATGCTGGCTTCCATATCGCCGAATACCAACACACGCTTGCCATCTGACCTTTTTCCGAACGTGAGGCTCGTTCGCAACACTCGATCTGAGCTGTGTACCCACTGCAAACAAGGCTGGGATTCAATATTGAAGGCGTAGACCTTTTTACTTTCGACAGGAGAGATGAACATGGTGTTACCCACCACTGCAGGTTGGGAGCGCATCATGGTGATGTTTGGAAAAGCCAATGCCCAGGCGAGCTCAAGGTTCTCTAAGTCCGCCTTATGTAGGCCTGCTTGCTGTTCCAGGTTACGGTGGTTTTGGTGATTGATGCCAAAAGTGGCGACCTTCACTTGTGCATTCACGTCGACGCGCTGCTTATCGGCCTTGCAGGCCAGAGTGTGTTCCCATTCTGAGGACCCTTGTACTGAGCCTGCCAAGAATGCGATCAACTGATCTCGTTGTTCGACGGAAAGTACGGAACCTTGGGCCTTCATTCTCCCGTCGGTGAGCGCATGTTCGATTAGCGCGGGAATCATGGTGCGCAGGGTTTGCAACGAGCGGGCTTGTGGATCTTCTTTGTTATCGTGGCACGCAGCACAATGCTGAGCATAGGTTTGCTCGCCCGGATGCGCCTCCAGCGCCGCTGCGCTAAAACTAAACCCAGAAAGAGCGCACATAAGGGACCACTGTAAAAGTCTAATTATCTTCCTCTCGGGTCAGGCGCTCGTTGACTCTATCCAGGGACTTATTGATGGATTGGCCTGCTTTCTGGGCGATGGGATTAGCATCGACCCGTTCTTTAAATGGTGAGAGCAGGGTGTCTGCTGTGCCGTGCTTGCGATGGCCAAATAAGTTGATCCAATGCTCGCTACGCTGCCCGAGCAACATCACTTTGCGAAAAGGCCGTCCCGGGTCGTCACCGCCAGAGACCAAACCGATGATTGCTGCAGCAAGCGACACAGGCACCAGTAAAATATCTCTTATTCCATCTGCAAGGACCTTCACTTGAAAAAGTAGAACCTCCCAAATGAGGGAAATCCTCGATTGATGGACGCTTTCATCAGATTCATGCGAATTGTCGTTAGTTGGAAGCAAGCTCCACTCCGCGTCAGCAAGGGTTGTGATGATAGTACAGGGGATTAGGCATTTTGCACCCCCAGAGCGATGTGAGAGCGATGTGGCTTTCCATGCCCCCATCTATCTGTACACTGAAGTGAAATAGAATAAAAAAAGAGGTCGCTCGTGAGCAAAGAAAACCCCGATAACACCACTGATAGCGACTACATGATGCCGGGCAGTATGTCTTTCCTGGCATTCTTGACGTTACTCAATGTGATGAATTTTATCGATCGTGGCTTGCTGGGGAGCTTTGCCAACTTTATCGTGCCAGATCTTGGCCTGACCAATACTGAGTTTGGCTTACTCACCGGTTTGGTGTTCCTATTTTTCTATTCGACCATGGGTCTGTTCATGGGTGCGCTGGCTGACCGAGTCAATAGAACGCGTTTGATCGCAGCGGGACTTGCTCTGTGGAGCATACTGACTGCTGTATCGGGCGCCGCGCGCGGTTTCGTAAGCCTAGCGTTACCACGCATGTTTATCGGTGTGGGTGAATCGATCATGACACCAACCTCCATGTCTTTGATATCTGACCGCTTTCCTTCGTCGAAGTTAGGCTTTGCCTCTGGCTTCTACTATATGGGTGTGCCGGTGGGAACGGGTATCAGTCTGCTCATCGTCGGCTATCTTGGACCGGCGATCGGGTGGCGGAACTGTTTCTACCTTCTCGGTGCCATCGGCGTGGTGTTGGCCGGCGTGATGTTGCTGTTTAAGGAAACGCCACGGCGACACGTACAGACTGAAAAACCACCCTCTTTTAAAGAGATTGGCCTTACCGTTGCGAGGATTTTACCGAAATCACCGGCATTGATGCTCACCATGCTCGGCGGTGTGGCCTATCACTTTATCCTCGGTGCGGCTTCGTTTGATCAACTGTGGTATGTCCAAGAAAGGGGTTTTGAACGCGCAGAGATCGCCCAATATACCGGCTGGATCGGAATAACTGGCGGAATCTTGGGTAATCTTTTTGGGGGTATGGGCAGTGATTGGTTCCACAAAAAAACAGGGCTTGGCAGACCGATGTTCCTGTTTTGGATCATGATTGTCTTGGCACCGCTGAACATTGCTTATCGCTTGGTCGATCCGGCCTCCATGTTTTTTTGGTTAGGCATCTTTGTTGGGTTCTTTCAGCTTGGTTGTTTCTATGGGCCAACCTTCTCGACTGTACAAGAACTTGTTCCTGGGCACGTACGCGGAACTATAGTTGCTTTCTATCTACTGATGCTTAACTTGAT
>JBNMMV010000419.1:0-3338 GCA_051270205.1 Limisphaerales bacterium
GTTATTTCAAGACTTTTTGCTGCAGGTCCGACGGGTTTTGAAGGGGGCCTGAGCGCAAAAAACTATGTGGCGATCTCGAAAACCTCATCATCCACAGCGACACGCGACTTGCAGGATTTATCATCCAAAGGCATTTTAAAAACGACCGGTGAGCGAAAAGGCACCCGGTACTGGCTTGATCTCTGACCCCAACGTTCGAGATGGCAAAATAGCGCGTACCCAGATCGCACTGGCATCGCGCCGTCTGGCGGATCTTATCCAAAGCAGGGTTGCAGATTGCTCAGACCAACGCGCTAGCGCCCCTTAAACTCTGCGTCACGCTTCTCTAAAAAGGCACTTACTCCCTCGGTGAAGTCCCCAGTTCGCCCGGCTTCATCCTGCAACGTGGCTTCAAGCTCAAGCTGTTCTTCAAAAGAATTTTGCCAGGTGCTCCAGTACGCCTTGCGAATCAGCGCCAACGATCGTGGGCCGCGCGACAGTCGTTTGGCGAGATCGAACGCGCCTTCAAACAGCGCTGTGTTGTCGTCGAACAGTCGATTCACCAACCCCCAATCGTGCGCATCTTCCGCAGAGAGCTTCTCAGCCAACAGGGACAACTCCATGGCACGTCCCCAGCCAACCAGCCGAGGCAGCATGAAGGTTGAACCGCCGTCAGGCACAAGGCCGATTTTGGCGAATGCCTGTAGGAAGAACCCTTGTTGGGAAGCACAAACAATATCGCCCATGCACGCAAAACTCATGCCGACGCCTGCTGCCGCGCCGTTGACGGCGGTAACCATGGGTATGTCTAGACCTCGCAGTGCAAACAGTATCGGATGGTATCGACTTCTTAACACGCCACCCGAGCTGTTCGAACTTCGGTCGCGGCGATCGTCTTGCAGGTTGGCACCGGCACAAAACGCCCTGCCTTCGCCGGTGAGGAGCAAAGCACGTGCGCCATTTTCCGGGTCTTTGATGGCGACCAGTGCTTCTGCAAAGTCATCTAGCATATCCATACCGACCGCATTCATCACTTCTGGGTGATTAAATTTCAAGACGGCTACCCCGTCGGAAAAATCAAGACTCATTCGCTCCATGGTGTTCCCCTGCTCAAAAGTAGTTATTCTACTCATTCATTAGCGCCGACAACATAAGCGAGTGAAAAGTTGAAGCATCTGGAAATTGCTGATCAGTTCTATAACGAAGTCGATACAGCGAGTGCCGAGATCGAACAAGGCCGATCGTTGACCTCAGAGCTTGCCGCAAAGCTCTCTGCAGCGGGGCTTTTCCGCATGTTGGTGCCAGAATCGCTGGGGGGCGGTCAGGTCCATCCATGGGAATTTTTTAATACCCTAGCGCGGGTATCTTGCGCCGACGGCTCCACGGGGTGGAGCTTGATGATCGGCAATACCACTGGGCTTTTATCAGCCTCTCTTCCAGAGAACTGGGCAAACGAGATTTACGGCAGTAATCCTGATGTCATCACAGTGGGTGTAACCGCACCCATTGGCCGTGCCGAGGTTGTAGACGGCGGCCTAAAGATCTCTGGGCGGTGGCCATTCGCGAGTGGATCAGGTATTTCCCAGTGGATATCGGGAGGATGCACGCACTCCCGCGACGGTGAAGTGGTACTCAATAAAGCAGGGCAACCGGAACTGCTGCTGGCGTTTTTCAAAACCGAGGAAGTCACTATTCATGACACTTGGGACACGTCGGGGTTGCGCGGTACCGGCAGTCATGATTTCGAAGTGACAGATCAATTCGTACCCGAAGGGCGCTGGGTCATTCTTGGTAACAAAGCACGAATCGATGCACCCCTTTATCGTTTTCCGACATTCGGTTTACTTGCGTTGGGCGTTTCAGCCGTCTCCATCGGCATTGCTGAACGGGCGATGCAGGAATTCTTGTCTTTGGCCACAGAGAAAACACCCAGGGGTGCGAGTCGCACACTCGCCACCCGAAGCTTGGTGCAAAGAGAGGTGGCCATGGCCGCAGCATCCTTAGCCAGCGCCAAAGCACTGACCGAAAGTGCCATCAACGAAGCTTGGGATACGGCGGCCGCGGGCGAGCGGCTGACCATGGAACACAAAGCCAAACTGCGCCTGGCGGCGACCAACAACGCTTGGCGCGCAAGCGAAGTCGTAGACAGTTTGTATCACGCGGCTGGGGGCACCTCGATTTACCGAAAGAGCAAATTTCAGCAGTGCTTTCGAGACGTACACGTCACTACCCAACACACCATGGTGGGCCAGCCGCTCTATGAGGTTGTGGGTAAGGTGATGATGGGCATTGACCCTAAGCAACCGCTGTAAACCAGCCGCTTTTAACCAGCCATAGGAACGCTATACTGTTATGGCGCGTAACTCTCTGAGGTAAATTTGGGCCACGACCACGATCATCATCTTCCAACTGACGTAAAACTGTTAGGTCGGGCATTTTTCCTGATCACAGGTTTCATGATCATCGAGCTGATTGCCGGCATATGGACCAACGCGCTGGTACTTATCGCAGACGCGGGACATATGTTTTTGGATGCGACGGCACTCGGCCTTTCCTGGTGGGCTGCGCGAATTTCAGCACGAGGCTTCGATCAGAAGTTAAGTTACGGCTACCATCGTTTTCAAGTCCTCGCAGCCTTCATCAACGGCTTAACCCTGATGGCGCTGGTTATTTGGATCGCGCTGGAGGCATTGAGCCGGGTAGCGACACCTGAGCCCATTATTCCACTGCCCGCATTGGGTGTTGCCGTTGTTGGCTTTATCATCAACATCGTCGCCTTCAAGTGGTTACATGGTGCATCTGACACAGCCAATGTACGCAGCGCAGCGTTACATGTGCTGGGTGATCTGCTGGGGTCTGTGGCTGCCATTCTGGCAGCGCTGGCGGTGTACTTTTTCGGCTGGCTTTACGCCGACCCGATTCTTGCGCTGCTGATTGTTGTCATTCTTAGTCGTGGCGCCTACCGCGTCCTGAAAGAGTCCACGCACATTCTCTTAGAAGGGGTACCGAGTGGAGTCGATCTGGCGGAAATCAAACGTGTTCTATGTGACACGTTACCCCATGTACTTGAAGTCCATCATCTACATGCCTGGGCACTTACTGCAGAGAAGCCGCTGTTAACGCTGCACGCTCAAGTCGGCGCTCAAGAGCACGTCGAGGAGGCGATAGCTGATATCAAACGTATCCTCAACAGCAGTTTCGGCATAGACCACTCAACCATTCAAATAGAGCTTGGTCCCTGCCCAGACGATCATCACTAACGTTTAAGATTGGGCCTTTAGATTGGGGCCGGATCGCTAAACTGCTCTCTGAGCAATCGCTTTAGAATTTTGCCGCTGGGATTGCGCGGAATTTCATCA
>JBNMMV010000420.1:0-3325 GCA_051270205.1 Limisphaerales bacterium
TCAGATTGACCGTCGTCTCGTGACCCGCGATGAAAAGCAGACTGACGTTGTGCTGAAGTTCCTCATCGTTCAGGCGACCTGTCTCATCTTGCGCCTGGATCAACGCCGTTGTTAAATCATCTGCTGGGTTTTTTCGTTTAAGCGCAATCAGCGTGTCTAGGTAGCTGTGGAATTCGCCAACCGCCGCATCCGCTTTAGACTGATCGGCCTCCAAGACATCATTGCCATAGCGAATAATGTCGTTAGACAACTCAGCGAAGCGGCCTCGATCAGCGTCAGGGATACCCAACATGTCACTTATGATATTCGCAGGAATCGGGTGAGCGAACTCCGTCTTAATCTCCATTTCACCGCGGTCATAAACGCCATCAATCAGTGAGTCGACCAGCGTCTGGATAGCTGGACGCATCATTTCCATGCGCTTTGCGCTAAATGCCTTGACCATGAGGCTGCGAATACGGGTGTGGTCAGGTGGATCCAAGCTCAAAATACCGCGTTCAAAACGATCCAGCCGCTCTGGTGGACCGAGATGTTCAGTACCGCGTGGTGCTATTTTGCCAAAGCGAGGATCCTTCAAAATCGAATCAATGTCGCTGAAGCGCGTCACCCGCCAAAAGCCCAACTCTTCGTCCCAGATCGCACGTGCGTTGCGCGCCATCTCATAGACGGGATAGGGGTTAACGAAGAACTGCTTTTGTTCTGCCGACAATTCACGATCAGTCATCGATCCATCCTTGCGAGTTCGAGTTCAACTAAGACTGCCTCAGACTTGCAGTTGTGTCTACAGCACGGCGCTAAGCTCGTCGAAAATTAACTCTATTCGGTCAGGCGTCAGTGGCCAATCTAGATCCTTAAGCTCAACGGCAGCTGCAATCTTTTCGCGCGATGTACCTGCCGTTATGGCTTGAGCGACTCTGCTCACCAAGACTTCAAAACGATGACGGAACACTTCCACTTCGCGGCGGGAGAGAATCGGTCCGTGTCCTGGAATTGCCGTGTCAAAGTCTAAGGCTAGAAGTCCATCTAGCGTAGCGGTCCATTCTCGCGCGCTACCGCCGTTGTCATAATCGATAAAAGGCGCAAGTTTAGATTCGTCTAAGCGCTGTCCCCAGATAATAAGATCACCTGTATGCACAGTTTTTAGATTCGGGAAATAAATGACCGTGTCGCCATCGGTATGCCCACGACCAAAGTGATGGAGTTCTATTTCGCTACCATCAACATGCAGCCTCATCGTATCGGAATAGGTGATGGGTGGTGCGCCAGCCGGGTCAGCGCTTGCACGTCGATTGGCGAGCATGTTAGCTCGAGCATTGTCATGACTGATCACTTGCGCATAGGACATGAAGCTTGGGTTGCTGCCAGCGTGATCGAAATGATGATGGGTATTGAGTACCGTTGTAATCGGATGATCCGTCACTGAGGCTATTTGGGTCACGATGTCGTCATGGCTGTCGTCAAATTTATTATCAACCACCACCACACTTGATGATGTGACTAGGACGGCAATATTGCCGCCGGAGACGGCGCCACCAAAACCTGGCATAACAAACAGCCCGGGCTTGCCTACAACCTCTCGAATCGTCAGTCGGGCGAGTTGCTCGTCCGTGAGTTCGACACGTTCTGCTGTAGATAGAGTCGAGCAGAATATCAGTAGTGTGAAAAGTGCGTAGCGCATGAGCCCTCCGATGACCCTAAACTTGTCTCTGAAGTTACTCTGAACATTACCTGCTGCCAACTACTACGCCAATTCTCGGTAATCGCGCGCTGTTGTGGCATGCTGCGCACATCCCCCGTCTGGCCATTGGCACCCTTGACCTCAAACTCCACCAACCCTGCTGCGATGGCCGACCAAGTGCTTTTAGAGACCTTTGGCTACGCTAACTTCCGGCCAGGTCAGGCAGATGCGGTACAAGCAGGATTGCAAAACCGAGATGTGGTGGTGTTGCTGCCTACAGGGTCGGGCAAGTCGGTGTGTTTTCAGGTGCCGGCCATTGTCGATGCCCAAATGGGTGCAGGTACCACCGTAGTCATCTCTCCCTTGATCGCGCTGATGAAAGACCAGGTGGGATCGCTACAAGCTCGGGGTGTTGCGGCTGAAGCGTTGCATAGTCATCAAGACGATGCTGAGCAGAAAGCGGTCATTCAGCGGTTTTTACAAGGCCAGCTCACCTTGCTGTATGTCTCTCCGGAGCGTGCAGCGCTGGCGGGTTTTCGTGCGCTTCTCACACGTACACCAATTGCACGAATTGCCATTGATGAAGCGCATTGCGTTAGCCAATGGGGACATGATTTTCGGCCGGACTATCTATTGCTGCGCGAACTTCGTGATGTGGTGCAAGTGCCTATGATGGCGTTAACTGCAACAGCTACGCCGAAAGTGTTGCAGGAAATATCGTTACAGTTAGGTCTTGAACGGACCGTTGAAATTCGCCAAGGGTTTGATCGTCCTAACCTGTCGTTTGAGGTGCAAGGACACAGTCGCGAGGCGGAGCGTGTTGCAGCAACTTTGACACTAATCGAAGCCGCGGGTATTCGCGGTCGTGGTGGCCAGGGGCGAGTGATTGTTTACTGTAGTACCCGCAAAGTCACAGAACGGGTTGCTAAGGCATTGCGCGGATGTGGTGTACGGGTTGGATTTTATCATGCCGGTCGTACTAAGCTCGCGCGGGATCGTTCTCAATCCGCATTTGAGAGTGGCAGGACGCGGGTGTTGGTTGCCACCAACGCCTTTGGTATGGGCATTGATCTGCCGGATATTCGTCTCATTGTGCACTTCCAAACGCCGGGCAGCCTGGAAGCATACTACCAAGAGGCCGGTCGAGCCGGTCGAGATGGGTCACCTGCGCACTGTGTGTTGTTTTTTGGGCTGGCAGATTTGATGACCCAGCGTCGGCTCGGGCAAGGCGGGGGGTCTAACAGCGTCGGTCAGCTGGAACAGCGCCGGGAAACGGCGCTCAGCGAGATACAGCGGTATGCCACGGAACCCGATTGCCGGCACCAAGCGCTGGTAAGGCACTTTACCAAAAACCATGATGAGCCAATTTGTCACCGCTGTGATGTGTGTCTAGGTACAGCCGGTGATGTGGGTCTACGCAGCGAAGAGGATTCGAAGAAGGCGCCGGTTGCCAAACTTCCGGAAGAAGCATTGCTGGTTGTTTTGGCGGCTGTTGACCGCTTAACGCGGCCAGTGGGTCGTGTCAATCTGGCTCGAGCGTTGCGAGGTGGACGAGCAAAAAATCTCGCCCGAGGTGGATTGTTGACCATGCCAGAGTATGGCCAGCTGTCTCAGTTTTCTGAGGCGGAAGTGGTTGGTGCCATCGAC
>JBNMMV010000421.1:0-3302 GCA_051270205.1 Limisphaerales bacterium
GCGGGCAAGTTCAACCACATCCGAAACGCCAACGGCGTTCATCGACAACCCACCCGCTTGGCCACCCGTCGCCCCGCGCTCAAAGGTGAGGGTCTTCATTGCAATTTGCCAACCTTCGCCTTCTTTACCCATCAAGCAATCACCTGGAATGCGAGCGTCGGCGAAAAACGTCTGCGCAAAACCATGCTCGCCCGTGAGCTTTCGAATCGGCTGCACATCTATGCCGTCAACGTCCATCGGCGCTAAAAAATAGCTCAGCCCTGCATAGCGGTTCTCTGCCTCGGGATTGGTTTTAGCGAGCAAGATCATGTATTTAGCATAGGTTGCAAGGCTGGTCCAAATCTTCGCACCATTTAGAACCCAGTCATCGCCATCGCGGACAGCTCGCGTCGAAGCGGCTGCCAGATCCGAACCGTTATCGGGTTCCGAAAAACCCTGACACCACATGTCCTCGGCCGAGAGAATTCCGCGAATGTACTTTTGTTTCTCGGCCTCTGTGCCAATAGAAAGAATAAGCGGACCAGCCCAATTCAGGCCAATGGTGTTGGGAACAAAGGGCACTTGCTGCTTGGCCATTTCGGCATTAACAATGTCTTGCATGACTTGGGGATGGCCACCGCCGCCATATTCCTTGGGCCACGCCATACCCAGGTATCCAGCTTCATAAACTTGCTGCTGCCAATCGCGCAAATACTGAAATTGGAGATCAGTACCTACCTCCATAAACGTTTCAGGCAATAGAAAATCTGGCTCTGCGGGTCGATTCTTCCGTAACCACCCAGCCACCTCTGCTCGGAACTCATCCAACTCGCTCAACTTAAACCTCCCCTTCAATCCGGTGATCGCTAGGCCGTTAGTTTATTATTCCGCTCGTGAATAAGAAACTCTTGCTTAGTCTGCTACTAATTTGGGCACCATTGGCCATTCCTGCCCCAATGGAAGAGCCTGCCCCCATGGAAGAGATAGTTGCAACAGCCCCAAACCGCTGCGGTCCTTGGCCGCTACGACACGTTGTCACCAGGGGTTGTGAGTATCCTGTCTTGAAAGCAGAAACAGACAAAATCGCTTATGCCTTACGCAGCAAGTTGATGACCGCTTGCCTTGTCTGCTCTGCACAGATCTGCAAACTACGTACCTTGCCCGTAAACGACGAACGTATCTGCAGCACCCTTTTTGCAACGCCTCGAAGAATCATCTCCCTGTCGTCGGAACTGGCGATGGGAAAACGAGAATTTGACGCCCGCTTTCGCTACGACATCACCGTCAAAGGGCGCATAGAAAATATCGAGTTAATCGAATCAAAGGGTATGCCACCCGACGCAATTGTCGGATTACTCAGGGAAGGCGCGCAGCAAGTCAGGTATCACCCCATTGCAACCGAACAGGGTCCGGTCTCTGTTGCTGGCCAAACCTCGAGTTATGTTATGCAGGTGAGGGACTGAGTTATTCAGCCTCTTGCAGAACCTTCATTTCAAACGGATCAAGCCCACCGTTGGCATCTAAATCGTAGTCGCCAAATAGCAAGCCAGGTTTGAAATAAGACGCAATTTCTCGACGGGATAAATAGCCATCACGATTACTGTCGAAACGCTTAAAGGTCGCGTTGCCATCGCCACTTTCTACCACGCCCGAATGAAATGTTTTGGCCTGGATATTGCTAACCGCCGCTGGACGAGGTGAGGTTTTTTCAAACTGAGTCATCGCCGTTTGGCCCGTTTCGTCTAGGGTCATCCGCCTATCGCCACCGACAATTTCAGCGATGCCCGGATCGTTCATTGCCGGAGGTAGTCGCTCGTCGCGAACAACAGGTACGTCAATTTGTGCTTCGTCAGGCCAACTATCGGCATCAAAACGCGGCGCATCAACCAAGGCATCAGCCGCAATAACTAGATACTCACCACTTTCAGACTCAGTCAACGTTTCAGGCGTAACAGCAATAAGGTTGTCATCGATCAAATAGCTTCCCACCGAGACCACCACGTAGGCTACTTGCATACTGCCTTCATCGAGTGCCAGATCCTCTACTCTGCCGAGCAATTCGCCACCAGATGTCAGCACCACTCGGTCGACAAACAGACTCGCCCGGGTGACGTCTGCTGTCGCATTTACACCCAGAAAGCTCAATATTCCAATTAACCAATACTTCATCGAATTTACCTTTCTCATCTCTCTACCTTCTCTAAGCCCTCTACCAATGGTGGCACAAATTACAATCAAAGAGGTAATGCCTATCGCACAGTTTTATTAGCCTTTGTAAGTACCCCTGACAGTGGCACCATGCGCTTAAAACAGCACTTATGACAGAATCTATGGCGATATCTAATATCCTTGGTCCGACACCGGTAGACCGCTTTCTAGCAGACTATTGGCAACGACAACCTTTACTGGTTCGCGGTGCCTTGCCAAACTTCAATCCACCCTTGGACGGCCATGATCTGGCTGCCTTGAGCTTACAAGAAGAAGTAGAATCACGGCTCGTTCAAACCGTCCTCTCCGACAAAGAGGATAAAGACGATCATATCAAGCTCAGTCATGGTCCGTTTTCGGATGCAACATTCGCAAATCTACCGGAGCGAGACTGGACCCTTCTGGTCCAAGCAGTCGATCTTTGGACGCCCGAATTCAATCCGTTGCTCGAACATTTTTCCTTTCTACCGCCATGGCGCCTTGATGACATCATGGCCAGTTTCGCGGTACCTGGCGGCAGTGTTGGACCTCATTTCGACCAATATGATGTCTTTCTGCTGCAAGTCACCGGCGAGCGGCACTGGCGCATCGGCCAACGCTGCGACGAAAATTCGACACTTTCAGCCTCTTCAGATCTTTCGACACTTTCGGACTTCGATGAACAATCGGCCTGGACCCTTGGGCCTGGCGATATGCTCTATGTGCCACCAGGCGTCGCCCACTGGGGTGTAGCCGAAACTGAATGCCTGACGTTCTCAATCGGTTTTCGATCGCCCACCTTGTTCGAATTAATGGACGACCTAGCCGTTGAAATTGGCAGCCTTCCCGCAAACCCGGTGCTCACCGACCCACCTCTGACCCAAGCCATGGCAAGCACGAAAATCGATCCTGCGTTTGTGTGTCAAGTCCAAGCCATGCTTACCACGCTAATCAAGGATGAACAGTTACTAGGCACCTGGCTCGCCAAATACATGACGCGTCCGAAGTATGCTGATCTTACTTCGCTCACTGGGGAGTTAAGAACTGCGGAGTTTGGTGGGAAACGATTCGTTAATGGCGAATTGCAGGACTAGTTAGCAACTGTTTCGCAACGATAGGTTTGATGTGGTGGATGA
>JBNMMV010000422.1:0-3298 GCA_051270205.1 Limisphaerales bacterium
CTTCATATGATGATGAAACCGCAACCCAATGGCTTCCATAATCACGCAGGGCATGGCTTTTGGATGACTGGAATGGTGCGCGCCAGTCATCTCCGCGACCATGATCAAACCCATATCGCGTCAACAAATCCGCGATTTCATGTGTTGAATTAAAGTGTTCGATGGGTTCGAAGTCGTCGCCCCCGGCTGCGATGTGTTGCGCTCTTTTAATCTTTTTCGCTTCGGTGCGCTCTTTACGATCCCGCTCGATCTGTTCAGCTTCCGCGCGTTTTTTTTCACGGTTTGATACGATTTCTGATCTGTCTAGATCAAGCCTTGGCCCGACAATGTGCTCGAATTGATAGAACACCGGATTGCCGGCTGCGTCACGTTTCTCAGTTGGGACGTTCGGTAGGTATACGGGTTGCCCTTCACGCTCGAGCGTCTTGTCGGCCAAGATGCTTTGATCTGCCAACAACGCAAAGAATGCCGCCTGCGTTGCCTTGTATTCAGCGCCACTCAGAGGATCGCTGAGTGGCACTATAGCGCGCCATTTTCGCATTGTAGGTGTAGCACCGCTCGATGAATAGATAAGCGCTTCAGTGCGCCCTACAATCGCTGCCAGCGCCGCCTTGATGTCATCGATGGACGGGTTGCCCTCGTCTAGGTCCAAACAAAGAAGCGGGAACGATCCCTGTGCGCGCTGCACTTCATGCGTTCGCCCGTCATGTCCGCGATAGGTTGATGGGATGATAAACTGCGCGCTGCTTTTTTCCGTTGCCGTTGGTTCGCCTGCGCGCGATACGATCTCTGCCCAGCTTATGCCCTCATACGCCTTGCCGCTGTGCTTGTGTGTGTCACGGGATCCCCACGCGGTCAGCACCCGCGCAGAATTATAAATGGGTGCGATCCCGTTCGGTGTGTTCTGTGATGATGTCATACCCCTACGCCTTTTCTACGAGGGTTTTTGCTATCGTCGGCAGGTCCACTTCTTGGATCACCCACTGACGTCCACCGGATGGCATGTGGCAAGACGACCAGAATTTTCATTTTTGTTGTTCGTTCTGAGCGGTTTCCCATGCTTCTAATTCAGACAATCGCCAGCGAGTGCAGCCGGGCGAAAGTTTGACAGGCTTGGGAAAGCTGCTATCCTTCTTCAACCATCCCCAAGGCGTTTGACGCGATACGCCATAGCGCGTGCCGACCTGTATATCTGAGAGAAAAACCTGCTGGTCTGGGTGAGCTGTGCGGGTCATCGTCATGCATCCTTTATTTAATCAAAAGTTATGCTGACAAGTTCCCACGTGTTGTGGCATCGAAACAAAGTGAGAATAGTGGTACTTCTTTAGATAGTTTTCTGACTTATAGCTCGAACCTGCGATGCTACGCTTGCATCAATGTAAAGGGCTTCAAAGACCGTCTCCAGAAAGGCTGGCCAGTCGCCAGATATTAAACTGGTATGCGGATCTGTAGTAAAGGTTGGGTGCCTCCCCGAAATTTCCTCAAACAGTTTGGCGCATATACTCGTTACGCTCGCCGCTTGGATTTTTTTGGGCCTACCTCCTTTTGAGGACGTCTCAAGCCTTCCAGAGGCGTACTGTGCAGTTTCTTCTGCTTGGCGTAGATTTTCGTATAGATCGAATACTGCCACACCTTCATCAGAAAGAGCCAATACAGAAGGCCTCCTAAGAGTCTCTATTTGATCAGCCAGTCTTTTGCAGTAGTATTGAAACTTTCTCAATTCACCTTCAGATCCGTCCACTGAAGCGGTACGATTGCGTGGTAATTCTTCTATTTCGCCGCCCTCTGCGATGACACCAATGATCTTGGCCATGCGGTGAATTTTGTCATTTGTTAGGTTTTCACCATTCGGGATTTTACGAAATGCATTAACTAGTTTTTCCGGAAACTCTACCGGCCAGCCATCATCACCAGTCCAATTGGTCATTAGTTAATCTCCAAAATGCCATTTTTCAAAAACTGCCCCCAATCGGCCATCATAGCCCGCCGTTTTTCCATCTGATCACCACGTCGATATGCGCGTTCGACTTCGCTGCCAACGGAGTGCGCAAGACTGATTTCCGCCATGTCGCGGGGGTAGTTAGTAAGTTCAGAAACCCAATCCCTGAAGGTGCTGCGGATCCCGTGAGGGACGGCAGGGCGGCCCGACCGAGAGTCTATGTAGCCTCCGGCCTTTGCCTTGTTTATGCGCCTCATACAGGCGCTTAGAGCCATGTCTGACAGCATCCCCCCGCGCGCGGCTGGAAAGACAAATTCGCTGCCTTCCATTTTTGGCTGAGCCTTTAATAGCGCAACGGCTTTCAGGGTAAGGGGGACGCGATGTTCTTTGCCTGCTTTCATGCGGACGGCTGGGATTGTCCATAATGACGCGTTGGTGTCGATCTCGCCCCATGTAGCGCCACGCACCTCTCCAGACCGCGCTGAAGTCATGGCTAAGAATTCAAGCGCACGCGTTGCCGTGCCATCACGCCTCTGCAAATCTGCAAACCATTGAGTCACATCTGCAAGAGCAAGTGCAGGTTGGTGTTCGACCTTTGAGACCTTGGACTTTTTGGGCATAATTGCATCGAGGTTATTACGCCAGCGAGCGGGATTCTCACCTTCCCGATGGCCTGCAACAGTTGCCCAAGTCAACACGGCTTCAATTCTCCCGCGCAAACGAGATGCCGTTTCTGTTTTTGTCGTCCATATTGGTTCCAATGTGCGAGCAATCTCATGAACGGTAATTTTGCTCACCAACATTGGTCCGAGAGTGGGCACGGCATATGCGTCCAGAGTAGCGCGCCATTGCTTACGGTGCTTATCGTTATCAAATTCGGCCAGCTTGATTTTCAGGTAGGCCTCTGTCGCTTTAGCAAAGTTTAGACCAAGCGCTTGCTGAGCTGCTAGTGCGGCACGCGCCGCACGTTTTTGCTCAATAGGGTCGATCCCTAATCGAATTGCGTCCTTGGCTTCACGGGCTCGATCTCGGGCCCGAGCTAGGGTTACATCAGGAAAGCCGCCTAAGCCAATTTCTCGACGATTACTTCCAACCATTGTTCTCAGCACCCACGAACGCGCATTGGTCGGCGTGATCTGTATCAATAGGCCAGCGACACCGCCCACGGAGAAGGTTTCATTCAAACCTCGACCAGAATGCTTTAAGTCACGGACCGCTTTTGCAGATAGTTCTTTAACCTTCTTTGGCACAATAAATCCCTCATCCTACCCGCCATAAGATATTACATTGATACAGATTGGTTGCAACGAGAAAAGGCAGGATTATTAGGTATCTAATATATTTTGTTGAGTTATATGA
>JBNMMV010000423.1:0-3290 GCA_051270205.1 Limisphaerales bacterium
CACCGACAAGCTCCTTTCCTACGGTGCGGCGATGAAGGTGATCGGCAATGTCGACAAACAGGAAGCCGGTCGCCGGCTTAATAATTGAGCCGAGAATTCACACCAGCCATTTCGAAGGCGGGAGCGGGCGATGCTGCGCTTTAGACGGATGCGAACTTTACAGAAATTCGTCGCTGTCCACGCTTCAGTCCATAACCATTTCAACGCGGAGCGCCATCTCTACAGCCGGTCAAACTTCAAGCTGAACCGCGCCGCTGCTCTGACCGAGTGGCGCGGTCTTGGCGTATCCTAACGGATTGAGGTTGATGGAGAACTGAGACTGATTCTTATTTGTCTGACAGCACCAGCACATGGCCTCATACACTTTAATCTGCAGGCTCGCTTTCAAATCTGCGATTTGGACTTCGACAAAATGGAAGAATTATTCAGACATGCGAACGCCTGATTTCCATTTTTGTTGGCCAGACTTCGAGAAGGCCACACAGGATAACCAAGAATCCGCCGATCATTTCGCTAAATGACAAGTTTTCACCAGCGAAAAGTGCAGCAGTCAAAGCACCAAAAATCACCTCGGTCATCAAGAGAATTCCTACCCTGGCAGGGTCTAGGCGAACGGCAGCCCACATCAGCGTGGCAATTGAGGCACCCCACCAAATGCCACCTGTGAGGAGGACATTAACCGTCAAGATGGTAAGGTCAGAAACTGCGATTGTGGGAGCAGGCTCAAGGAAGGGCGCAAGAATGAAAGAGGTTATGGTTGCGCCAATGGCAAACACGAACGCCGCGGGTCCCGGTGGGACTCTGGACTTTAGGCGCATGCCCGCCATGGCTATCGCCCATATAAAGCCGCCAAAAAAGGCCAACCATTCCCCAAGATTGACGGGAATTGGAATTTTACCATCACTACCTAGCATGATGAAAAGTCCAGCGAGGCCTACAAAGATCGCGATTAGTCGCAGTTTTGGAACGTACCAGCGCAACAGATACTTCGCGATCAACACGCTCCAGACAGGGCTAAAGAACCAAAGTAAGACGACAAGTGCGACCTTGCCGTAAAGAAAACCAATAGAGTAAAAGGCAAATGCCGCACCCCCAAGTGCGATTGATGCAATTCCAGCGAAATTTGCATCTCGAATAGACTTCTTGTTTGCAAGCATGAACGGAAATAAGAAAATCGCCCCGGCCAGAGTAATCGCCCCGGTTCCCCAAGCTCCATCCAGCCCGAGTTCGGCAATGGCGCGCACCGGGAGCCAATAGATACCCCAAAAAATGCCCGTAACGAGAACAAGTACAGAGGCCAAGACTGTTGTGCTCATGTCTTCCCTGCTCCTGTTCGAACGACCAGCTGCTATTCTGCATGCACTGGTTTCACGCATGTGAGATAACCTATGGGTCCTGCTCAAGGCTCGATCTGAGCAGCTAGATTAGTCTTGGTGAAATTGCGACATGACTGCTATAATTTTCACCCGCCATTAGCTTGCATTCTCGTAAGTTCCTCGTTTTCAGAGGCACTGTCAGAAAAAAATCGTTTGAGGTGGGCAGGGTGAGAAATTAGCGTCGCGGGATGACAAAACATAGCCTTTTTCGCTACTTCAAGACGAGTCCCAAGAAGGGGCCACCCTTTGCAAGACAGCCCCTGTCGTACTTAGCCTTTTGGCATCAGAACGGCATCCACTACGTGGATGACACCATTGTCAGCCTCGATATCAGCGGTCGAAACTGTCGTGCCGTTGATCGTGACGCCACCTTCGGTTTTAATCGTAATGGTCTCACCGTTCACTGTGTCTGGCGTCATGCCATCTGATAAATCTGTCGACATCACCTTACCGGCAACCACATGATAAGTCAGGATCGACGCAAGTTTTGCCTTGTTTTCTGGCTTGAGCAAATCATCAATAGTTCCTGCGGGCAGTGCCTCAAACGCTGCGTCTGTTGGTGCGAAGACGGTAAATGGCCCTGCGCCCTTAAGCGTTTCGACAAGATCAGCAGCTTTTACAGCGGCCACAAGTGTAGTGAAGTTTCCAGCGGAAACTGCGGTATCAACGATGTCCATGGTTCATTCCTTAAGTTTTGTGGCGATGCACGAATGTGCCGTAACAAACAATTTGTTTCGTACCATAACTTCAAAGTAGCCTGTCACACGCCCATGCACAGTGAACGACGCCTGCGTCATTTTGACAAATCTGACAGCCCCATAAATAAAGTGATTAGAAGTGCTCACCAATCTTTGTGCACAGCCATGTTGTCATCCACTTGGCACGCTGCAAGGTCCTTGCCAAAGTTCCGTGACGTAGCGACTGAGCAGGCACTGTTAGAGCAAAATCGGTTGAGGCGGGCAGGGCGCCACTTAGCTTCTGCGGATGACAAAACGTTCCCCCTTTCGCTACTTAAAGACGAGCCCCGAGATCATCCGTCTGGCCGTGATGATTTATGTCAGTTTCCCGTTGTCGCTTCGGAGCGTGGAGGTTCTGTTGCACGAAAGCGGCATCGACATCAGCTACGAAACCGTTCGGTTTTGGTGGAACAGATTTGGCCCAATACTTGCCGCTGAGATCCGCAGGAAAAGGGTTGATCGGATGCGGTCGAGGACACACTGCCAGTGGCATTTTG
The DNA here is from genome assembly GCA_051270205.1 of Limisphaerales bacterium. Lineage (GTDB taxonomy): Bacteria > Pseudomonadota > Gammaproteobacteria > Pseudomonadales > Azotimanducaceae > UBA4421. Next base: position 2,611 of record JBNMMV010000423.1, read on the forward strand.
ATGAGGTGTTCGTGAAGATCAATGGCGGGACGCACTATCTTTGGCGGGCTGTGGATCACGAAGGGGACGTCCTGCAAAGTTTCGTCACAAAGCGCCGTAATCGCGAGGCAGCATTGAAATTACTCAGAAAATACATGAAACGGCCATGGCCGCACTTATGTTTTCGTCACCGACAAGCTACGTTTCTATGGTGCGGCGATGAAGGTCATTGGCAATTCCAAAAAAACCAAAACGTCAGAAGCCTATGCAATTATCGGGTTTCAAAATATTGAACTTACTTGCCATCACTGAAGCCGAACTCAACCTGGCAAATTCCACCCCACCGCGAGTACTTTATTATGCTAAAATTATTTTATTGCAGTCAGTTGGCGAAAACTGGTCGATGCTCTAGAACATCATGTGATGGTGCAGCTTTTGATCGTTTATCACTCTAAGACAGGTGGCAGTAGGCAGATGGCCGAAGCGGCTTATTCAGCGGCATGCAAAGAAGTAGTGACTATTTTAAAGACTGCGGAAGAGGCCGGTCCTGACGATCTCTTGCTTGCAGACGGTTACATCTTTTGTGCGCCAGAGAACCTTGCCGCGATTGCAGGCATGATGAAGGATTTCTATGATCGGAGCTATTATCCGGTCCTTGGGCATATTGAGGGGCACCCGTACGCACAGATGATATGTGCGGG
>JBNMMV010000424.1:0-3281 GCA_051270205.1 Limisphaerales bacterium
ATGAAGGCAACCCACATGACACCGTCTTGCGAGCCTACACAGTACCCATCATGCAATCGTGCAGCGCTTTGTTGGACAAATTGAACAAACTGAAAGTACTGAGGCGAAAATGAAAATGCATCGAAGAACCACAGGAGTGATACTGCGTGGTTTGAACAGTCGTAGGTCGAGGTAGGTCGAGAATGAAGTACGTAGTACCGTTGCCGCTACTGTGCGTTTCGGGGCCAGTGTCTGGACAAGATGGAACCAGCAAAGAAAATTGCGCGCTGATAGAGAACGCTCGTCAAAGACTGGACTGTTATGACCGCCCTTTTCCTATTGGCGTACGTGCGGAGTTGCCGAAAATTAGCAGTGAGGTGATTGCGCCACAGCAATCCTCAGAATCGCGAACTTTAGAAGGGCAATCCCTTAGTACTGCGCCAGCGTCAGCACTGTAGGCGTACAGAATTTGTTCGACGAAGAAGCGCCACATATCGCAGTTGTAACCGCCTTCGACGGCACGTTGCACGACGGTCGTGGTCGTATTTTCTTCGTTCGCGTCTCTGGTAGCATGTAGTCTAAAACTACATCGACCAATAAAGGCCCCTCAAATGAGGGGCTTTTTTTTGCCCGACTGTTAATCTTAGACCGAGAAAAAAGATTGCAACCTCTGGGGAGGCGTTGTGGCAGAAGAACGAAAACAAGGAAGCCGGCTAAGCACCTTTAGCTTGGCGTCCTATGGTGCACCGTCGATGCCATTGTCGATGGTGTCTCTACCATTAGCGGTTTATTTAACACCCGTCTACGCAGACTCCGACGGCTTCGCTTTGAGCCTTGGTTTTGTTGGGCTAATGCTGGCCCTCTCCCGGGTCTTCGATGGTTTGACGGACCCGTTAATCGGTTTTTATTCAGATCGAATTCGCACTCGCTGGGGCCGACGGAAGCCCTTTATTCTAATAGGAACGCCAATCTTCATTGTCGGGGTCTTATTGTTGTGGATACCGCCATTCGAGTTTTCTGAAGTGACTTGGTTTGGATTGACGTTTAGTAACGGTTATCCCTATTTGTTGGGCGTTTTGATTGTGATGTTTATCGGAGCGACCATCAAAGATGTGCCTTATTCCGCCTGGGGCGCTGAACTCGCCAGTGGCTATAACGAGCGCACTGTGATCATGAGTTGGAAGGAGGCCTTTACGGTATCTGGCAGTCTCATTGGCGCCCTGACGCCGGCCATCATCGTGTTTTGGGGTTATACGAAACCGCTCGATGCGGTTTTCTTTCTGGCTATTGGTGTCGCAGTACTCATGCCGGTGTTGATTATCAATCTTCTTAAGAACGTTCCTGAGGGGCCTGTTCAAGAGGCGACATCCCAACGATTATCGATTAGGGAGAGCTTTCGGTTCGTGTGGCAGAACGAACCCTATCGGAAGCTTGTGATTATCTTTTTGTTCTCGACCATCGGTTCTGCCATGACAAATTCATTGAGCTTCTTTTTTGTGAAGCACGTGTTGTTAGCAGGTGATCTATACGGATTTTATTTGGCACCCTATTTCATCTCGCAAATTATCGCGATTCCATTGTGGTTTAAGTTGTCCAAACGCATAGGTAAACATCGTGCGACTATGGTTGCCATTTTTTGGTATGCATTTTGGTCCTGTTTTATTCCACTCATCGCCATTGCACCCCAAGATTGGTTCAGCTCTTTTGAACTCAGTAAAATTCTCGCTTTCCTCCCTGACAGTTGGCTCGGTGGCCTGAACGATCGGTTTGAAGGGATTCCCACTGGTAAATTCGCTTTGTTCATCGGGGTAATGTGTCTAAAAGGTGCCTCTATCGGCGCGCTCTCTGCATTGCCTTATGCCATGGCGGCGGATGTCATTGACTTGGACAGTGCGCAAACGGGTAAGAAGCAAGGGGGTGCCTACTTCAGCATTTGGACCATGACTCGAAAACTGGCCTACGCACTCGGCCTGGTGGTAGGAACGAGTGCCGCGATGTACGTTGGTTTTAATTCCTTAGCAGATCCAATCAGCGATCCCAATAGTTGGAATAGCCTGTTTTGGTTAGCTTGTTTATATTCCATCGTTCCCGCTTTGTTTAAGTTTGTCGCGGTACCCGTCCTTTGGAATTACTCCCTCACAGAAGAGAAATTAGCTGAAGTACAACAACAGATTGAGGCTCGCACTGTCTCAGGGTAAATAGGGAATGCGTGGCGGCCCCAGCTGGGTTTGTAGCACCCGCTGCGCGTCCTCAACAAACTCACAGGCAAACGAGCGAGTCTCGCGTGGGTCGATTATGTCTTGGCCTGTGGCTTCTGCTGTACGAAACGGCGAAGCCAAGGCATTTAGACGCGCCTCAATTTCGGCCTGTTTGGCTGCAGGATCGGGCGCATCTTGAATTTCTCGCCTGTAAGCAGCAGCTGCTCCGCCTGCAATGTGCATAGATCCCCAGTTTGCTGATGGCCAAGCATAACGTCGAAACATGCCACTGGGTCGCTGCTGGCATTGTCCCGCTACACCGTAGAGCTTGCCAACCACGATGGTCAGCCAGGGCATCCAGCTTTGCGTAGTGCTCGCCACTAACCTAGCGCCAGCCCGTTCGATACCCTGCAATTCTGATTCAAGCCCGACCATGAAGCCCGGCTCGTCTGCCAGAGAAATCATCGGTAAATGGAAAGTGTTACAGAGCTGGATGAGTCGCATTACTTTATTGCCTGCAGCCACATCTGTGGTGCCACCTTTGTGCATGGGGTTGTTTGCCATAATGCCGACCGGGTAACCGCCTAGGCGCGCGAGACCTAGGGTTCGCGCTTTGCCATAGTGGGGTGCGATTTCGAAGAAGCTGTCCACATCGACCACCGCTTCGATGAGGCTCCGGGCTTTGTAAACCTGACGTGGATTGCGAGGGATGGCCTCTAACAACGATTCCTCAGCACGATCGACAGGGTCGCTGCAGTCTCCCTGCGGTGGCATTTCCCAAACGTTGCTGGGCAAATAGGATAAGAACTGACGGATTTGTCTGAAGGCGTCTTCCTCGTCTAAGGCAAGGTTGTCGATAGAACCACTTTTTTTGACGTGGATCTTGTCGCCACCCAATTCCTCCTTGGTAATGTCGTATCCGAGCGCCGCTTTGACGACGGGTGGTCCGCCGGGGAACAACTGACTCTTATCTTTAAGCATGAGGTTAAAGTGCGAAAAACAGGCATTGATGGCGGGCAGTCCCGCGACCGAGCCTAAAACAGCAGATACTACGGGTACCGTGCTTAAAAGTTCTACATCCACCGCCGACCACAGATTGCCGTC
>JBNMMV010000425.1:0-3248 GCA_051270205.1 Limisphaerales bacterium
CTTCGACGGGCAAATTCAGCGGTGTATTCGTGTATAGGTTGGCAATTTGAAGATCAAACTGGACCCGCTCACCCGGTTGAATAATGTGCCCTGCCAACTCAAATGGAAGCGCTTTGCAGGTTCTTTCTGAAGGGAGTTATTTTTTAAGTCATTCAACCTTCATCACTCTTATCTTTAACCGAATCACTCAACTCATCAGATACTAAGTCTTGTATTTGAGGCTGGCGGCGTCTACGTGTTTTCTTTGGAATCATTCCGCGCATGGATTCCAACTTACCAAAGCAGAGCAATTTGTCGTCGGGTTCCAGAACACGACGAGGTTTAGGATTGGGAATTACTTTGTTCCCTCGATACAAAGTTAGGACGTTAATATCTTGTTCTGCTAGGTCAGTATCTTTAATTGTCATGCCAACAAAATTAGACCCTTCTGGCACATAGATCTCAGTCACCCCATAACCTTTGCTGACAGTTAAGCGCTGGCGAAGATCTATCCCTGGGAAATCTACTTGCGCAGAAATGTAATCAATAACCGCACCAGCCACATCCAACTCAGTGCAGGTTTCAATCCCTTCAAGTCCGGGCGATGAGTTTACTTCCATAATTTGTGGACCACCGGCTCCCTCAAGCATATCGACACCGGCCACCTGTAAACCGAGGATTTGCGCGGCTCGAACTGCAGTTTCACGATACTCATCAGGTAGATCTACTGCTTGGGCAGAACCTCCTCTGTGAACATTGCTGCGAAACTCTTGGCCCTCCGCGGTTCGGCGCATTGCAGCGACTACGCGATCTCCAACGACAAATGCTCTAATATCCTTGCCTTTGCTTTCGGCCACAAATTTCTGCACCAATACGTTCTGTTTTTGGCTTTGGAGCAATTCAATGATAGCCGCAGCGGATTGCGTGGACTCAGCCAGAAGTACGCCGATGCCCTGGGTTCCCTCAATGAGCTTGATCACTACCGGCGCGCCACCCACTCGTTTGATAGCAGGCATCACGTCCTTTTTGTCTACCACAAACGTGGTTCGTGGAATACCTATGTGGTGTCGACTTAAAATTTGCAAACTGCGCAGCTTATCTCGTGAATTGGCAATTCCATGCGCGGTATTAGCGCAAAAAACGTCCATCTCTTGAAACTGCCTAACAACAGCTGTACCAAAATAAGTAATTGATGCGCCTATTCTGGGTAAAACCGCATCGTAGGCACTCAAAGGTCGTTGCCGAAAATAGAGATCAGGAACACCCCTTTGCAGGTCAATCGCGAATTTGAGCGTATCGAGCACCTTGACAGTATGACCTCGCTGCAAGGCGGCTTCTTTTAGTCGGCGAGTACTGTAAGATTTGGGTCCACGTGAAAGTATAGCGAGCTTCATATTGAATTATTCTCCTGCGCAGCGCACAATCGACAATGTTTGGCAGTGATTTGCTTGCGAGTTTAACTCAAGGTTCAGATGATCTGGAAAATAATACACCAATATGAAAAATAAGCTTTTGACTCTGGGATGGCGTGAATGGGTCGGGTTACCCGAATTGGGTATTACGCAAATTAAAGCGAAAGTTGATACTGGCGCTAGAACTTCTGCCTTGCACGCATTCAAGCTCCGTCCATTTATGCAAGAAGGCATTCAATGCATTGAGTTCAGTTTGCATCCCCGGCAGAGAGATATTGAAACTGAGACGGTTTGTACAGCCAAGGTCGTTGATCAACGGACGGTAACAGACTCAGGGGGGCACAAAGAGGAACGCTGGGTTATCTCAACTCCGTTTTCGATCGGTGCTCACCAATGGCCTATCGAAGTTACCCTGACTGCACGTGATGACATGAGATTTCGTATGTTACTTGGTCGCAACGCGCTTAAATCGCGAGCGCTAGTTGATTCTTCCAAATCCTATATCGTCGGCAAAAAGTCTAGCAAGCATAAAATTCGTGACGACTCCGAAGAGTAAGGATTGGGGCGCTACACATCGGGGCTGCTAGAGGATTTGAAACTATCTCAACTTTTGCTATGCAATCTGCCTTAATACTTTGGCTAGATGTCCTCTTTGATTCGAATCCAGACTCTCAGATCAACAAATGAACAACGATCATATTTCCTTCAGATTCGGCCTGCTTAGTGCCGATATCAGACAGTAAAATCACTGACTACTTACTCTGACTCTAATAACGTTTCACACTTTTCTTTTCAGTCTTATCCAATCCTTCTCTAGATCTCACCCCGTCGCGCAAACTCGATGATGTTGTCCGCTGCGCGGAAGGCCAATGCCATGATGGTCATGGTGGGTTGCCCGCGACCAGACGTCACCAGTGAACTACCATCGACCATAAACAGATTCTTCACATCGTGGGATCTATGGAATTTGTCTACAACAGAATTGCTAGGGTCGTTACCCATGCGACAAGTTCCAAGCAGGTGTACGTTTCCTTCCTGTCCTTCCTCGGCATAGAAACCAATAGACTTCGTAGCGCCCGCTACATCCAATAATTCCATCGTCTTGTCATAAAAGAATTTCATTGTAGAGATGTCATCTGGATGATCCGAGTACGTAGTACGCATCGCAGCTCGACCGAACTTGTCCTGAATAATCGGGTCCAGAGTTACTGTGTTGGTAGCCAAGGGCAAGGACGTAGTGTGTCCGTCGAATGCCGCGGTATGGGTAAACTCTCTCCGAAGGTTCCTTTTATACTCGCTACCCCAAGTAGGACCGCCACCCAAGAGACCACCGGCCAACGCCATATTCATAGGTCTGCCAGCACTAAAGTGCCGCGCATCTATGCCGCCACCACCGTAGTAACCAAGGCTAGGGTCGAGTTCATAGAAATCGTGCAATACGCGTGTTGCCGGCACACTCTTATGGGCGTTAACCGGCTCATCAAACAAGCCTACCGCCGTAGAGTAGCCATTGAACATAAGGTTTGTACCTACAACGCCACTTGAATTAGCTAATCCATTTGGGTGCTGTTCGGATTCTGACGCCAATAGCAATCTTGGTGTTTCCGCTCCATTTGCGCAGAGCACGACAGCCTTCGCTAACTGCCCCTGCTCTGTGCCATCTTCATTCCAGTAGACCACTTCATTCGCGCGACCATCCTCATCGGTATTGACTCGCGATACTGTGCAGCCGGTACGCAACTCGCAGTTACCCGAGTCCAGAGCCACCGGAATCATCGAGGCCATAGAGGAAGACTTCGCATTGACCTCGCAGCCGTAGCCATTACAGAAACCACAATGGATACAACCAGGACGACC
>JBNMMV010000426.1:0-3247 GCA_051270205.1 Limisphaerales bacterium
TGCATCTAGATGACACCCCCGGATGGGGCACGGAACCCAATGAGGAGGCGATACGAGCACGGCCTCCCCGTCCTGGCCCCGGCTTTCTAGGCAACAAGCGCGGTTCGTCTTAACTTGTCCTTGTCCCGAAAAGATAGGTTTTATGTGTTTGGTATTCGATTCGACCTTTGATCTGGTGTTAAACATTGCGCCAGCCCGGCGCCGCTCTGCGGTGCCCGCACTACGAAAATAAGCCCTAGCGAGGACGCCAGGTCTTTTTTCTACCCCCGCGCTAGCGCGGGTATGCGGCTTGGTTTTAATGGCGCAATGTTTAACACCAGATCAAAGGTCTTAGGCGATTCCATAATCAAAAAAAATTCCTTCGGGAATGGCACTAGCGATAGTTAGCCTCGATGAGGCGACGTATCACGCCGCTTCGAGCTATTTCATCTTCGAATAGTCTGTCGCGCTCATCATGTAGACTTCAGCCGTAATAGGTACTGGGTATTTGGCCAGTAAGGCCAGCCAGGCGGGGTCTACGATGAAGGCTTTCCACACTTCATCTCGATGGGTTCGGTTTTGATAGGCCAGCATCCAAACGAGGGTGTTGGGGTCATCCAAACGCTGCCAAACAGCAACCACGTCAGCCCCCAACCTTTCGAAAATCGCGACTTCTTCCTCGCGGAATCGCTGATGTAGCTTGTTTATGCCACCGACACCATCCACCGCAGGTTTTGCGGTGTACATGCGTATTTCAAAACAACGGGAATCGGCAGCTACGTTGGAAGCGGTGTTTGCTGACAGCTGGGCTGCCGGACCACAAGGCTCGGGTGTCTCTGCCGCGAGAACCATGCTGCTCTGAAGTGCTGCGACGAAAAAAATAACAAGAAATCTAAACATAAACCTCAACCCTATTTAGTGAAAATCTGACCTGCCAAATTAATTGGGTAGGTCGTCTAGCGTCAGCTCGGAATTGTGGATCACCACGCTGACGTCAATATGTTGCCCGACCCAAGTTGTGTCGAGCCAATCACCTGTTCCCACACCAAGAGCGATCCGATCGAGACGCGTTTCACCTGTTAGTATTTTCTGGAAACGGTTCGCTCCGCCGTCTTCTTTACTGGAAGTCTCAACTCCAAATTCGAAGGCGATCTGTGTAGGCTGGCCTCCGAAGTCTAACGTTGCGTCCAATGCGCGATACTGGCCCTGGGCGATCTTTTCAAACTCAGTTGCGTGAAAAATGGCTCTGCCACCATTAAACCACTCTGGTGTTGCCAACGTTTCATCGCGGTCTTGATCATCTGTATCTACCGATGCAAGTTCGATTTCTACACGCGCTCGACTTTGCTCAAGATCACTCTCACTGAAGCGAATGTCCGCGTGCCAGTTGGCGAATTTTCCGGAAAATTCAGCGCCTGCTTGTTCTGCTGTGAAGGTAATAGCACTTTTGTCTGGGTCAATTGCCCACTGAGCTAGAGTTGATGATGGGATAAGTACTTCATCCAAGGTCACGCCTGTTGCGGCGAGTCCATTGGCTGTATCCGGCTCTGCATCAATTGGCTCACTAGATTTAACATCGAGCACGAATAACCCAATACAGAGAATCGCGACTGCAACGCTAATGCTGCCAAAATTGCTCATCCCCTTGAGCACATCATCACGGTCTCGAAAATGATGCCAGAAGGCGACTCCAATATGACCTAGCGCCAGTACAAACAAACCTGAAGTGAGCGTTTCATGCACTTCCTCAAACAATTCCTTTAAGCCTGTGTCTGCAGACACAAGGTCTGGGAAGGTGAACAGGTTGAACCAGCTCACTGAGTACGCCGCCGCCGATGACATTAGCCAACCACTCAAAGGAATGGTGAATATCAATCCATAGAGCATGACATGAGCGGTGGTTGCAGCACGCTGTTGCCAACGAGGCATGGCCGAAGGTACGGCGGGGGCGGGATGCGTTAATCGCCAAACAAGCCGTATCAAGACAAGCATCAACACGGTCATGCCCACAGACTTGTGGTTCGCGGTGATCCCTAATTGTTGCAACGTCGCACCAGCATCTTCGGCGTACTCGGCCCATTCCGCCAAGACAAACTGCAGAATGATGAGCGAAGCGAGGCTCCAATGCAGATACCGAGCGACACTGGTGTATCCGATCCCCGGTTTAACTACCGGTTTAACTACGGGTTTAAGGATGGGGGTTAGCCGTCGGCTTTTTGCAGCTCTACGGTAATGAACAGATTAACCTCGTCACTCACCATCGGTGCGGCATAACCCAAACCCCACAGCGATCGTTTTACTGTCGTTTCGGCATTAAATCCCATCACCGGCTTCTTTAACATCGGGTGAGTACCCGCTTTGTTCAAGGTTGCATTAAGGGTGACTGGGTGTGTTTGTCCTTTGATGGTCAAGTCACCTGTAATGGTCGCTTTGTCTGCTTCTCCAAGCTCGATGCCGGTCGCGACAAATGTAATTGTGGGGTGATTAGCTGTGTCGAAAAAACGATCGCCCACTAAATGACCATCGAACTCTTCAACGCGGCTATCGACGCTGTTGGCATCTATGCTGACTGATATTGTGCTTTTTTCAGGCGCTTCGGCATCGAAGTCGAGATTCACATCAAATGTATTGAATCCCACATGAGGCGTGCTGAACCCAAGGTGAGAGTAACTGAACGAGATGTAGCCATGGGTGTTCTCCAGTACATATTTGCCAGAAGGCACGTCAATGGCTGCATTGACGAGGCCAGACATCGATAGCAATAAAGTTGTAAGGAGCGGCGCAAAGAGCGGCGCAAGAAAGCGACGGTGAATGATTTTCATGGGGTGTTCCGGTGAATAGGGGCTTCCTATTCTCTACAAGTCCATGGCAGATGGCGAATCAATACTCGGGCTATTTGTCAGCGGCAACTGTTGCGTGGCAGCGGAGCGTCACCAACTGTCGATGCGATGTTTCTTGTTTGTTGGTGCGGGTTTCGAAGTGTCCAACAATTTTATGAGGCGAGTGATGCGCTCGCGGGTCTCGCCTGGGGCGATGATGTCATCAAAGGCGTCGTGGTCGACAACTGCTGCGAAACCGTCGCGCATGCCGATATCAACATTTGGCCATCCCAACTTAATAAGCGGGACTCCGCGAGTGCTGGAAACCCCGGTCATTAAGGCTCCGGCCAGCCCCCCGGCGCGGTGCAGTTGCACCGACATGAGTGGCACCGTGCGTTGTTGGTGGGCGAGTAGCACTCTGGTGTGCCAACGCGTCAGACCAGGTAAAA
>JBNMMV010000427.1:0-3241 GCA_051270205.1 Limisphaerales bacterium
GCGCTCGCCGCACACTGACGTTCTCGCCAATTTCCTGGACTAACGTTTCTCTTTCGGCATCGAGGCCTGCGGCCATAACCGTCGCCAGCTGTCCGTCGTCGGATTCAAAAACAGCATCAAGGGTTTTCGCGACAAAGGCGATGAACTTTTCATTCTTTGCAGCAAAGTCAGTCTCGATGTTGACTTCAATTATTGCGCCACGGCTGCCATCTTCAGCAACTTTGAGGCCTAAAAGTCCGTCAGCTGTTGTGCGCCCGGCTTTTTTGGCTGCTTTCAAGGAACTTTTCTTTCGCAGCTCTTCAATCGCTAGTTCGAGGTCACCATCGGTTTCCTCTAGCGCTTTCTTGCAGTCCATCATGCCGAGACCCGTGCGCTCACGGAGCTCTTTTACTAAGGCGGCTGTAATTGCCATGCGAGCTACTCCTTTTCGGTTTTTCCAGCTTCTGGTGCAGGGGAATCAGTTGCTGGAGATACAGGCGCTGCAGCTTCAACAGCCGGTGCAGCCTCTGTGGTCTCGGTTGGCGCTTCTGTTACCGCGTCAGCCACGGCGGCTGTCAAGGCGTCAGTACTTTCGGCTTCTTGTTCAGCGAGTTCCGCTAAGACACCCTCGCTGATTTCAGTAACAGGCGCTTGGGCGGCAGCACTCGCTGCATCTACTTCAACAAACTCATCAGCAGAAACATTTTGAGAAGCGTCATTCCGACCTTGCGAAATGGCATCTGCAACGGCTGTGACGTACAGGCGAATTGCGCGAATCGCGTCATCGTTTCCAGGAATGACATAGTCAACACCGTCAGGATTACTGTTCGAATCTACAATGCCATAAACAGGAATGCCGAGCTTATTAGCTTCGGATACCGCGATGTGCTCATGTTGAACGTCAACAACAAACAATGCATCCGGCAGTCCACCCATGTCTTTGATGCCGCCCAGACTACTGTCCAGCTTGGTCATCATGCGGGTTTTTTGTAGCGCTTCTTTTTTGGTCAACAATTCGAACGTACCGTCTTCAGATTGCTTTTCTAGGTCTTGCAATCGTTTAATTGACTGTCGAATGGTTTTATAATTGGTCAACATGCCACCGAGCCAACGTTGGTCGACATAGGGCATACCTACTCGAGCCGCTTGTTCGGCAATAACTTTCGCAGCAGCACGCTTGGTGCCAACGAACAAAATCTTGTTACCTTTTTTAGCAGAGCGCTGAATTTCTGCCAGCGCTTCATTGAAAGCCGGCACAGTTTGCTCTAAGTTGATGATGTGGATCTTGTTTCGAGCACCAAAGATGTATGGTGCCATTTTAGGGTTCCAGAAACGGGTCTGGTGACCAAAATGCACGCCGGCGGCAAGCATATCTCGCATGGATACTGTCATAATTATCTCCGGGTTGGTTACAAAACTTAATTCCCGTACTTAAACCCGAGGGCACCCGTAAGTACGTTTAGAACCAAGCTGAATTTTTAAATCTACCGTCTCACGGGCGTTGCCGCGAAATCGGGGCGCTTTATACCATAAACTGATGCATTGCAAAACGGATAATTTATATGGTCGCTATGGCCACCAACCAAGATGATATTGAAGGCATGCGCGCAGCCGGTAAGGCAGCCGCATCTGTACTAGAAATGATCGGCGATCATGTCGTACCTGGGGTAACCACAGATCGGCTCAACGAGATATGCCATCAGTTCATTGTAACGGACCTTGAGAGCATTCCTGCGCCCCTCAACTATGGTGGAGGTGGCGGCCAGCTACCGTTCCCAAAGTCTATCTGCACCTCCGTTAATCATGTGGTTTGCCACGGCATACCCTCCCCGGCCAAGAAGCTAAAATCAGGCGACGTACTGAACATAGACGTCACCGTTATCAAAGACGGTTACCACGGCGATACCAGCAAGATGTTCTTTGTTGGTGAGGCGACGGTTTTGGCCAAACGCCTATCCCAGGTGACCCAAGAGTGCCTATATCGAGGCATTGAGGTCGTGCGTGCAGGCGCCCAACTCGGCGACATCGGCCACGCCATTCAAAAACACGCCGAAGCGCAACGATTTTCTGTGGTTCGAGAATTTTGCGGTCATGGCATCGGCCGTGTATTCCATGATGCGCCTCAGATTCTGCACTATGGACGCAAAGGCACCGGGCAAACCTTAGAAGAAGGTATGATGTTCACCATTGAACCGATGATCAATGCCGGCAAGCGCCACATCAAAATACTCCCCGATCAATGGACAGCGGTTACCAAGGACCACAAGATGTCAGCCCAATGGGAGCACTCGCTCATGGTCACCCGTGACGGTTGCGAGATTTTCACCCTTCGAGAAGAAGAATCATTAAAACAAGCATAGATCTAGGTCCACGTGACCAAATTACTCGTCTGCACGAAGACCTGGCTCAACGATTTTGGGCCAACGAGGCCATTGATGTTCTTATCCATGATCTCGCCGCAGGCGTCGACCGAACCATAAGAGCGCTCTTTGACGCCCAGTTTCCAACCTCAGTTGGCGTGGCTTTGTACGCGGTGGGTGGATATGGTCGTTCCGAGTTACACCCCGGCTCCGATATCGATCTTTTGATGGTTGTAGAAAAGCCCAAAAAGCATCAGCGCGCGATCGAACTATTTTTGCAATCTGTTTTCGACCTGAACCTAGAAGTTGGCCATGCAGTGCGCGACCTAAAAGCCTGCCGTCAGGAAAGTAAGAACGACATTACGGTTATGACCGCAATGCTCGAACGCAGGCTTCTCTGTGGCGATCCAGCCATAGTGGCTCGACTTGATAAGAAAATGCAAAACAAGCGACTCTGGCCCACGGCGCGTTTCTTTCATGCTAAGCACCAGGAACAACTAGAACGACACCAGGACTACGACAATATTGAGTACAACCTAGAGCCTAACGTAAAAACCTCACCCGGAGGCCTCAGGGATATCCACACAACGCTTTGGGTCTGTAACCGGCATTTCGGAACCACCGATCCTCTAAAGTTGGTTGAGCTCGGCGTCCTCACTGAGTTAGAAGCTAAGTGGTTGATAGATGGTCGCAGATTTATCTGGTGGGTGCGGTTTGGCCTACACCTATTGGCCGGCAGAAAGGAAGACCAACTGCAATTTGCTTACCAACGAGAGTTGGCCCAGAAATTTGGCTATGTCGATACCGACGCGAAGCTTGGCGTCGAAGGTTTTATGCACGAGTACTACCGGCATGTTCTCACCTTGCGGGAAGTTAACGACATCTTGTTGCAGCACTTCGAA
>JBNMMV010000428.1:0-3238 GCA_051270205.1 Limisphaerales bacterium
GTACTCAAGTCCCCAACGCAAAGCTGGATTGTCTTCGTTTTCACCACCCACTTCTTCGCTGACCGCACTGACGCCGAGTTCAGCAGACAACGCACCAAAGCTGTTGTCCCAGAACTGATAGCCCATGCCGGCACCCAGCGTTATACGCTGATCGATGTCTTTCAACTCATCTTTGAAGTACTCGGCATTTCCCGCTGCGTACCATTTCTCTGAAATAAAACGCTTGTAACCATAATCCAGATCAACCTGATCCTTTGTTGTCACTTCTTCCGCTTCTTCGCGACTGATTAAGAGCGACACAGCATGCTGGACTTTGTCTTTCTTCAATACAGACTCGATAAGGGTATTTAGGCTTTCAGTGTCTGAATTGCCGTTGGAAATAACCACGCTAACATCGGCCCGAGAGCTCCAGTCTGTACCTAAGTCTGCTTCAGCGACGTTATCCTGACCGGCACGACCAATCGAGGCGATTTCAACTGGGATATCACCGACCATGGTCGAGTCACCTGACGTTTGAAATGTGCCGCTTAACTCGGCTCCGTCGACGCGGACATCGAATGCTTCATCTGTCGTCATTGACGCGACGGCCGACAGTTGCACGGGCACGGTGCCCGCGTATTCGGTGGTCAAATAGACTAGCCCACCTTCAATGGTCTCTAGTTTTCCAGTCAGCCGGTCACCATTATTCATCACTACAACATCTGCGATGACAAACGACGAAACAATCGATCCAAAAAACACCGCAACAACCCCTAGAACAGCTTTCACATTCACTCCTAATTCAATCCATTTATCGTTAAACTTTTTTGTCCGACCCAATCGCGCGCAAAATATTGGGCAGTACGCCCATTCCTAACACCGCGGGCTAACGCCCAGCGGAGTGCTGCACCGCGCATATCGAGGTCTTCGACATCGATATCCACTTCGTGTTCTGCCGCTATTTTTGCCACCCAATGTTTGACGACCACCAAATAAGCGTCTTGTTTAAAGGGGTAAAAAGACAACCAAACGCCAAACCGGTCCGACAACGAAATTTTCTCTTCGACTGCCTCACCTTCATGCAGTTCGCCGTCGACCATGCGAGCAGTTTGGTTATCGCTCATATATTCAGGCACTAAATGGCGCCGATTGGACGTTGCGTAAATGAGTACGTTGCGGGCGGTTTTGAAAATAGACCCTTCCAAAGCGCTCTTCAGCTCTTTGTAAGAAGCATCTTCTATTTCAAAAGACAGATCGTCGCAAAACACAATGAATCGGTGCGGTAATTCTGCAAGCTCAGTGACAATCTCCGCGAGGCTTGTGAGGTCACTCTTATGCACCTCAACCAGGCGTAGCCCGTCGTCGGAAAATTCATTCAAAAGCGCATGAACCAGCGAGGACTTACCTGTGCCCCTCGCACCCCACAGCAAGACGTTATTAGCGGGAAGGCCCGCAAGAAACTGCTGGGTGTTACCGACCAATCGAGATTTTTGATCATCGATATGAATCAAATCGTCCAGCGTAATGTCATCGACACTTGAATGGCTGACAAACCCTGCATGCCATCGCTGGGTCCGCCACACGGCGGCCGATGCTGTTTGCCAGTCAACCGAACTCGGTTTTGGCAACAGCGCTAACAACCGTGTGTAGATTTGGTCTTTGAGTGACCCCTTCTCTTTTATGTCTTTGGCCAAAATCGCCCCATGAAATCTGTTAGTTAATCAGGCGCGCATTGTACTCAAACGGTGTCAAGGATCGAGTATCTGATGTAAAATCTTAGGCCGAAATTCGCTCTAAATGACGAGTTCAGACAACATCATGGCCAGCCAAGCGCATCCAGAACGTCGTAACGGTCCGAAAGATCGCCGCCGAACAGCAAAAGAGCGCCGTAATGAAGACCGTTCTGAGGAAGAATTAGAGCCTCGACGTACCACCGACCAACCCGACAGACGAGAAGACTAAACCTGCTAGGGCCTTTCCCAAAAAGACAGATTCTGGATTGTGGAATCTCCTAAGGCATCTGATCTGGCACTAAACATTGCGCCTAAAAGCCAAGCCGCGCGCAGAAAAAAGACCTGGTGTCCTCCCCAGGGCTTGTTTTCGTAGTAAGGGCACCGCGGAGCGGCGCAGGATCGGCGCAATGTTTAGTGCCAGATCAAATGCCGAATCGGATACCACGTACCCAAAAACCTATCTTTCCGGGAAAGTCACTCGCTACTGCCGCGTGAGCGGCACAATGTCCTAGTGCCGCGTGAGCGGCACAATGTCCTAGTGCCGCGTGAGCGGCACAACATTACTCGTTTCCTTAACATAAATCCGCCGTTCACCTGCCTCGCGTTCTAACCCAATATTGCCCGGCGAGAACAGCTGCAGATCGAGTATGTGTGTGGCCTGTTTGCTGGTCAGTACCAGTTTGTGACCTTGCACCGACCAGGTGCCCGATGCATCTCCCAGCCAATTGCCTTGATCCTGGTCTTTGTCTCTCCCTTCGGTGAGAACGAAGGTGCCGCCCTGTAAGCGCCCGCTGAGCACAAGTTGCCCATTTCCTTGTTGCCAACGCCATAAGCCCGGTAGGTCGAGCTTAGCGAGCCACGCCAAGCGTGCTTTACGTGTCATATGAAAATAGGTAAGCACTATCGCTGCAACTAAAATGACAACCAATAATGGCATAAGCTATAACCAGGTCCGTTCTAAGCCAACCACTTCCGCATCAAGCGAAAACGCGACGTATTGTTCTATTTCGGCCAATGACTTCTCGACGATTTGCGCACTGCTGCTGCAACTGACGAAGGTCCACTGACCCAATTGATGACTGTCTTGGTACTGCGATTCACATACCGCCAAACCTGTGTGCTTACCAAATTTGTCCTTTAGTTTAGCGAGCCGCTGGCGTTTGTCTTTTAGAGAACGGCAGCCGTGTAGCCGTACATCAACCTTTAACTTGGCTACCTTCAAACGTGATAATCCTCAGACGAAATTTCATAAAACATGGTATCTAAACCATGCCACTGGCGACGTTCCCGAAAGGACATGCCTAGTTTCTGTAGCACGCGTATGGATCTCTGATTGGGCGTGTCTGCCGCGGCGATGATCTGGCCTAAATTATGTTCACCGAATCCGCTCTCTAACACCGCACGCCCCGCTTCTTGGCCAAAACCGCTGCCCCAAATTGTTGGGTCCATGCCCAGTAACAACTCAATACTTGGCCCCTCGTCGAAATATCTGACGCCACAAAACCCCACGAACAGGCCCTCCGAGG
>JBNMMV010000429.1:0-3230 GCA_051270205.1 Limisphaerales bacterium
GATATAATTATTTCGGGCGCCAACGTTGTCGATGGCACCGGAGCCGACCCTGTTCGCGCAGACATCGCCATAGACGGCGACAAAATCAGTCGCGTAGGCGACCTCAGTGACGCAAGCGCTGCACGCTCCATAGATGCTACCGGTAAGATCGTAACGCCTGGCTTCATTGATTTACATACCCACCTAGATGCTCAGGTCGGCTGGGATCCAGAAATGAAGTCCAGCTCCTATCATGGGGTCACGACAGCGCTTATCGGCAACTGTGGTGTTACCTTCGCTCCTGTCAGTAAACCCAACCACAGGCTTCTAGCAGAACTCATGGAAGCTGTCGAAGACATCGCTGCCGATGCCATTATGGACGGCCTCCCCTGGAACTGGACCAGTTATGGCGAATACTTAGACGCGGTCGATTCACTAGCCCCAGTGCTGAATGTTGTTGGTCTTGCTGGTCACTCATCGATTCGACTCGAAGCCATGGGCGACAAATCCATGGACGAAGGTGTTCAGGCGAGCGATGACGAACTGGATCACATTACACGCCTAGTTCAGCAGTCGGTCGAAGAAGGCGCGGTTGGTTTCTCTAGTAGTCGATTTCTCGGCCACAAAGTTCCTGACGGCCGTCTTACTCCCGGAACTTGGGCTGACTTACGCGAAACTGAAGCGATCCAACGAGCCATTATCGCTGGCGGTGGGGTCGGCGGTTTGTTCCAAGTAGCACCGGATATGGCCAGTCGCAGAAATATAGAATTAGAGATGTTCGAAAAAGGCGCTGAGCTTGGCTGCCACGTTATGTTCTCAGGCGGTGCAGGTAAGAAAGGAGATGGCGGCGTCGCACACATGACTGAATTTTTAGGCCGCAACAATGAAGGCGGCAAGAACATGACCGCCATCTGTCATACCCGACCCAGTGGTGCCATGTTTGGATTAGCCCAAATAACCCCATTCCGCAACGGTCCCTGGAAGGAACTCATGGCGCTAGCAACAATTGAAGATCGTGTTGCCGCCCTAAAAGACCCCGCATTTAAGAAAAACCTGATTGCGCGTTCGAAAGAGACTGGTTTCACGGCACCTCCAGCTCAACTACACCCCATGGGCACTGGCAGCACGCCAACCTATGACATGGCCCGCGAAGCGAGTCTGGAGCAAATTGCGCGTGCCGAAGGAAGGGATCCCGTAGACGTGTATGTAGATCGACTAGTTGCATCCGAAGGTAAAGAACTATGGAACTTTTGGGCGTTTGGTGGCGCGTTAGAAAATCAATGGGCCTATATGCAAATGGACCATTGCATCCCAATGTTGGCAGATTCCGGTGCCCACGTTGGCATTTTTACAGACACCGACTCACCGACCTTTTTGTTAAGCGAACTAACGCGCAGGCAGGGTGTGTACACGCTACCTGAGGCCGTTCACCGCATAACTCAAGCATCCGCAAATGTCTTGGGCCTAAAGCAGCGAGGTTCAGTGAAGGAAGGTTGGATTGCCGATCTAAATATTATTGATTACGAGAATCTTGAAACCGGCTATCCATACTATGTGAACGACTTCCCACACAATGGCGGTCGCTATATAGTCGAGAGTACCGGTTATCAAGCAACGCTGGTCAGCGGTCAAGTAACTGTGGAAAACGGCAAGCACACAGGCAATCGCCCAGGTAGAACCCTGCGCGAGTTCAATCGCGGTTAGACAAGATGGCCGCATAGCTCAGAAGCTGAGGGCAAAATGAGAGAAATCACCGTTACCCCGATACTGGAAAAGAGTTTCGGTGCCATCATTACTAATGTGAGACTCGCCGAACTCGATGACGCCACCTTTGCATCAATCAAAACGGCCTTCTTAGAGTTTGGGTTCCTCCTTTTTCCAGATCAGCACCTAACTGAAGCTCAGAACATCCAATTCGGTGAGCGATTCGGCAGTCTGGAATTCGGCGCACTGCCCATGGCGAATCAAGAAAAACACGAAGATGGGAGCTACGGTCGAGTCTTCGACTTGGCCAGTCAACGTATGCGAACTAATGTGGGTAACGAAATCTGGCATACCGATTCCACCTACTGGCCGATCAGCAGCAAATGCGCAATGTTGTCTGCTGTCACGGTTCCGGATTCGGATGGCGAAACCGAGCTTGCTGACATGCGAGCGGGTTATGCAGCCCTAGATAAGACAACTCAGCAAAAAATCGCTGATCTCAGCGCCTATCATTCAACACAGTACTCTCAAGCGAACGACGTCGGTGACTTCCCACCGCAAAAGCCGGGCACCATATACCACGGAGAAGCCTACCTTCGCCCTTTGGTGAAAACCCACCCCGAAACGGGAGTTAAGAATCTATTTATTGGTAGGCATGCGTTTGGCATTCCGACCCTTTCACGCCAGCAAAGTCGTGCACTATTGGAGGAGTTGTTGGCAATTGTGGTCTCTGACCCCGCGCGGGTTTACACACACAAATGGCAAGTGGGCGACACCCTCATATGGGACAATCGCGCGCTTTTACACCGGGCTCGGCCCTACGATTACGCTAAACCCCGTGTGCTTACAGCGACCCGTGTTGCGGGTGAAAAAGAATCTGAGTTAGCCTATTACCCGGACGACCCGGCAGCCGCGGCAGGCCGCCAAGCTCTGGCTTCCGAGCTCAGCGCACTGCGCACAGAAGTCGCTGGAAAGAAGTTTGGCACTGATGCCACCTCAAAAGATCAGGCGTCCGCCTACCCTATAAGCGGCGATTAGGCGACCGCTCCGCCTCGAACCAACTTGCCTGGCAACGCACCTGTGTGAACATTGTCCTCAAAGATAATTTCACCACGTTTTATGATCTTGCGATAACCATCAACTTTTTGAACAAGCCGCTTGCCACCAGTGGGTAAGTCGAATATTGCTTCAGGGCGATGCAAGCTCAATGCTGAAAAATCAATGATGTTGATGTCAGCCAGCATTCCTTCCTGCAACAAACCTCGATCGAACATGCCGAAAGCTTCGGCAGTATCGCGACTTAGTTTTCGCACTAGGAATTCGAGATCGAATTGATCGCCTTTCGACCGGTCTCTTGCCCAATGACAGAGAATGAATGTTGGCATACCCGCATCGGCAATAACGCCACAGTGCGCGCCACCGTCTGACAAACCGAATAAGACGTTAGGATGACCCATAGAAAGTTTGAAGAAATCAAAGTTATAAGTCTGATACCCACCCAGCGGCTGGTAGAACAATTCCTTGCCTGCATTATCAATAAGTAAGTC
>JBNMMV010000430.1:0-3227 GCA_051270205.1 Limisphaerales bacterium
GGAACAAACTACCTAAGCCACTGCCAGGTGCGCTCAAGGCCGGCTGCAAACTTGCCAAAGAGTTCATCGATTTGCTCGTCAGTAATCACCAGCGGTGGGCAAAATGCCATGGAATCTCCCATATTCCGCAGTATAAGTCCCTCGTCTTGGCAGGCCGCCGCACAGTGTGCACCGACCCCTTGGCTTGGATTAAAGGCTACTCTAGGGTCTTTCTCTTTGACCAACTCAATAGCGCCAATTAGTCCGGCGCCCCTTACTTCGCCCACCAACGGGTGATCGGCAAAGTCTTGCAAGCGTTCCTGGAACACCAGACCTACCTCAGCTGCGTGCGCAAAAATGTTTTGCTCTTGCATAATTTCCAAGTTACGCAAGGCAACGGCTGCACATACAGGATGGCCTGAGTAGGTGAACCCATGTCCGAAATTGCCTAACTCCTCGGACGCGTCAAGAAAGGCTTGATGCATGTACTCGGGTAACAACACAGCACTCAAAGGCAAATAGGCCGAGGAAACCGCTTTCGCTACGCTCATGGTATCTGGCCGAATGTTCATAGTTTCGGCGCCGAAGGCGTTGCCTGTTCGTCCAAAACCGCAAATGACCTCATCGTCGATAAACAGGATGTCATACTTAGTTAATACCGCTTGGACCTTCTCGTAGTAACCTGGTGGCGGCACTATGACACCCCCCGCGCCTAAAATGGGTTCGGCGATAAATGCGGCAATCGTATCGCCACCTTCCTTGAGAATCATGTCTTCCAGCTCGTTAATAATGCGGTCGACAAACTGACTTTCAGTCTCACCAGCTATGCCATCGCCATAATAGTGAGGCGACGACGTGTGGAGGATTCCTGCAATGGGTAAATCGAACTCTCGGTGGAATGAGGGTAGGCCAGTTAACGAGCCACTTGCCACTGTTACGCCGTGGTAACCACGCTTGCGGCTTATGATTTTCTTTTTTTCCGGTCTGCCGATGACATTGTTGTAGTACCACATCAACTTAACCTGAGTGTCATTGGCATCAGATCCTGACAAGCCAAAGAACACACGACTGGCATCAAAGGGCGCCATTTGGACCAGTTTCTCAGCTAATAACACGGACGGCTCGTTGGTTTTACCGCCAAACAGCTGCGAGTAGCTCATTTTCTTCATCTGTTCTTGAGCGACGCGGGCCAACTCTTCGTTGCCATAACCTAAGGCCGTGCACCAAAGGCCTGCCATACCTTCTAGATACTGCTTGCCTTTGTTGTCCCAAATATAGACACCCTCGGCACGCTCATGCACTGAAGGCCCGGTCTGGGCATGCACCTTCAGGTTGGTTGTCGGGTGTAGCACATTTTTGAGATCTTTCGCTTCAATAGAATCGGCCGGAAATTCGTTATGTAACGGATTAGGTGGTTCGCTCATGTCCAAATTCCTATAAGTCCAAGGAGTCATCCAAAGCCTCCCACACGCACTCCTCATCTGCAACTGGGGCTCCGCAATAGGGGGGCCGCAATCGCGCGTCGATTTTCTGTTACGCTGGTTCGGCACCCAATCTGTTATTCGATAAAGGCGATTTGTCATCCGATCTGATTCCTTCGGCCAGCGCACGCTCTATATGCTTGGCCTCATTCTTGCCGGTGAAGCTATCTACGCACTGCCATTTCACCTGACTCGCTTCTTTCGTCCCACCGTACTTGAAGTTTTCGACATCACCGCAACCGAACTAGGTGTTGCACAAAGTATTTACGGTGTCGTTGCGATGCTGGCCTACTTCCCAGGTGGTCCTCTTGCAGACCGATTCCCGGCACGCAAGTTAATGGCAATGTCGTTGTGGACTACAGCAGCCGGCGGCTTCTATTTGGCAACGTTCCCTGGGTACTACGGAAGCATGCTGGTGTGGGGGTTCTTTGGTATTACCACCATCCTATTATTTTGGGCCGCGCTTATTCGCGCGACTCGTGATTGGGGCGATGTAAATACCCAAGGTCAGGCGTACGGCACGCTGGACAGTGGTCGTGGTTTGTTGGCGGCTGGCATGGCATCCATTGGCGTGATGATTTTCGACCTAGCCTTTCCCGAAGGTTACGCAGCTGCAACGACCCAGGAACGCGCTGCGGCTTTGGGTACAGTTATTTATGGGTACACATTCGTCACTATCGCGGCGGGTATATTTGTCTGGTTCGCACTTGTTGACCCAAGCCCTTCGGCGGGCTCCCAGGCCCACCAAGGCGGGACTTCATTCTCGGTGCGTCACAACATATCGACAGTGATCCGCTTACCGGCAGTGTGGCTTCAAGCACTGATCGTCGTCTGCGCCTATGTCGGCTTCAAGGGTGTCGATAATTTTTCCCTTTTTGCTGTCCAAGCTTATGGTCTAGATCCGATTGAAGCCGCGGAGATAGTAGCGATTGGTGCATGGGTACGACCGGCAGCAGCATTAGGTGCCGGACTTCTGGGTGACCGAGTCAGCATTCCCAAGTTGTTGGTTGCATCGTTCTTGCTGTTGCTTGCTAGTTACCTATTTTTCGCTTTCGACACACCCGTCTATGGCACCACGATGATTTTACTTATCAACGTCATTCTTTCCTGTACTGCAGTGTTTGCTCTACGCGGTCTATATTTTGCTGTTTTTGAAGATGCCAAAGTACCTTTGGGTGCGACGGGAACCGCCGTCGGCTTAGTCTCCGTCATTGGTTATACCCCGGATGTGTTCACTTATCTGGTGGCAGGTATTCTCATCGATCGCTCTCCCGGCTTGGAAGGGCATCAACACTTCTTTATGTTCCTCGCGTTCTTCGCGGCACTGGGCGTTGTTGTGAGTTTCGCGTTTGCTCGCGTAATCGCTGGTCAGAAAGAAAGCTAGATTCGACCTCTTCCCTGACCAGCAGCGCCACCTTCACCGATTACCCAGGTCTCTCCCTGGGTGACGACTATGACGCGATCCTCACCTTCAGCATCAACCTCGGCCTGGGTCGCTTTAAGCACTGCAAGTAACTCTCCGACGGCAAGTCGACGCGCTCTTTGGCCTTGGTTACCCGGCCGGTAAGGCATACTGACCTCTAAGAGAATCACTTGTTCACTGCTACGTGCATTAAATTGAAATTTGATCATGAGATTCCGTCGCTAAGGGGTTTTTAAAGAGTAACCAATCCCTGATGATATGCAAAAGCTGTGACCGAGAACTGGGACACAAATGCCAACATACCTTTTCAAAGAAGTCGCTGGGCTTCAACAAGCCGCGCAATT
>JBNMMV010000431.1:0-3125 GCA_051270205.1 Limisphaerales bacterium
GGCTGTGAGTTACAGACACCAGAAGTTCTTCTGGATGGAGAACCCTCAAAAGAAAAGAACAGTCAGGTCTTTGATGGCGGTGCATGGCTGCCGATGCTTGATGTCCCGCAAGAAGAGTCTGATACAGGGCTGCCTACTCAACCCAATATTGGGCGTGCGATGGGGTTGGTGCCGTCTGTGATGGCATTGTTTTTCTCAGTCATGCGTTCTCACTATAGCCTCAGTGATATCGATCTTGATATTAGCCGGGCACAAATCGAATTAGTGGCAGCCAGAATTTCTTCTCACAACCAATGCTTCTACTGAACTACCTCACACACCATGCTGCTCCGTCGGAGTGGCGAAAAAACAGATCAAGCTTTTCATTTGGAAGCGATTACAGAGGCCGATGACGAATCGATCGGTGTCCAAGATGAAGCGACACTTCTGGAAATAGTCGATGCCGTTTTTTATGCCGATCCGGTCCAGTTAGAGAAGGCGCGGGAACGGGGTTTAGCTGTGCTCGGTGCTGTGGCGCTAGTAGATGCAATCGGCGTCGCCGCAGCATTTAACGGCATAACAAAAATTGCCAATGCAACGGGTATCCCTTTAGATGAATCCACCGAAGCACAAACCGTCGAAATGCGGCAGAAAACGTCAATAGACGAGTTTTCTGAAACCCATAAATCTGGGTGCTGGGATTAGTCACCTTCATCTCAAAACTAGATTCTTTAAAACGCTGAGGTGCGAATTTGCATGCCGGCTAAAGACACTGGCAAGTTAGGCTACTGATAAGTTAGTTTTTACAGCGCGCAATACCTACTGCCTCTATACCGCTACCATCCTTTTTACTCCCAACATCGCCAAATTACAGAATAGTTGGCGAATTTCACATCACCCAAGTAATCTTTCTCTTTATTATCAACGAGATAGGAATTGGCACAATTTATGTAGGTGTAAGTCCCGAACACCATGGTCTGAACACTGGCGCCATAAAGTCAGGCAATGCCGGTAAAGCGGAACTCTTCTCAGAACTGGGAACTCGGAACTTAATATGACCACCTACAATACTCTCATCGACGTGTTCGCTCGCCATCGTGTTGCTGCGAACCTCGCTATGGTCATGATGGTGCTGAGCGGCCTCTGGGCGGCGGATCGGATACCTACCCAACTCGACCCTGCGATTGAGTGGCCGGTGGTCAGAGTTCATGCAGACTGGCCGGGGGCCTCCGCTGAAGATGTTGAGAAACTCATTGTCATTCCCATTGAGCAGCAGCTTCGCACCCTCGATGGGTTGCAGGAATTACGCAGCACCAGCTACATCGGTGGTGCCTTCATTCGAATCCAGTTCAACCACGGCGTCGATATGATCGGCGCTAACGACACGGTTAAGCAGCGAATCGCCCAGATACGTAATTTTCCTTCTGAGATGGAAACTCTACGGATCCAGCGAGATGTCGACTACGAATACATCAGCGCGGTGTCGGTGACCGGGCCAGGGCCGGTCTCGGGGCTTGTGCCTCTGGTTCAGGCCTTCGAAAAGGAGCTCCTCGCACGGGGCATCGACCAGGTGGACTTCGAAGGATTGCCCGAGGAAGAACTTGCTGTACAGGTCAGCAGTGCACGTCTCTATGAGTTGAATACCTCGCTAGATCAGGTTGCCAGAGAAATCAGAACCCAGAGTGTAAATGCACCAGCCGGTACGCTTGGTCACGGCCAGGGCGCTCGTCAACTTCGCAGCCTGGATCAGAAGCGTGAGGTTAGTGAATTCGCCGGGATGCAAGTGGCACTGCAACCGGAAGGTCGGCTGACGAGGTTGGGGGACATCGCGACGGTGGAAAAGCGGCCCCGTGAAGGTGAAACATTACTGATGCGGGACGGCAAATCGACCATTACCATGCACCTGCGGCGTCTGACCGATCACGATGCGATCGACTCGGCCAATGTCCTGCATGCCTGGCTTGCCGATACTCGCGAGACCTTACCCCCCGGTGTCGAAATTCACGTCTACCAGGAAGTGTGGATGTTGCTGAAGCAGCAACTCGACATGATCTTCGAAAACGGCCTTACCGGCTTACTGTTGGTGATTGGTACTCTATTCATATTTTTATCCGGGCGCGTTGGCCTGTGGGTGATGGTCGGGATCCCTGTCAGCTTCCTATTCGCAACCCTGCTCTATTTCGCTATTTTTTCGGGTGGCATCAATATCCTCGCCCTGATTACCTTTGTCATGGCTCTGGGTATCGTCGTCGATGACGCGATTGTTGTCGGTGAAGATGCCGCAACGCTGTTCGAGCAAGGATATTCACCAGCGGAAGCAGCAGCAGGTGGTGCCAAGCGTATGTTCCTGCCTGTGATGACCTCCTCCCTAACTACCATGGCAGCGTTTGTGCCGCTGCTGCTGACCGGGGGTGAAATGGGAGCCTTTATCCAGACCATGCCGACAGTCTTACTGTGTGTCATCGTTGCCTCATTGATAGAGTGTTTCCTGGTTTTACCCGGTCACCTTAAACATGCATTCGAGCAAGGCCAGAAGAAGCCACCGGGTCGCTTCCGGCCGTGGTTTGACCAACACTTCATAGCATTTCGAGATCAACGTTATAAACCCATGCTTAACGCCGCTCTCGCCAACCCTGGGGTGACCCTTTGCTGCGCAATCGCCTGCGTCATTCTTGCCTTCAGCCTCGCAATCAGTGGCCGTGTGGGCGTGAACTTCGTCACCGGCATAGACCTTGAATCCATCGATGCAAACGTTGAATTTGGTGCCAGCGCCAGCGATGACAATAGACAGGATTTTGTCGCTCACCTGGAACGTACACTGCTTGAAACCGGCGACGAACTTGGGACGGAGAACCTCAATGGTTACGTCGTTAAACTGAATCGGGCGCATCTTAATCAGGAACAGAAATACGGCTCAGAATTCGCATCCGTTGAGGTCGAATTTGCCTGGGAAGAAGAACGTAGCGTTACCCCCCAGGTATTCGTCGATGCCTGGCGTGAAAAAGTTGTGAGCCTACCCTTTGTTGAACAACTGCAATTGGGCGTACGAGGAGGTGCCAACAACGGCATGCCGGATATCTCGCTGGTGCTGCGTGGCCAGGACATTCCCTCACTCAAGCAGGCCGCAGAAGAGTTGAAAACGGCCT
>JBNMMV010000432.1:0-3124 GCA_051270205.1 Limisphaerales bacterium
CACCAAGCAGATAGCGGCTAGAACACTGGCGGTGACCAGCCATATGAAATAACTTTGAGACGCGACTGGCATGGAAAGATCTCTAAAAATCAGAAACAGAGGTATCAACCACGGCAAGTGTCCGACTCCCATCAACTTGGTCATGCCCATCTTCTGGTGCATCAAACTCATGATCACGCCTCCCAACATAAACATGCCTGCCATCCATTGTGCGGCTGCGTGTTCGAGAAAAAACATGGGGGCGACAAACAGCGCTGACATCATCACCACCAGCCAAACCCTTACCCAAACGGGTAGATAGCGAAACATGTCTCTCATTAAAAACACCATTGTTAAGCTCAACATTGTTTTCATCGTAGTTCCCCTTGGGCAAATAACTAATCATGTGATTAGATATATCTCATGATCTTGGCCAGATGTCAATTTAAGGGGGGTTAAGCCTGCGGTTCGTTGAAATATTCGACTGCGAAATCCATAAAAGCGCGGACGCGACCGGACCGCTGTAGATCCTGGTGGGTCAGTAACCACAAACCGAAAAAATTGATGTTGGATTTCAAAGGCACTTCCGTAAGTCCCTCCTGAGGTTTCTTCAGAAAACCAACTCCGGTCCCTGCGCGGATGGCCGACAAAGCATCGCTATGACGCGATGCCCGCACAGCGATTTTCGGTTGTTTTGAAAAACGTCGCAGCTCTTTTTCTTGCCAGTCTGCACCCAGTGCGATGTCTGAAGTGTCGGCTGATCCCCAGGTGATCCAATCGTACTCCGAGGGTTGATTAGGCAATGACCCTAGATAGGTATCAGATGCGTAGTAGGCAAATTCCAGCTTGGCAAGCTGACGACCCACGAGTTGGTCTGGCGGTGTGTTGGTAACGACAATAGCCACATCGGCCTTTGATCGCACCATGGATTCCGTGGCTAGTTGATCTGTAGACACACTGATGAGGGGGTATTGAGTGTGAAACTCAGCCAGTGAGGGCATGAGGTTAAACAGTGAACTGTCTGGTACTAGCAATCGCAACAGACCCTCGGGCATTGGGTTTTTAGCGGCCGCTTGGCGTACTAACGCCTCGGCTTGTTCTTGCATGGCCAAAGCGCTTGGAAGAATTTCCTCGCCTCGAGCCGTTATGCGATAGCCTGATTGAAAGCGGTCGAATAGTTTCGTTGAAAGGTCTCGCTCTAGTCGAGAAATGTTGCGCAATACTGTCGCATGGCTCACGCCCAGAGTTTGGGCTGCCTTAACGACGGACCCAGCTTTTGTGACCTCAAGAAAAAACCTTATCTGGTCCCAGCTTAGAGAGTTGTTCATATAAGCACATTAGAAGTTGAAATATGTCTGTTTATGAACAATACAGTGACAGCTATCATTTCAGCAACCCGACCCAAATTGGACCGCACAAATGGCACAACTTTCGAGTGTAGATGAAGCGATTAAGCAAATCGGCAATGGCGGATTTGTCATCGTTGTAGACGATGAAGATCGTGAAAATGAAGGAGATTTGGTCATGGCTGCAGAATTCGCCAGCCAAGAACAAATAGCTTTTATGATTCGCTATACCAGTGGGGTTATCTGTGCGCCCTGTGAGCCGGACAGGCTAGATGCGCTCGAATTACCAGCGATGGTGGAAAAGAATCAGGAACCGCACCGATGTGCGTTTGCAGTGTCGGTTGATTATCTACCGGGCATGACGACCGGAATCTCTGCCTTAGAGCGAGCAAGAACGCTTAATGCCCTTGCTGAACAGGAAGGTAATGCGGGGGACTTTGTCCGTCCGGGCCATATCTTTCCACTGCGATATCAACCCGGTGGCGTATTGGTTCGGTCGGGCCACACTGAAGCGACCGTTGACTTGTGCCGCCTTGCCGGAGTGACGCCAGCAGGTGTGTTGTGTGAGCTTGTTAACGATGATGGCACCATGCAGCGGCTTCCCGACTTAATGCGCTTCGCAGACGAACACGATTTGCCGATTATCTCCATCGAGTCGCTCATCCGTTATCGAACCGAGAATGATGTGCTGCTTGAACGCACCGCCACTACAACAATGCGTCTAGGCGATAGTGAGCTGACGGCGCATGTTTACCGGACTATCTTCCAAGATAAATTCATTACAGCCGTTGTTAAGGGTGACATCGATGGATCGAAGCCCACTGTGGTGCGGGTTGTTAAAGGGCTAAGAGATCGGGATTTGCTAGCTAGTGCAATCGTCCCGGGCAATGTCGTGCATCGCTCGTTGCAGATTATTGCCGACGCGGACCAGGGTGTATTTATCTACTTACCCCCCGGTGATGAAGCCGGTGCTGAAGACGAGCAGCAAGGTGCCGTGTGGCGTGAAATAGGCTTGGGCAGTTACATATTAAGTTCTTTGGGCGTACAGCGTATCCATCTATTGGCCAGTCGGGAAATGTCCTTCCCTGGTATTGCTAGCTTCGGTCTCACAATCGAAACCGTCATTAAGGAAGCATAGATTGCGACTTCCCTGGATAAGATCCAAATAACCACAACGACCTGAAGGATCCAACTTCAAAGCTAGATATCAAAGGTCCAGCCGGAAACAAAGTGCATCGCCATGAGCAGTAAACAGGCTATTACGATTAGCACGACCTTCGCATCGGCCTGTGTATCTGATGAAACCTCCGGCGCCTCGTACGAACTCGACGTATTGTAGTAAGACCTGTTTTTTCCTTCCCAACGTTCCGGCTCACCGGATAGAACAGATTCAGCCATTTTTAAGATTCCCATTTTGGGTCTACGAAACCGTTTACAGCATAAGGCGGAACTTCTTGAGAGTCACTAGTTCAAACCTGGGCCGTTAGCTGTGTCGTACTCATCGACAATGCCTCTATTGACTCGCTCGGTATCCTCTTTGTCAATAAACCCAACTCGCTTGAGCAGCCGAGCGAAAATCATCACATGAGTCACCACGAGTAGCGGACCCAGGAAGGTCGGGATATACCAAGTCGCTCCGAAGTATGGAACGCCCTCTACTTGGCGTAGTGCGTTGAGAAGATCGATGGTTCCGACCGCACTAAAAAGCCAGACTAAGGGCACGGCCAATCGCCATCGGCCTTTAAGTGCAACCAACGATACCATTGCCAACAGACTGCTTAAGAGGTCTCCGAAAGCTG
>JBNMMV010000433.1:0-3119 GCA_051270205.1 Limisphaerales bacterium
TCATGCTACTGTGGGTAGCTATAAACATGGGTAAATAGCCTCGTCTAAAGAAAGGATAAGTTATGGAATTGCCACGCCCACTCGTCAGTACTAACTGGCTCGCTGAAAACATCAATGATCCTGATCTCCTCATCTTTGATGTCAGCATTTATCTTGAATTTGTCGAAGGGCGCGGCAATCAAGCTTCAAGCGGTAAAGATAAATACTTGGAATCTCACATTCACGGCGCTCAATTCCTGGACCTCATTCGTGAGTTAAGCGACGCAGATACGACCATCCCATTTATGATGCCTGCTGCCGACCGTCTCGCTCGAATACTGGAAGACTATGGGGTTGGGGACAACAGCAAAATCGTCATATACAACGATGGTGTGCCTATGTGGTCGACTCGACTCTGGTGGATGATTCGGTCGATTGGATTTGACTCCGTTAGTGTCTTGGATGGAGGATGGCAAAAATGGCAAGTAGAGGACAAGCCAGTCGATAACCAGGACGCCCTGGTACGTCGTAGTACTGGCTTAACTGCCGATCCTCAACCACAATTTTGGGCGGACAAAGCCACAATGACCGATAATATCGAGTCAGCTTCTGCCTGCACGATTAACGCTCTGTCACCGCAAGTGTTTACTGGTGAGCTCAATCAATACGGCAGACCCGGGCACATACCCGGTAGCCACAACGTTTATTACGGTAGTTTACTGAATAAGCAGGATGGCACATTCGTAGCCCCTGATAGCTTGAGACAAAAGTTCGAGAACATCGGTGCTCTGGGGGAAAAGCCAGTGATCACATACTGCGGTGGCGGGATCTCCGCCACCATGGATGCTCTGATGTTGTTCATGTTAGGCAAAACAGATGTTGCGGTTTATGACGGTTCCATGGCGGAGTGGACTCGTGACGCGGCGTTACCTTTGAGTCTTGGAGAAGCGCCTTAAGAGCAGGCGCGAGTATTTCCAGCGTTTCTATGATTCTCTCAACCAGCGCGCAAAAACAATCCAAATTGACATTGCCGAACTCTGGAACAAGGCAGCAAACCTCGACTTGGATCACGCAATTCAAGGACGTGTTGTACATTCCTCTGGAAATGAATGGCTGATACCTATGAATTTTCAGGAGCACATGCATCAGGTTGTCTTGGAAGTTGATATTACCCGTTAACTGCCCATGCTTTTCGCAGAGAAACATACTGTGTCGCATGGGAAAATAGCTGTACTTATGGCGAGCAATCGTCAGATCTAGGTCAGGTCGAGCCAACAGCGAAGCTTTCGTCACGGTGCCATCACTAGGCTCGAGCAAAATTCTTTCATAATTAACTCCTGGCACCGGGTTCAAGATCTCTTTCGGAAACATCCGCACCAGCGACTTGCCATCGACTTCTTCAACCACCAATCTCGCCGGTGTCAGATGACAATCTCCTCGGAATACCACGGGCCGAATGGCCAAGTTGGGTGCTGGCACAGTCAATGACCAAACAAACCGACGGCCCCGTTCGATATGTTTGTGAAAGTAGGCTGCTTGCAAATCGAGACTGTTTTGATCCCCACCGGCGATCAGGTGCCGAGAGCGGTATTCTTCAGAGGATATTGAAAAGCCGAATCTTCGCCACATTTCAATATCAAAAAGATACCGATCGACATGCCCTGAATGAGATTCTGCACAGCCAGAGCAGACCCTAAGCTTGGCGTTCCAAGTAACACAAGCCTTCGAATATAGTCGTTGCCTATATTGCCGACCGGGAAATCATTGTCGCTGAGTACATCGACAGAACCATATCTAGCGAAATAGCGCACCACTAGGCCGCCCTTACTATGAGTGACAAAATCGAATTTTAAGTTGGGATCCTTGTGATCGACTCGGATTTGATTGAGGAAATGATGTAACGCCTGAGCGGACTGAACGTTGTCCTGACGCCAATCGTATTCGAACACGTAAAAGCGTCGCTGGTTCACAGCCAATGTATCTGGGCGAGGGTCCAGCGTTTGCGGATCTATTTGAAGTTCAATATTCGAATAGTCACCTAGCAGCAGACAACCTAATTTGCCGGGCCAGACTTCTTTCCCACTTGCGTTGACTAAACGAGAACCAAACGCGCCATGCACCCCAACTTCGTGGTTCGCTCTCAATCCAAACCGCCAGCTTTGGAATACGATGCCTGGAAATCAGCCTGGATTAATGCCAACAAAAACCCTAGAGGGTTTGCCGGCCACAGGGTCCATCAGTAATTATCCAGCCGTTCGAGAAGTTCAAATGCGAGGGCTATTCCCGGTAAGTTAACGTGCAAGTCTCGATGCATACGGTAAGCCTTACGAATCTTGATGACATTTAGCCCATCAAAAACCCATTCATTGACACAGTTACCACTGGGCAGAATCACGCCTTCCTGCACGAGTTCATAGACAAAGTGGGTATCGGCGCCACAGGATTGGCATACCTCTGACAAGGTGAATACAGCCGACTCATTTAGAATTTCAATGTCATGCTGCCTCATCGTTTTGATCCTTTAAATCCGCCAATGACTGATACAGCTTTCGTTCTGCTTCGCTGGTTTCACGGGGCACATCGATAACCAGAGTGACGTAATGATCTCCATCATACAAACCGCGACCTTTTAGCCGCAGCTTATTGCCTGTGGTCGATCCAGCCGGTATCTTAAGCGTTACATGGCCACCCAGAGTTGCCACCGACTTCTCTGCGCCCAGCACAGCTTCAAAGGGTGCGATGGTCAGTTTGCATTGCACATCCTTGCCTGTCACCTGAAACAAACTGTGTGGACGTAGCTTCAAGGTCAGGTAAAGATCACCCGCCGCGCCGTTGTTGGAACCAGGATTACCCTGTCCCTTCAGACGAAAAGATTGCCCATCGGTGAGCCCTTTCGGAATGCTAATTTTGAGTCGTTTTGGCTTGTTAATGAGCCGACCATCAGCTCTGCGCTCGGTATTATCCAGCGAAACTTCGATGGAATTACCGGCGTATAGATATTCGAGTGTGACCTCAACGGTCGCTTGTCGGTCAGTTCCCCGAAAGCCAGACTGAAACCCGCCGCCGCGTCTAGAGCCGCCCTGACCAAAGAGGGAGCTAAAGAAATCGTTGACCCCATCATCCGCGCCAAAACCTCCAGA
>JBNMMV010000434.1:0-3111 GCA_051270205.1 Limisphaerales bacterium
GAATGCATTCGAAAATACGGTCGCCGCAAGAGATTGCTCCATTGAGATAAATCTAACCAGAGAAAAGAATTTCGTAAATCTCACCTTCTTCGACAATGGCAAGGGAATTCCAAAACCAAACCTCAATTCGATTTTCGAACCTTTTTACACAAATTCGCCGATTACAGGGACCGGTATCGGGTTAGCATTCGTAAAATCAGTTGTGGAGCAACGGTTCGCCGGCCGGATTACGTGTACTTCTGAACCAGGTGAATTCACACTCTTCGCGATCCAATTCGCTCGAGAAAACTAGACAGCGATTGAGCTTCCGGGGAATAATCAACACTCAGCGGGGGAGCTTCATGCACCCCATATCTTGTTCGATCATCGATGACATTTAGGGCTACTGAGTTGAACGTCCAATCGTATTCAGTGAGCTCTTGGTCCTTATCCGGAATAGACTCGAACAGGCCTGTCAACACACGTCGCTCCCGTACCGCACTTCTAATAGTATCAGGGGCATAGCGAAGATTCTCTGGCTCAACGCTTCGATCTAACGCAAAAAAGGAGGCTTTCCCCTTTTTGTCCACCCCAAGTATTCCGCAGGGATTAGTACATAGATAGTGCTCAACTATTGAGTATTCGAAAAGGAACTTTTGAAATTGTCGACTTTGCGTTGATCTTTGAAACAGGTTTCTCAGATCCTCATCGATACCTTGGAACGGAAACCTCTCTTCCATTACCAGTCCTGTTAGCTCTCGCGAGTGCTTCAAGAGATCTTCCAAAGCGTTCTGATCACTCTTTCGAATAAACCGGTCAATCAGTCCATCATTAAACGCATTGGTAGCAATTTTCTCGTCGGCAACTCCAGTGAGAAGAATTTTCTTAATCGGGATGTCGGCCAATTCTTGACAAAATTCCAACCCGTCAATCGACGGCATTGCATAGTCAACAACCAAAACAGATGGGAGCGAAAACCGATTGGGGTTATTGATTATCCCCCAGGCGTCATCGAGATCTAGAACGACTTCCAAATTTGATGGCGCCAACGATGTATATAATTTTCTTAACAGGTCCAACAGCGCAACAGGGACATCGTGAAGAGAAATCGGTTGATCAGCGGGCACGACCAATGCTACTGACTCTAAAAACCTAGTTTCGTCGTCCAGAAAAAACCAGGTACAAGGATGTGCTGCGAGAGGTCGACCATTATCCACCAAACACTCTCCTAGCATTCTCAGATAGCACATCTTTTTCCTTCGGGTGATCGCTGACTTCAGCGAGTCCGTCGATATGCGGATAGTCGCTGCCCCACATAATCCGATCTTGACCAACAAGTTCCAACGTCATGGACACGGTTCTCTCTAGAGGCTCGGCAACGAAGTAACAGTTGCTCTTAAAATACTCGCTCGGCCGTTTTGGTAACGGCAACATCCCTTCAAAGACCTCATACTTGGCGTCCAGTCTATCCATTAGATAGGGCGCATAGCCGGCGCTTGCTTCAACACTCACCACTTTTAGCTTCGGAAACCGTTCAAACAAAGCATCCGTTACCATGCTCGTTAAGGCGGGAATTATTTGCCCGGTAGCACCCAATCCAAATCCGAATAGTGGACCAGGTGATGTCGCGTGCCAATCAGAGAATGGCACCGCTGCGCCTGAGAATCGGACTACAACGTGTAAGCAGGCCGGAAGGTTCGCTTCTTCGCAGAGCCGCCATATGGGATCAAACTGAACATCGCTGGGGCGTTTGTTTGCGATTGTTTCGGGTGGCACGAAAATCGCTTTGAATCCTGCGGCTATGCACCGAGCCAGTTCTTTTTCAGCTTCTACAACGTCATGCCAGTTGATAACCGCAACTGGCCATATTCGATCAAGCTTGCCGTGGCTATAGTCAATCATCCAGTTGTTGTAGGCCCGACAATAGGCATTCGCCAAGGCTTGATCGTCGGTTGGGAACGGTAGAATGCAGATCGTGGGGAATACCAACGTCTGGCTAACGCCCCATTTGTCCATTTCCGTGATTCGTGCATCGGCGTCATAACTGGCTGGTGGGCAACCGTCGATGTAACGCATGCCTGATACAAACAACTTTTCTTTAGGCACATGTGCGCCTCCAAGTCCTGCGAGTACGCCTTGTAGTACTACCTCTTCGCCGATAATCAATCGTTCTATCCCTTCGGATTCCTCTATACGTATCGCCCTATCTAGAAACTCAGCTTCCAAATAGTTTTTCCAAAGATCTGCCGGTTCCAAAACGTGCGAGTCACAATCGATCAAATTACTTCCAAACTGAGTTCGAATGAGTAGCATAAGTGCTTCCTCTCAGACAGTCGATGGTCACTATGATTCGCAGAGTGCGCGGTTATTTAAAGTATCGGGAACAATGTCGAAACAAGGATGCACACCACCTACAGTCCGAAGGATGGGCACTGGCTAAAGGTGTCTTTTCACCTGAAGAGGTTACTGAGCTCAAAAAGGAAATTAACGAGGTTTTTAAGCACACACCTTCGGACGAAAGAGGTCCCAATCCGAAGGCCTGGGACATGTTCAGATATGCGATGCTGAACCATTCTGCGGCATGTCAAAAGGCTGTGGCTAAACCTGGCATTCTTAAGATTCTAGAGCCTCTGCTCGGTGAAGACTGCCATGTCATTGCCAATACGGCTTGGCGCAATCCACCCTCCTCTACTGGGCTGCATGGCGGGGACGCGTGGCACATAGATGCAGGCCCCCACATTCCACTTGGACCCGAGATGGAATGGCCACAGGACATACCCCATCCAGTGTTTGCAGTTGGCATTCACATTTACCTAAAAGCATGCAGGCTTCAAGATGGTCCAACCGGTGTCATTCCCGGTAGCCACCTCTCAGGACGTACCCCTCCTGCAAAACAAGTTTTCGACGAGGACCTTACTTATAACGACGTCAGGGTTCAGCCCATCATTGCTAAACCGGGGGATGTCGGCTTTTTTGTTTCAGACATCTGGCACAGACGCATGCCCACCCGACCCGGCGATCGAGGTCGCTTTTTTCTACAGGTTCACTATGGCCGTCGAGACATCGCGCAGCGCTTGTTGACCACAGATGAGGTCAATCACTTGTCGGACGAGGCTATTCGTCGGGCGCGAA
>JBNMMV010000435.1:0-3068 GCA_051270205.1 Limisphaerales bacterium
GGCTGTACAGGCCGCACCGATTCCAACTGCCAAGCTCTCCAACTTTAGCCCATCTTTACAGCTGATTGACCTTCCGTTTCTTTTCCCATCGGTTGAGGCAACCTATGACTTACTTGATTCCGCAGAGGTTGGTGGTGTCATTCTCAAGTCGCTTGAAGACGCAGGATTTGTTGGGGCTAAGTTCTGGGAGTCCGGGTCCAAGCAATTGACCTGCAACCACTTGGTCAGCACGCCTAAGGACTATGTCGGACGTAAAGTCCGCGTCATGGAAAGTCCTCTGTTAATTGCACAGTTTGAAGCGCTTGGTGCCACCGCTATTCCAGTAGCGTTCTCCGAAACCTACACCGCACTTCAGCAAGGTGTCGTTGAATGTCAGGAAAACCCGATTGTTTCAATTCATTCTATGAAGTTCTATGAGGTGCAAGACTACATGATGCTGTCTAACCATGGTTACATCGCAACGGCTTTCATTTTTTCGAAGGTCTGGTTCGACGCACAGGCTTCCGAGACGCAGGATATCCTGATGGCTGCCGCACAAGAGGCTGGCGACTACCAGCGTCAAGTATCAGCTGAGGATAATCAGCGTCTGTTACAAGAAATTCGTGATGCAGGAACAACGGAAGTAATCGAGTTGACACCGGAACAATTGGCTCTCTTCGCAGAAGCCATGCAACCTGTTCATGAGCGTTTTTCGGATCGTATTGGCAAGGATCTTCTTGAAACCGCTTATACAAAACTTAGCGCATTCGCCAACTAACAATACCCGGGGGCTCGTCTTATTAGATGCGCCCCCATTGGTCCTGCCTCTCGTGAAAAGCAGGGGTCATGTGCTTTTAAACATACTATATTCCAACCAGCTTCCACCTCTCCAACAGGAACTTAATCGATGATGAAATGGCTCTATCGGGTCGATGTGTTCCTGACGGCTGTGGAGCGTACAACCGTCGCAATCATATTGTTGGTGGCGGTTACGATTCTTGTTGCCGATGTCGCATTAAGAGCTTCTGTTGGAGTAGCGTTGGCTTGGGCTGCCGAGTTGACGCGCTACGGTATTGTTTGGCTCGTCCTCATAGGGGGCGCAATTGGTGCACGCTCGGGAGCACATATCTCGATTGATGTGCTCGGAGCTTTGCTTCCGCCCAAGGCTGCCCATCGTTTAGCACAGATTGCGGCACTTATTGCTGCAGGTACAACTGCGATGCTTACGTGGTACGGCTGGTCTCTTGTCAGTCAAATGAAGCGGTTTGGACAAACCTCTGCCTCTTTGGAATGGCCAATGTGGATTATCTACCTCGCTATACCGATAGGTTGTGCCCTCATGACCCTACGTTTTGTTCAGAGTGCTTTGCTCCTGTCAGAAGATGTCCGCCGATTGAACACCGCCCAAAGTACAGCCTGAGTAGACCCAGATGCACATCGTTTTTTTCGGATCACTGGTCCTACTAATTATCGTAGGCGTGCCTGTTTTTGTTGTATTGCTTTTGCCGGTGATGGTCATTCTTGAGACTACAACGACCACGCCACCTATTCTGGTTATTCAGCGCCTGTTTTCAGGCATCGACAAATTTCCGCTGATGGCAATTCCGTTCTTTATCTTTGCGGGCAATATTATGGCGCAAGGTGGAATATCCAAGAGACTAATTAGATTGGGAAATGCTTTAGTGCGCCCAATGCTCGGCGGGCTTGGTATCACAACCGTCATTAGTTCGATGTTTTTTTCCGCAATATCGGGGTCCAGCCCAGCAACCGTTATCGCCGTTGGCAAGATCATGCTGCCAGCCATGGAAAAAGAAGGCTATAAGCGTTGGTTTTCGATCGGTCTGTTGATGAGTTCAGGATCGATGGGCATCATTATTCCGCCGTCCATTTTCATGATCGTTTACGGAGCAGTCACTGGCGTATCGATTGGGGCTTTGTTCTTAGCGGGTGTTGGTGCAGGTATCGTCTACGGCATAGCCTTCATTGGTGTTTGCGTGGCCTATGCCAGAATTTCCGGTATGGCCCGTGAAGCAAAATGGGACATACCCGAGCTCATCAATGCTGCGCGCGCATGCTTCTGGGGTCTACTCACGCCTTTTATCATTCTAGGCGGTATTTATGGTGGCATCTTCACGCCAACTGAAGCTGCTGCGGTGGCGGTTGTATACGCTATCGTTGTATCAGCTTTGATTTATCGCGAAATGAATCTGTCTGACATTTTTACGTCCGCTGTCGACAGTGCTATTACCACCGCTCAAGTCATGATCATAGTCGCTGCAGCCTCTGCCTTCGCCTGGTACCTGACCACTTCTGGGATGGCGAACGGTCTTACAGGGTTACTTGCAGGCATTGGTAGCAATCCTGTTTACGTTTTGCTCGCTATTAACGGCATCATACTTATAGCCGGTATGGTGTTGGATCCAAACTCGATCATAATTATTTTGGTGCCCTTTATAGCACCTGTCGCGGTGGCAGCAGGCATTGATCCGATCCACCTTGGCATTGTTTTGGCGGTAAATGCGGCAATTGGTATGTTTACACCGCCGTTTGGGCTAAATCTTTTTGTCTCCAGCGCGCTTGGCGTTACCTTCAACGAAGCTGTAAAGGGTGCGTTGCCCTTCATTATCGTTGGCTTGATTGCGCTTGCGGTGATTACCTATGTTCCGATAACCTCACTTTGGCTGCCGGCACAGTTTTATCCCAATATTTCAACGACTTTTGCGGAATAACCGAATGTTGCAAACATGTGATCCCTTTATAAAAATGTTCGAACCCGCCATTAGAGATGATAATGGGGCAGGGCTGTTGAACGGCCTAAGCGTCGGGGTTAAAGACAGCTTTGATATTGCAGGACATGTCACTGGCGCCCGATGTCCCGAATGGGCCGCATCCCAGGGTCTAGCGGCAAAAAACGCCCCAGTCGTTCAAACTTTGCTGAATACCGGCGCCAATATTGTTGGCAAAACGCAGATGGATGAACTCGCATACAGCCTCATGGGTGTCAACATACGTTATGGAACACCCGTCAACAGCGCTGCACATGACCGTGTTCCCGGTGGATCTTCGTCAGGATCTGCGGTCAGCGTAGA
>JBNMMV010000436.1:0-3049 GCA_051270205.1 Limisphaerales bacterium
ATATCGAACCTGAGTCTAAAGACCTCATAGTTTGTGTTAATGCTCTTAACAACGCCCCTCCTGTTAGACCTATGTTAAGCAACATTTACTCTTGGCTAAAGCCAGGGGGATACTTTTTTCTTATCGATTTCGGCAGAGAAATTGACGTTGTTGATTGGACATGGTTTCTAGTGAAACATTTACTCAAAACACATGGTCTCGCCGAAACAATCAATGTGATTCGGAGACAGGCGAAAGTTATTTCAATCAACCAAAAAGGAAAAGGCGATCAAAAGCGTGGGACCCTCTGGACGCATAGCACAGAAGAGCTAATTGATATTCTCGAAAATACAGGTTTTAAGACCCAAACTCGCAAGTTATGCTATAGAGATTATGCAGACCTTGTGGTTACAAGACGCCCGCAGACCAATCGGTGAATCGTTGAGCGTTTAAAGCGTTCCGGTTTAAAATGACACTTTTACCGTTTCTTGTTCGACGGCTATTTCTAGACCCCATTGCCAAATAGTCGCTTATCCAGCCCTAACTCGAATTTCAACCCGTGCACCGGCAACTGCAAGCTCTGTAATACCAATAGCAGTCCATGCTGGATAGGGATCGTTTAAAAACTCGTCCTTCACTTTCATGAATTTGCCGATGTGCCCCTGTAGGCCGACATGGTAGCTCGTGAACTCGAAGATATTGCTGTAGTCCATATTGGCTTCTTTAAGTACTCCGCCAATTGCCTGCCAGGCGTTACGAAACTCCTCTTCTGGAGACTCTGGAATTTTACCGTTTGCGTCTGTGCCTATAACGCCTGAAGCGTAGAGTACGCCGTCATTAATTTGCGCTGGGGCGAAGTGCATCGTTTCATAGGATCGGCGTGATGATTCTGGCAGTACGAGTTCAGACATAGTTGGTCCTTGCTGATATATTTCACCTGATATTAACGGTCACACACCGAAGGGTAAACAAATGTCGAGCATCTTTGGGTACAGCCCACAGGTAGCGGTTTCTGCTGATGAAAAAAAGTCATTGTTGGCCTTTGCAGAGCAGACCGCTAAAGAGGCGGGTCTAGAGGCGTTACCTTTCTTCCGTTCTCAGATGAACATAGAAAATAAACGAACTGACGGTGGTTTTGATCCGGTCACCGCTGCAGATCACGCGGTTGAGAAGACAGTGCGAGAGGCGATCGCTCGGGTTTACCCGGACCATGGAATATGTGGGGAAGAGTTCGGCTATCAGGAAGGCAATGGGCTGACGTGGGTGATTGACCCTATCGATGGCACACGAGCTTTTATGACTGGCATGTTGCACTGGGGACTGTTGCTGGCTTTGTTTGATGGCCAAGAGCCCATTCTTGGCGTTATGTATCAGCCCTACGTCGGTGAACTTTTCTCAGGCAATGGTGAACAAGCTTGGTTTTCGCGTGGCGATGAGCGCCGACGCCTGCGCACAAGTGACTGTCGTTCCTTGGAAGATTCGGTGCTGTGCACAACCGGGTTGGAGTGGTTTCCAACGGACGAGAGGGCTCAGTTCGAAAGATTGCAGGCTCAAGCGAAGCTCACTCGTATTGGGGGAGATTGTTACGTGCACGCACTTGTTGCGATGGGTAGTGTTGATCTCGCAACAGATGCAACGTTGAATGCCTATGACGTACAAGCCCTCATCCCCATTGTTCGTGGTGCCGGGGGTGTTGTTACCACTTACGATGGTGGTTCGGCTGCAATGGGCGGGACGGTTTTGTGTTCAGCCAACGAGTTTTTACATGCGGCAGCTCTGCAGGAATTGCATTCGGTTTAGTTGGAGCGCGCGAGGCTCCAGCCCCCATTGTTTGAATCCTAAAGATTCATATAGCTGTTTAGCCCCTAAGTTGCTGGCCGCTATACTGAGTTCGCGGTCAACGAATCCGCCGGCCATGCCTACGAGCGCGTGCTCGCTTGCAAGCTTTGAGTCGAAGGCACCGAACAGGAAGTTATGGGGTTTGAAGGACGCTCGATCCTCGAAGAACTGATCTGCGAGCATCGAGGTTGTTTCGTAGGCTGAAGTGAACGCAGATGGGTCGGTTTTCAGTGCGAGCAGTCTGGCGTATTTGTAGGCGTGAGCGTCACGGGTCTGCAGGGCTCGCACAGTGAGTGTCATTAGAAATTAGAAACTTCTTTGGATGACGCCAATTCGATTAGGGTCTGTACCAAGAGTTTTTGTTCCGCTGCTTTTACTCGTGTTTCGAGGCTTTCGGCAGTGTCATGGCGATGCACAGGCACGCGCACCTGTGAGAGCAGGGGGCCGGTGTCATAGTCTGCATCTACTAAGTGTATTGTTGCACCGCTTACCGTCTCTTTGGCTTCAATTACCGCTTCGTGAACTTTGCGACCGAAGAATCCGTGACCTCCAAATTTCGGCAGCAGGGCAGGATGGGTGTTGATAATGCACCCTTGGTACTGCGCGACAGTTTTGTTGCCTAGCTTCTTCATGTATCCCAACAGCAGGACGAAATCGGCCTGTGTTTCGCGCAAAGCGGCAAGTAAGGCTGTGTCAGCCTCGTCGGGTCCTGGGTGGGTGGTGCCACTTATGTGGGCAGTGGCAATGCCTGCCTTTTTAGCTCGGTTGATGGCGCCTGAGGCGCTATTGTTGCTAACAACTAAGCACACTTCGCCTTGCAAGGTACCCGCTGTACAGCTGTCCATGACTGCCTGCAATGTGGTGCCTTCATGGGATGCCAGCACTGCGAATTTCACTAAACGGCAACTTTAAAAATAGCGGTATGCAAGATATCGGTGGTCATTTCCTCGCCACGCCAATAAGTGACCCAAGTACGAATGAACTCGTGCCCTTTCTTTTGCCACTTGTCGAGTGTCACAGCGCGAACGTTGATGGTATCGCCCACTTTCAGAGCTGCTCGACGACGTGTTTCTGAACCCACGTGTATCCACGTTGGCATGATGTATTCGGACATGAGCGCGTTGTTCGCCAATGAAAGGAGTAGATGCGGGTGTGCGAACTCGGCGAAAATCTCCTGCTCGTCTGCTACTTCGGATGTGTACTTGTGGTTCATCTCAGGTGTGATGGTTAC
>JBNMMV010000437.1:0-3040 GCA_051270205.1 Limisphaerales bacterium
CCCAGGTCTCCTTGCAAAACTGAGCCAATCCAATCGAAATATTGCACAAGAACGTGTTTGTCGAGCCCAAGAGCAGCTTCAATTGCGGCACGATCTTGGCCCGACGCAATATCATTTTGCGCCAGCATCAAATCGATGATGTCGCCCGGAATCAATCGAATAGACGCAAACACAATGATGCTGGTAAATATCAGTGTCGGCAGCAATGCCAACAGCCGCCTCAAAATGTATGACTTCATTTACCTTCCCCCACCACAACTTAACCCATCTGCTTTAATAGTTGAATCCAATTTCTCTTGAAGTGTACCCTCTCTCTTTTTGCCGGAGTAACTGTGACGAGCTCAGTAACGATACGACCTGCGACGGCTAACGATCAAACCGAGATCCGCACTGCAGTAATGCGTAATAACCTGAATCCTTTGGGATTGAGCTGGCAGAGTTTCAGCGTCGCGGTTGATACTGACGGCCATTTTGTGGGCTGCGGTCAAATCAAAAGCCACGCCGATATCGAAGAACTGGCATCCCTTGTCGTCGCAGACGCTTGGCAGGGTCAGGGCGTCTCGAAATTACTGATTGAGGCCCTTCTCGACCGCGCCGACCGCCCCCTTTGGCTGATGTGCGAATCCCCACTGGTTGGGTATTACAACAAGTTTGACTTCGCTGAGATCAAGGACCCGCGACAACTACCTATTTCGTTTCGCGGCGCGCACTGGATGACCCGCTTCCCACTCGGCTTCATGTTCTTTATGCGTGGCACCTACGTCGCATTTATGGTTCTCGCCCGCGCCGATTGACAGCCCTGTTACTCTGCGCTGAAATCTAACTTCGCTATCACCTGACTATGGAAACACCATGAACGCCTACGAGACACTGGCAGCCCGCAACAAGCGATTATCCGCCTTGAAGAATGCCTTGGGCATATTGCATTGGGACCAAGAAACAATGATGCCGCCTGCCGCCGCACCATCAAGGGCGGAAGTTTTCGCCGAACTCGGGGTAATGGCTCATGAAATCAGTACGCTCGACGACACCAGTGATCTACTGGCTGACGCCGACCAACAGGATGACCTGGATGTCTGGCAACGCGCTAATCTACGAGAGATTCGGCATGCCTACCTGCACGCAAACGCTGTGCCGGCGGAATTGGTTAAACATATTGAAATTGCACGCTCTGAATCGACCATGGTCTGGCGTGAGGCACGACCGAAAAACGACTTTGCAGCATTAGCGCCGAAACTCGACAAGTTGTTTGGTCTGATAAGAGAGCAGGCCACTGTCAAATCTGAGGCAATGAATGTCACACCTTACGAATCGTTGCTCGACGAGTACGACCCAGGCCGCCGCGAAGCCCAGGTAGATGCAATCTTCACTGATCTTGAGAGTTTTCTGCCAGGCTTCCTACAAAAGGTAATGCAGAAGCAGGCTGCCGCTCCGGCAGCTGTGATGCCACCTGGTCCATTTGCCCAGGCTGACCAGGAAAATTTGAGTCGCGAGGTGCTGAAAATCCTCGACTTTCCTTTCGAGCGTGGCCGCCTGGACACAGCTGCCCATCCTTTTAGCGGCGGCGCCGACGGTGACAGACGCATAACGACTCGCTATGAGGACGACGACTTCACTAAGAGCTTAATGGCCGTGATTCACGAAACCGGGCATGCGCTATACCAGGATGGCCTACCAAAACAATGGCAAGGTCAGCCAGTTGGCAACCACCGGGGCATGACGGTTCACGAAAGTCAGTCTTTGCTGCTAGAGATGCAAGCCGCTCGCTCAGAGCAGTTTATTCGCTTCCTTAGCTCAGTACTAAAAACACAAATGCGTGGAACAGGCAGTGCGTGGGAGCCGAACAATATTCTGCGTCTGTATCGCAAAGTAGAACCAGGTCTCATCCGTGTCTATGCCGATGAAGTCACCTATCCACTTCACGTAATCCTGCGCTACAAGATGGAGAAGTCGATCCTAGCGGGTGATATCACCACTTCGGAT
Source organism: Limisphaerales bacterium (assembly GCA_051270205.1). Taxonomy (GTDB): domain Bacteria; phylum Pseudomonadota; class Gammaproteobacteria; order Pseudomonadales; family Azotimanducaceae; genus UBA4421. The sequence continues at coordinate 1,984 of JBNMMV010000437.1, forward strand.
CTGCCTCATGCTTGGAACGAATCTATGAAGAATACGCTAGGCATTGAGCCACCAAACGACACCGACGGGGTGATGCAGGATGTACACTGGCCAGCGGGTATTTTCGGTTACTTCCCAACCTACTCATTGGGGGCCATGGCAGCAGCGCAGATCTTCAAAACCGCAACAAATGCCAACACCGAAATTGCCCCAGCGCTTGGCAGGGGCGAGTTCAAACCGCTGTACAACTGGCTATCCGATAACATTCGCAGCCAAGGGTGCTTACTTATGCCAGATGAGCTCATCGAACAAGCTACCGGTGCGCCTTTGGGAACTGAGGCATACAAGGCCAGCATTACGGAGCGCTACCTCGCTTAACCGGTATCATGCCAGAGAGAGGATCACCCCAACGACCGCACCAACAACCAACACAAAGTTTGAGATCAAGGTCATAAGCGCACCGGTTGTCCTTTTTTCAGCAGCGACACGGTCGCCGAAAAAGTACAGCACTCGACCAAGCAGGTACACACAACCGATGCTCGCAGCCCAGACGGGACTAATATAGATAGCAAAACCCACAATGCCAGGCACGAACAAGATCAGTTGCTCATGGGTATTTTGTTGCACCCGCAGGATGCGCTCGAAATCGGTATTGCCTGACATTGCCGGTGCGGGAACATCGTACTTGTTACGCGCAGCACCCACCAAACCGACAAAAACTAGGTACTCAACGAGACTGAGAAAAACAACCAAATGTACGTAGACCATAAATTCCCCCATGACCTATTGGGCCTTTGCTAGTTTGTTGAGCCGCAGACCGTCTCGATCCGCAAGGTGTATCGCGTCGTTGTTTATCGTGCAAACCACAGTCTGCATCGGCATATCTTTGCGTGTAATCCGCAAAGAGGTCTTCTGCCCCCTAATGCGTTTGAGTTTTGCCCGCGCCTCTTCACCAAAAACTTCGGCTACATGGCTTATTATTGATACGGTTATTGCAATTATGAGACACGCTGTCACATTTACGTTCCAATTGAGTGGATTAAAGCTGCAGACTAAAGATGCGGACCCAAATTGAACG
>JBNMMV010000438.1:0-3019 GCA_051270205.1 Limisphaerales bacterium
CAACTGAATTCTACCCTTGCAGAAGTTATGAGCGCGTTGGCGGAGCGAGAGCAGGTTGATCTCGCCACCCTGGCATTGGCATTTACCCTGGCGCACCCATCTAACCCGGTTGGCTTGGTTGGATCAATAGATCCTGAGCGCATAGCTGGCGCCAAACGGGCAATCGATGTGACATTGGATCGGGCTGATGTCTACGCTGTTATTCAAGCATCCATGGGCGAGTCGCTGCCATGAGTGTTGAGGTCAGTTGGTTTGCAGCCTTGTGTGATGATGACTACCGTCGATTAGGCGTAGTAGATGAAACATTGAAATCATCCTGGGCGCATTGTCAGAAAATCACTCGTAACGCAGACGCGCATGGTTACGACAGCATACTACTGCCCTCTGGTTACCAGCTGGGTATCGATTCCGTAGCCTTCGCCGGCGGCGTAGCCCCTCTTACTGAGCGAATTCGATTGCTGGTCGCGGTGCGCTGTGGCGAGCTTTGGGTGCCACAACTAGCACGCCAGATCGCTACGCTAGACCAAATGTTAGAGGGGCGCTTAAGTGTCAACATAATTTCCTCAGACCTGCCGGGTGAGCAGTTGGCATCTGTTCCGCGTTATCAGCGTACGCGAGAAAACATGATGGTCCTGCGCGACCTGTTAGATGGTCGAGCGATAGATTTTCATGGAGAATTTGTTGATTTGGTACTCGAGCCGCCGAATGCTCGAACTGTATCAGGCGAGTGTCCGTTGTTTTATTTTGGAGGCCTGTCCGAGCCTGCCCGAGAAGTCGCAGCAGAGTGCGCAGACGTATTTCTAATGTGGCCAGATACTTTACCCAACGTCGCTACTATCTTGTCTGATATGCGGTTACGGGCTGCCGATTTTAACCGCTCGCTGCGGTTTGGTTATCGTGTGCATGTCATTGTTAGAGAAACAGAAGCCCAAGCGCGCGATGCTGCCTTTGATTTGGTATCGGAGCTTGATGATGCTGAAGGCGCGGAAATAAGATCGAAGTCGCTAGACAGTGAATCGGTTGGGGTCCGTGCACAAGGTATGTTACGTGAAGATTCCGACGGTGACGGTTTTGTTGAAGATAATTTGTGGACCGGTATTGGGCGTGCCCGCAGTGGCTGTGGTGCTGCTATTGTTGGTGACCCTGACCAGGTGCTAGCCAAGTTAAAAGGCTATATGGCGCTTGGCATAGACGCTTTTATTCTGTCAGGCTACCCGCATCAAAGTGAGTGTGATCTATTCGCCAAGTATGTGCTTCCTGAAATCGATCATGCAAAGCTCTGAGTTACTCAGCTCCCAAAATTTGACTCGCTTCTTCCAGCAGAACTTGGTCTTCTGGGTGCACGTTCTCCCACCAATTTGGCGGCTGTGTCTCAAGTAGGCATTGGGTTAAAGTGGTAACCCCATGACGGGTTGCCTGATAGGAAAAATGAAATGAATAGTGGCCGAATGAGCCTCAAGAAACCGCTGAAAGGTATTGTCCTGAGTCTATTATTGTTCGTGGCTCCAGCTTTTGCAGAGCGTCTAAGTGCCATTGGAATTGGCGTTGCTGACTTAGAAGTCTCCAGCGAGTTCTATCAATACATACTCGGATTAAAAGTGTTGCGAACCTATGAGCTCGGCTACCTTAATGAAATTGTTCTTGGTTACGAACACGGCGACGGCGCAGTACTGGTGCTCATGAATTGGCCGGAGCAAGACCGTCAGTACGATGGTGGAAACAGCAAAATCGTATTTGATGTTGATGATGCCGCCGCGGTTATCTCGCGAATCCGCGAGCGTGGCGGAGTGATCGATCGAGAGGCTTTGCCTATAGAGGCGGTCAAGGGTGCCATCATTGGGCTTGGTCGCGATCCTGATCAGTACGTGGTCGAAGTGATTCAACGGTAAAAAGGAGACTATCTTGCTTAATGTCGGAGACACTGTTCCTGACTTCCAACTACCTGACCAGTCTGGCGAGCTAGTTACGCTGGATGAATTGGTTGCTGCAGGAGAGTTCATACTCTATTTTTATCCTGCTGATTTTTCACCGGTATGTACGGCAGAGGCCTGTAGCTTTCGAGACAGTTACGCGGGTCTTGAAGAATTAGGCATTCAAATTGTGGGCGTCAGCCCGCAAAGCCACGAAAGTCATCGACGATTCGCGAATTCGTTTTCGATTCCCTTTCCCCTACTTGCGGATCCAGGCAAAAAATTGGTGCGGGCAGCGGGGGTGGACGGTCCAATGGGGTTCGGGGTTAGACGCGCGACTTACTTGGTTGGCACGGACAAGGTGGTGCGTAATCGGGTAGTAGCAGATGTTTTTATTCAGTCGCACATGGACCTAATTCGTGAGGTCCAGAAGACGAAGAAATAGCAACTAATGAGCTAGAATGCAATCGACGCGCTAGATGTCGTACAATCACCCTCTATAGTCGGAGAACGCAGATGGCAAAAGAAGATACTCCCCCACCAGCTCAAGCATTCAGTGAGATGGTTACACAGTGGGAACGCAATTTTGATGCGTTTGCCAATCAAGTCATGGGTACCGAGGCCTATAGTCAAACAATGAATGATATGCAGAAAGCTCAACTTACATTCCAGCGCGGATTTGCTGATGCCATGGCGCAGCAGCTTGCAGCAATGAACTTGCCGAGCCGGGAAGACATCATCCAATTGTCCGAACAAGTTAGGCAAGTGGATATGCGTATGGAACGTATTGAAGCGGCGTTAGTAGCGAGCGACGCTCCGAAAAAAGCCGCTAAGAAAAAACCGGTGAAAAAGAAACCGGCAAGGACCAAGCAGCCACCGAATATGGAATAGCATTGCCAAATCGCACTTTGACCTGCATCTGTATCAATACGAGGGAGTTACTATGAGTGAGCAACAATCAGAAACGCCAGATAACGGTATGAGTCTGGCTGAGATGCAAGAAAGCATGCAGGCGTTTGTTGAGCAAGCGGTAAGCCGCGGGCAAAAAAGTATTGAACTCGCTAATGCGCCCCCGCAACCGGTTGGGCTAACCCCTAAGGAATTGCTGT
>JBNMMV010000439.1:0-3002 GCA_051270205.1 Limisphaerales bacterium
ACCTAAGCCTGGAGGTACCGCGCCCACTGCACCCATATAAAGCGTTTTTACAGATGGCAAAGGACCCATAGGACCTTCCCGCAACTGCAAAGAGTGGCTGGCCGTATGCATTTCCAGATTGTAATTTGCACTGTTCAGCGCTTGCCAGACACCGTTAAGGTCTGGATGCACGCCGTCTGCGCTTCTCGGTGCCGTGTATTCCGCAGCCACCAAAGGCGCCAGCAAAACAGCCACCAGCGATAGCATTAATTTCCTCGTCAGTTCTCTCATTTTCCCCCCAAAACCAAGATAATCAATTTAACAATGCCAAATTCTAACACAAGAGCCAAGCGCCAAAGCAATGCTTATCGCCCTCAACCTGCAATCAAGCAACTTTACCGCAAGTACTTAACGGCGCCGTAAAAGTAACGCACAATAAGGTTACGACAGCATTCTAGGAAAACTATGTCCAGTTCATCCGAAATCGAGCACATCCGTTTAGCAGTCAAACAACTTTGTGCAAAGTACGGCGAAGATTACTGGCTCGACATGGACCGTACCTCTGGATACCCATCGGACTTTGTCGCCGAACTCACCGAAGCCGGTTTTTTGGGTGTGCTTATCCCTACCGAATACGGCGGCTCGGGACTGGGGGTTCTGGAGGCTGCAGCCGTGATGGAAGAAATTTGCCGATCGGGTGCGCATGCTGGTGTCTGCCATGCACAAATGTACGTAATGGGGTCGGTGCTACGTCATGGTACCGACGATCAAAAGGCCAACTACCTACCCAAAATAGCGAAAGGCGAGCTTCGTCTGCAAAGCTTCGGCGTCACCGAGCCCACTACCGGGTCAAATACTACAAGCCTTAAGACAACCGCCCGCAAAGAAGGCGACAAGTACGTGATTAATGGCCAGAAGGTATGGATCAGTCGTATCCAGCATTCTGACTTAATGCTACTTCTGGCCCGCACTACTGACCCGTCGCAGGTAACTAAAAAGACAGATGGTCTATCTACATTTATTATCGATGTGAAAGCCGCTGAAGGAAATGGTCTGGAAATCCGGCCGATTGAAGCGATGATCAACCATCATGCTTGTGAGTTGTTTTTTGATGACCTAGAAATTCCTGCCGATAGCCTTTTAGGCACTGAAGGCAAAGGCTTCAAGGTTATCCTCGACGGCATGAACGCCGAGCGAATCCTGATTGGTGCTGAGTGCGTTGGAGACGGGCGATACTTCATAGACAAAGCCTCAAACTATGCACGAGAACGGGAAGTATTCGATCGACCCATCGGTCAAAACCAAGGTGTTCAATTTCCTATTGCAAGAGCCTACAGCCAAATTGAAGCGGCCTCACTAATGGTCGATAAAGCCGCCAACCTATTCGACGCTGGTGAATCTTGCGGAGCAGAAGCAAATATGGCAAAAATGTTGGCATCAGAGGCTTCTTGGCAGGCTGGAGACACCTGCATGCAAACACACGGCGGCTTCGCATTTGCTAAGGAATATCATATCGAACGAAAATTTCGCGAAACGCGCCTTTACCAAATAGCGCCAATTTCTACAAATTTAATTCTGAGTTTTATCGCGGAGCATGTTCTCGATCTGCCCCGATCTTATTGAGAGATCTAGTTTAAAAAACCGACTAACAAGTCAAAATCACTAACAACATAATCGACAAGGAGAATACATGGGATCATTAACTGGAAAGGTAGCCATCGTCACAGGTGCAGGCGGCGGACTAGGCCGCTCACACGCCCTACTCTTAGCCCATGAAGGCGCAAGCGTCGTTGTTAACGACCTTGGGGGTGACCGTCACGGTGCCGGTGGTGGTACTAGCATGGCGGATGGTGTGGTCGATGAAATTAACGCCAATGGCGGTACTGCGGTGGCGCACTATGGGTCGGTAACCAACGATGCCGACGCGCAAACCATGGTGCAAACCGCCATAGACACATACGGCCGTTTGGACATACTCATAAATAACGCCGGTATTCTGCGTGACAGGTCATTTAAGAAAATGACCGACGAAGAGTGGGATATTGTCATAGACGTCCATCTAAAAGGCACCTACCTGGTGACCAAGCACGCCTGGCAGGTGATGCTTGAGCAAAATGAAGGGGGTCGCATTGTCATGACTTCCTCGACCTCTGGTCTTATCGGCAATTTCGGCCAAACCAACTATGGCGCAGCCAAGGCCGGTATTGCAGGCTTTATGCGAGTATTGGCCCTAGAAGGCATGAAATATGGCATTACGGTCAACGTCCTAGCACCGGCAGCCCTGTCAAGAATGACTGAAGACATCATGCCAGACATTGAAGATTTGGATCAGCGATTGGCGCCAGAAAAGGTCTCACCGACTGTCGTCTGGCTATGTACCGATGACGCAGCAAAAGTCACCGGTCGCCAGTTTTGCGTGAGCGGAAACAGAACTGCCCTGCTCTCCTGGCAGGTCAGCACGCTGGCCGAGAAAGATGCGCTAGCTGAGCCCTGGTCAGTTGCTGAAATTGGCGAAGCGCTAGTCCGTGGCATGGAAGACTGGCCAAAACTCTTGAAGCCCATGGAAGTATAAAAAACAGGTAACACTGTCATACAAATGTAACATTCGTCGCCCATCCTACGCGCCTACTTAACTACCTACTTCACTAGGAGACGCGTAAATGCGGCGACGATTTGCAACAAAATGGGTTACGGCGGCTTTCGCAGTCTTGCTATGTAGCAGTACTTCAGCGGCAAGCTCAGACCAAGTCATAGAAGATCTAATGGTCCAGGTTAAAGCGCTGACTGCTCGTTTAGAGGCAGTCGAATCTGCACAACAGAAAAAAACCCTCGCTGAACACGCTTATAAAGCACCCATCGCCACGGTCGCTTCTATCGCTTCTGGGGAAAAGAAGTCCTCGCAACCGGATTGGACCGACAACCTTGAAGTGAAAGGCGATTTTCGCTATCGCCACGAGGCTTTCGATGTCGACAACAATCGCGATCGTCACCGTCAACGCATGCGTGCTCGTGCCCAAATCCAG